>PXRR01000019.1 GCA_003021975.1 Halobacteriales archaeon QS_5_70_17 | reverse complement strand
GCAGCCTCCGGGCGCGCGGGGACATCACCGTCGGCGAGGGCACGCGGATCCACGGCGACGTCACCACGCGCCGGGGCACTGTCCGCATGTCTCCGGCGCGGGCGCACAACTGATGGCAGATGGCTATTCGAATATCGAGACACGCGATCAGTTGAAATCAACTGCTGAGGACATCAGCCTCGGAGACAACGAGCAGGGCAGCGGACTACTTGACGTCGCCGCCGCACTCGGCCTCGATTCGAGCGACGACGGGACGGGGACCTGCTGAAACGCCGTTCCTCTTCTGACGTTCCGAACGACCGCTACTAAATAGCGTTTTGATCGCCCCGGCTATTCCGCCTGATCGCTACTCCGCCTCCCGAATGAACTCCTTCGCGATGGACATCTCGCCGCGGGCGCGGATCGTCCCGTCGACGGCGGCGTCGTTGTGCAGCGAGAGGTCCTCGCAGGCCACGTCGCCCAGGATCTCGGCGCCGGGAGCGATGCGGACGGTGCCCCGGCGCGTGGTGACGTCGCCGTGGATCCGCGTGCCCTCGCCGACGGTGATGTCCCCGCGCGCCCGGAGGCTGCCGAAGACGTTGTTGTCCTCGCCGACCTCCAGGGACTCCGCGCGGACGTTGCCGTGGATCCGGCAGTCGTCGCCGATCGTCGCGGGCTTGGAGACCCGCCAGGCGTCGTCAGAGACGCTGGAGCCGCGCGGGATGATCAGCGGGTCGGGGTCGTCGTCTCCCCCGCTGTCGCTCTCGCCCTCCGCTTCGCTTTCGTCGCCGTCGCTGTCGTCGCCTCCACCTGCGTCTCCCTCGTCCGCGCCGCCGCCGAGCAGTTGCTCGGCGTGGTCGCGGGCGGTCTCCTCCTCGCCGACCCGGAGGAGATGCGAGAGGTAGACGAAGAAGAACACGACCGTGGGCATGGGGTTGCGGATGACGATCCAACCGTTGGCCTCGAACCCCTCGTCGATGTCGACGTCGTCGCCGATGTCCAGGTCGCCCGAGACCATCAACTGGCCGCCGATGTGGGTGCGCTCGCCGATGTAGGCGTCCTCGCCGACGAGGACGTTGCCCGCGACCTCGCTCCACATGTCCAGGCGGCAGTCGGCCTCGGCCTCGATGTCGCCGCCGAAGGAGACCCGTTCGCCGCCGACGACCGTCCGCCCGCGGACGCCGAACTCGACGGTGCTCTGGCCGCCGACGATGACGTCGCCGGCGGTCACGAGGTCGTGTTCCTCCACGGTGGTACCGTCGGGGATGGCGAGTCGTTCAAGCGGGTCCGAGCGGATCGACACGGGTGGCAGTTGCCGCGGGCCGTATTAAACCCCGTGCGATCGTCTGACGTGCGTCTGACGCAGGGAGATCGCGATTCTGTACGCTTTTACTCGCGTGCGGGCTAGCGTCGGTATGACTGTGCTCTCCTTCGACGAGTCCGGGGTCGACGTCGTCTACGAGGGAACCGAGTTCCGCCTGGAGAAGAAACTGATCGAGGACGCCGTCCAGAAGCCCTACCCCGACGTGACCGACCACGAGGTGCTCAAACTGATCGAGGAGCAGCCGACCCTCACCGGCGAACCCCGACGCATCGGCGACATCGTGGACTGACGGGGGGCCGGGATCGGACCGCACTAAACCGTGGCGTGCTCGGAGCCACGGGCCCGTCTCCTCGGGGACGGCGCCTCCAGCGCGCGCTCGGCGATCTCTCCCGGGGCGCTCGGCCCGCTGTAGTAGTCGGCGACGGCGAGGGCGGCCGACACGACGAGTGCGGCCCCCTCCTCGTCGCGACGAGGAAGGCGGCCGCGATCACTACGGGCAGCGTGAACCGGACCGCCTCGAACAGTGCTGCCGTCTGCAGGGAGCGCGCGGCGCGGTAGGCGGTGGCGGCGAGCAGCGCCGTCGCGCCGACGGCGAACAGCAGGCCGGCGAACCGCTCGCGGTCGGCCGCCGGGAGCCGGCCGGTCTGCCAGCCGACGGACGCCTACACCAGCGGCAGGGCGACGGCCGGCGCACTGCCCCGGACGGTCCCGGCGACGGCGACCGTCGCGGCCGCCAGTCCGGTGATCGCGAGCCCCCACAGCGCGCCCCGGTGGGTCGGCTCGTCGGCGTCGAGCCAGCCGACTGCTCCGCGGAACGGGGCGACGAAGTCGGTGTCCGTGCGGCGTCGTTCGCCGGCGACTGATCGGGGACTGTGGCAACCATCGTACCTCGGAGCGCCGTCGGGGAAACGTGTGTAGCCCGCGACCGGGTCCAGCGCCGTCACCGTCCACGCTCGCCCTCACGGCGACAGATCTTTGAGCCGGCGTTGCGATCCCGGGGTATGGATCGCTCGGCGTTCGACCACCCGTCGTTTCGGACCGCCGCCAGCACCGTCGCGAGCTACCTGCTGATCCTGGCCGCGATGACGGTCGTCCTCTTTCTCGTCCCTTACGCCCTGTTCCTGGCGCTCTAGGCGACGAACGCGTAGACGATGAGGAAGCCGAAGTAGATCGCGATCAGCACCGCGATCGCCTGCAGGCGGAACATCCGCAGGTCGGCCTCCTCGCTCTCGAGGGCGCGCTCGTAGGCCGCCCGCTCGCGGTCCGAGAGCCGGTCGGCGTGCTCGAGGCCCCGGTGGAGCGCCAGCCACTCCTCGCGGGCGAACGGCCGCTCGCAGTACGCGCAGGCGTGGGGCGGCTCCCCGGGCAGGTCGTCGGGCGCGGGGTCGGTCTCGAGGCCGCGACCGCCGTCGCGGTCGGCGTCCGTCGGTGTCGACGTCGTGGTCGGGGTCGGAGGCTGGGTCGTCATGGTGTGGTTCGGGCGCTCGTGTCCGGACTCATCCGAGGAACGGCGGCGCGATGGCCGGCTGGGAGACGATCAGGAGGCTGGTCATCGTGTAGAAGATCATGACCGCGGTCAGCGGATACTGGCTGCGGATGGCCTGCATCCGGCCCGGGAAGAGGTCGTAGGCGGTGGCGTGAGCCACCCAGATCGCCAGCAGGTGCCCCAGGAGGACGAAGGCCAGTTCCAGTCCGCCGAACCACCTCGGGAGCGCGAGGTAGACCGGCGACGACGGTCCGAGCGGCGCGATCAGAGCGCCGCCGAGCACCGGCAGCAGCGAGAGGAAGTAGCCCAGGTAGTGCGCGAGGTGGTAGCCGGCCGCGATGGCCAGAAGCGACGGGGCGAAGCGGCGGGCGACAGTCCCGCCGGCGAGGTACGACTCCGCGTACTGCCGGCCGTGGGCGGCCGCGAGCCGGTAGGCGCCGAGGAAGACCACGAAGCCGGCGACCAGCGCGAGGGGGTACAGCACCACCGGGGGGACGCCCGCCGCCACGAGCGGGGCCGCGACGTCCCGCCAGGCCGGCGTCCCCACCAGGCCGTCGTAGGTGGTCACCCAGAGCAGGGCGACGACGAACGCCACGTCCCCCGGCCGGCCCACGAGGTCCTCGGCGCCGGTCAGTCCGGAGCCGGGCGCCCGGAGCGTGAGGCGGCCGTCGCGGTAGCGGAGGGGTGCGACGCGGCCGTACCACCGGAAGACGCGGGCGACGGGGTCGACGCGGTCGAACCAGGCGTCGGGGCCGACGGCGACGGCCCCTCCGAGGGTGACCGCGGTGTACGCGAGGACGACCCCGGCCAGCAGGCGGGGGTCGTCGGCCAGCGGGCTCACCACCTCCAGCCAGACCAGCGCGAGCAGCCCCCCGACCGCGGGCCAACTCCCCCACCGCGCGGGCAGGGACCGCTCCAGAGACGGAAGCCCCTCGGCGACGGTCCGCCAGGGGTTGATCGCCGGCCACGTGTTCCCCACCAGGTACGTCGTCATGACGTATCCGGCCCACCAGCCCGCCCAGACGACGAGCACGGCCAGGTTCCGCAGCGGGGCCGTCGGCCCGACCAACCCCACCGCGATCACCGCCAGCAGGCCGACGACGCCGACTGCCCGTCCGATCCGCCGCAGGATCCCGAGAGGCGGGAACGCGAGGGCGCGGCGTACGCGGTGGGCCGACCGGACGAAGGCTCGGTCGGTGACGAAACTCGCCAGCAGGAAGGAGGCGCCGACCACCCCGCCCCCGGTGAGCAGGAACAGCCACTGCGGGATCGCGAGCTCCTGGCGCTCGCCCCGGAGCGTACCGCCGTGGGCGAGCGCCGGACCGACCGCCAGCGCGAACACGGCGAGGGCCGCGGTCGCGCGCAGGCCCCACGCGAACGCGAGCGCTCGCCAGCGCCGGCGTCGGCGTCGGCGCCGACGAGCGGCCGTCCGATCCATGCCCGGCGGTAGGGCGACGGCGCAAGTGTACCTTCCGTTCCCCGCGCGTTTCGGCGGGTTTTTGCCTCCCGGATTACAAGCGCCACTATGGCGACTGAAGAAAGCGACGAACACGGCCACGGCGGCCATCACCTGCCCGCCGTGGATGACTGGCCCCAGGGGTTCGGCGAGGCGAGCTGGTGGCCCTTCGTCACCGCCATCGGCGCCGCCGGCTTCTACGTCGGTGCCGCGCTGTTCCTCATCGGTATCGGGGACGACGCGCTCGTCAACTCGACGATCGGACCGGCCGTCTTCGTCGGCTCGACGGTGATCTTCCTCGCCGGTCTCTACGGCTGGCTGTACCACGCGTTCATCGTCAACTTCTGGGAGGGAGAGGCGGCCGAGCACAGCGGGAGCGGTCTCCGGATGGCGATGATACTGTTCCTCGGGACCGAGGTGGCCACCTTCGGCGCGGGGTTCGTCTACTACTTCTTCATCCGGGTCGGCACGTGGCCGCCCAGCGGGGCCGAACTCCCCCACCTGCTCGGTTCGCTGGTGTTGATCAACACCGCGATCCTGATCGCGAGTTCGTTCACGCTCCACTACGCCCACGTCGCGCTGCTGAGCGGGAACCGCAAGCGGTTCCTGGGCCTGCTGGCCGCGACGCTCGTGCTCGGCGTGGTGTTCATCGGCGGCCAGGTCTACGAGTACTACGAGTTCATCGTCCACGAGGGCTTCACCCTCACCGAGGGGGTGTACGGCTCTGCGTTCTACGGGCTGACCGGCCTGCACGGGCTGCACGTCAGCCTCGGGGCTGTGCTGATCATGATCGTGTTCGTCCGGGCGCTGTACGGCCAGTACTCCCCCGAGCGGCACACCTCGGTGTCGACGGTCTCGATGTACTGGCACTTCGTCGACGCCATCTGGATCTTCCTCGTCGTCGTCCTGTACGTCGGCGCGGCGATCAGCTTCTTCTGACAGGGCGCGGGCGATCCGCCCGCCTCTCCTCCCTCCGACGCCCTTTGTCCCAAGCACGGCGGTCGCTCCGGGAACAGGGCCGTCGGTCCGCCCCGACGAGCGGACTCCCCCTGCCGGTGTCCGCGACGGCTCTCGCTCCGCCGGGGCGCGGGCGCCGGCGCCGCCGCGGCGACCGCGGACCCGGAAACCTGATCCCGGCCGGCGAACGACGGCCGCCATGGACGAGCGACGCCTCTCGGACGCGGTCGACGCCCCCGTCCGGGTCTACCGAGCGGTGCCGAACACGACCGACCGGGTGCGGCGCCGGGGGTTCGACGGCGCTCCTCACGGCACGTTCGCCGTCGCCGAGTCGCTGACCGCCGCCGTCGGGCGCACCGGCGACGACTGGCAGGCGCCCCCCGGCGGCGTCTGGTCGAGCACGCTCCTGCGACCCGCGCTGGACGCCGAGCGTGCCGGCCGGCTGACGGTCGCCGGCGGGCTGGCAGCCCTCGACGCGGTCCGGTCGTTCGGCGTCGACGCCGAGTTGAAGTGGCCGAACGACGTCGTCGTCCCCGACGACGGCGACGGTCCGCGGAAGCTCGCGGGGGTCCTCGTCGAGCGGGTGATCGACGAGGTACCGGTCGCCGGTAAGTCCGTCGGCGAGGCCCTCGGCGGGGACGAGGGCGGTCCCGGCGAGTTACAGTTCGTCGTCGTCGGGGCCGGCATCAACGCCGACCTCGACCCCGAGCGCCTCGACGTCGACGGGGTGACGACGATGCGCGCGGAGGTCGGGTCTGTGGATCCGACGGCGGTCGCCGCGGAGTACCACGACCGCCTCCTCGCGCGGGCGGCGGCCGCCGAGAGCGAGGCCGGGTTCGCCGACCTGCTGGCGGACTGGCGAGCGGCCGCCGCGACCCTCGGAGAGCGGGGCCGGGTCCGCCGGCGCGGCGACGCCCCGCGGATCGTCGGGCGCGCCCGCGACGTCGGTGAGGGCGGCGAGTTGCTCGTCGAGACTGACGACGGGGAGCGGGTCGCGGTGCGCAGCGGCGACTGCGAGCGACTCAGGCGGGACTGAGGTCGAGAGGAGGCGACGCGCGGGCGAGGAGCGCGGGGTCGAGCCTCACGCTTTCGCGTTTCGTGGCGCCGTGGACCGGAAAGAGGGAGAGAGTCGGGTGCCGCGAGCGATCAGGCCGGCGACGCCGCCAGGGCGGCGCTGGCGTTACCCGACGCGTTGCCGGACGAGTTACCGCTCGCGTTGCCGCCCCCGCTACCGCTGTCGGCGTTCTCCTCGAGGTACTGCTGGTATTCCTCCTGACTGACCACTTCGATGGTGCCGAGCATGCCGGAGTGGCCGACCCCGCAGTACTCCGCGCAGTAGAGCTGGTAGGTCCCCTGCTCGTAGACCTCGGTCTTGATCGTGTGGTACTCGCCGGGGAAGGCGTCCTGCTTCAGCGCGAGGTCGGGCGCGTGGAAGGCGTGGAGCCAGTCGGTCGACGTGACGTAGAGGTAGACCGTCGTGTTGGCTGGCATCACCAGTGTGTCTGACTCGGTGAGCTCACCGTCGGCCTCCATGTGGTTGAACTGCCAGAAGTACTTCTGGCTGACTACCTCGATCTGGACGGCGTTCTCCTCGGCCGGCGCCTGGGCGCCCTCGTCGTAGTCCTGGGAGAGGCCCTCGACGTTCTCCTGTGCGCCGGAGGCGGTCGCGCCGCCGATGAACGCGCTCCCGAGCACCTGGTAGGAGGCGACGCCGACGAAAAGCAGGATGATGGCCGTCGCGACCGTCCAGGTGATCTCCAGGCGGCGGTTCTCGCGGGTGGGCTGCGGTTCGTCGTTGTTGCGGTACTCCCAGATCGTGTAGATGAGGATGCCCTCGACGAGGACGGTGATCGGGACCGCGACGTACAGCAGTTTGTTGTTCAGGCCCCAGATCAGCTCCTCGTTGATCGACGTCTGGGCGGCCGCCGGCTCGACGATGGCGGCGAACGCCAAGAATCCGGCGAGAGCGGCCGCAATCCTCCGCGCCTGTCTCATAGATCGAGATTCGAATGTGCGACGTAAATACCTGCTGACTGCGGGCCGACGGTGCGGAAAGCGGGGGGTCTAAGTGCGGACGTCCCCCATTTAATACCAGCCGTGTCACGGACCCCGTCGTTCACGTCGCTGCTCGCGGCCACCGTCCTCGGCGTCTACCTGCTCGTGGTTCTCGGAGCCACGACAGCCCTGGCCGACGCGGTCGCCGCCTGCGGGGCCTGGCCGCTCTGCGAGGGGCCGGCCTCCGACCCCGACGTGGCGCTCGCGCTGGGCCACCGCCTCCTCGCGGTCGCGGTCGGCCTCCTCGGACTCGTCACCGCCGCCGTCGGCGTCCGCGATAGCGCCGCCCGACGGGTGCGCGCCGCGTTACTGTTCGCCGGCGCCGTCTACCCGCTTCAGGGCGGACTGGGAGCGTTCGTCGCGCTGACCGGCGCGCCGGCGCTCCTCTCGGGAGCGCACCTCGCCGTCGGGATGACGATCTTCGCGAGCCTCGCGCTCGCGCTGGCCTGGCAACTCGAAGCCGAGACCGGCAGCGAGTCGGCCGCGGCGTCCCCCGGCGACCCCGACCCCGACCCCGGTCCCGGTCCCGATCCCGACGCGACCGCGACAGGGGAACCGACACCGAGTACCGATTCAGACTCCGGCTCTAATGAGGCCCCGCCGACCCCCGGCCGGCCGGACGGCCCGCTCGCCCGCCTCCGGGCGACCGTCGGCGCCTACTTCCGGCTGATGAAACCCCGGCTGATGTGGCTGCTGTGCCTAGTCGCCTCCGCCGGGATGGCGCTGGCCGCCGGCCCGGCGCTTGACGTTCGGACGATCGTCCTCACGCTGGGCGGCGGCGTGCTCGCCATCGGCGCCAGCGGAACGTTCAACCACGTCCTCGAGCGGGACGTCGACCGGAAGATGGCCCGGACGAGCGACCGGCCGCTGGCGACCCACCGGGTCCCGGTGCGCAACGCCCTGGCGTTCGGCGCCGCGCTGACCGTCACCGCGACGGCGCTGTTCCTGCAGGTCAACGTGCTGGCGGCCGCGCTCGGTGTCGCCGCTATCGTCTTCTACAGCGTGATCTACACACTCGTTCTCAAGCCCAACACCGTCCAGAACACCGTCCTCGGGGGCGCAGCGGGAGCACTGCCGGCGCTGATCGGCTGGGTCGCGGTCACCGGGAAGATAGGCCTCCCGGGGCTGGCGCTCGCGGGCGTGATCTTCCTGTGGACGCCGGCGCACTTCTACAACCTCGCGCTGGCCTACAAGGAGGACTACGAGCGCAGCGGCTTCCCGATGATGCCGGTCGTCCGTGGCGAGGCGGAGACGCGCAAGCACGTCCTGCTGTACCTCGCGGCGACGCTGCTCGGCGCGGCCGCGCTCGCCGCCGTGACGGGCCTGGGAGCGCTGTACGCCGTGACGACTGTCGTCCTGGGCGGCGTCTTCGTCTGGGCGGTCGTTCGACTGCACCGCGAACGGACCCGCGGCGCCGCGTTCCGGGCGTTCCACGCCTCGAACGCCTACCTCGGGGCGCTGTTGCTGGCCGTCGTGATCGACGCCATCGCGCTATGAGCGCCGCCACCGCCGCCGACCGGCTCCGCCCCGACCGCGAGCGACTGCTCGTGTGGGCCGCCGTCGTCAACGCCGAACTGCTGGCGGTCGCCGCGTACCTCCTCGCGACGGGCGCGACGCCGGTCCGACCGCTGTTCTACGTCTACCCGTTCGTCTGGATCAACGCCGCGCTGTGGGCGCTGTGGACCGTCGACGCCCCCTCGGCGGGGCCGAGGAACGGACGGCGGGTGGTCCTCGCCGCAGCGGTCGGCGCCGGCTACTTCCTCGTGCTCGGCTACTTCGGCGGCCTCTACGCTCTCGGAACGGCCCCCGGCGCGACGGCCGCCGCCGGGTGATCGCTGTCGCTGACGTCGCTCCCGCCGGGGTGGAGCCCCGCCGTCCTCTACGACGGGACGCGGCTGACGCTGGCGCTGCTGCCGTTCAAGCTGTTCGGCTACGCGACGCTCGCGTACCTCGTTGCGCTGACCGTCCTCGACGCGACCGGCGGCGGGGCGGCGGGCCTGCTGGGCCTGTTCTCGTGTGTCTCCTGTACCCTGCCGCTGATCGCGGGCGCGGTCAGCGGCCTCGTCGGCGGCGCGGGCGCGCTGGTCACCGCCGCCTACGGCCAGTCGTACGGCCTCTCGACGGTCGTCTTCGTCGTCACCGTCGCCCTCCTGGTCTGGCGGCCCACCGCGGCGGACTTATCACGGATGCGGACGAGACTCGGGGTATGACCGCAGTCGAGATCGAGTACTGTCACTCGTGTGGCTTCCTCGACCGCGCCGAGGAGATCGAACACGCCCTGCTGAGCGGCCTGGGCGAGCGGCTGGACCGCGTCGCGCTCGTCGTCGGCGAGAAGGGCGTCCTGCGCGTGAGCGTCGACGGGACCGGGGAGAGCGAGGTCGTCTTCGACAAGGAGGACGACGAGTACGACGCCGACGAGATCGTTCGGCGGGTCCGCGAGCGGACGTAACGGACGCGCCCGGAGCGGTCCGGGAGCGCCGCGGTGCCTCTCGGACGGCGCCGCGCCCGGCGTCAGTGCCCGTGGCGCCGCCCGTCCTCGCCGTACCGCGCCTCGGTGATCCGCCGGCGCTGGTCGCCGGACAGCGACAGGTCCGCGGCCGCGAGGTTCTCCTCCAGCTGGTCGACGGTACGGGCGCCGACGATGGGGACGCAGGTGAACGCCTCGCGGTCCATCAGCCAGCGCAGGGCGACCTGCGCCGGCGTGGCGTCGACCTCCTCGGCGACCGCGCGAACGGCGTCGAGCACCCGCCAGCCCCGCTCGGAGACGTACCAGTCGCCGAAGTACTCGTCGAAGCTCCCCCGGGAGCCGTCGGGCGCGCGGACGGCCTGGGGGTCGTCCTCGTCGGCGCGCTCGTACTTGCCGGTGAGAAAGCCCCCTGCCAGCGGCGAGTACGGACAGACGGCGAGGCCCTGATCGCCCGCGACCTCCAGGTACTCCCGGACGTCCTCGTAGTAGGCGGCGTGGAAGAGCGGCTGTGTCACCTCGAAGCGCTCCAGGCCCTCGACGTCGCTTGTCCACAGCGCCTTCGTGAGCTTCCAGGACGCCGTCGTGCTCGCCCCGAGGTAGTTGACCTTCCCCTCGCGGACGAGATCCGACAGCGCGCGCAGCGTCACCTCGATGGGCGTGTCGTCGTCCCAGCGGTGGATGTAGTAGAGATCGAGGTAGTCCGTCCCCAGCCGATCGAGGGTGCCCTCGATCTCGGCGCGGATCGTCTTCCGCGAGAGGTTCTCGTCGACGGCCGACATCTGGGTCCAGTAGACCTTGGAGGCGACGACGAACTCCTCGCGGTCGCGGCCGGCGAGCCAGTCGCCGATCCACTCCTCGCTCTTCCCGTCGCCGTAGCCGTTGGCCGTGTCGACGAAGTTGCCCCCGCGCTCGGCGTAGGCGTCGAGCAGGTCGTGGGCGTCCCCGCGGTCGGTCTCGAGGACGCCGCCAGTCTCCTTGCCGAACCGCCAGGTGCCCAGACAGAGCGGCGCCACCTGCAGTCCCGTCGAACCGAGGGTCACGCGGTCGAGAGCCATGACGGGAGCAGCACCGCCGGCGACAAAAGCGTGCCCGTCTCCGCGCCCCGGGGCCCGACCTGCCGGGCGGCTCGAGAACGGAATCCGAATCCTTACGCGCCGCAGGGCGCGAGTGCAGGCATGGTCATCGTCGCCGAGGACGTCCGCCGGGAGTACGGCGACACCGTCGCGCTCGACGGCGTGTCGCTGTCTGTCGGCGAGGGGGAGGTGTTCGCGCTCGTCGGTCCCAACGGCGCCGGGAAGACGACGCTCGTCCGTGCGCTCACCGGAACGACCGACGCCGAGGGCCGGATCGAACTGTTCGGCGCCCCGCCCCGGGAGGTCGACCCCGAGCGGGTGGGACTGTTACCCCAGTCGTTCGAGCCCGCCGGCCGCCTCTCGGCGCGCGAACTCGTCGCCTACTACGCCGGTCTCTACGACCGCTCGCGGCCCGTCGAGGAGGTGCTCGCGGACGTCGGACTGGCCGACCCCGCCGACGCCGACACGTGGTACGAGAACCTCTCCGGGGGGCAACAGCGCCGGACCTGCGTCGCGACCGCGCTGGTCAACGACCCCGACCTGCTCGTGCTCGACGAGCCGACGACCAGCATCGACCCGACCGGCCGGCGGGCGCTGTGGGACCTGCTCGAGTCGCTGGCCGACCGCGGGACGACCGTCCTGCTGACGACCCACGACATGGCCGAGGCGGAGCGACTGGCCGACCGCGTCGCGATGCTCGCCGACGGCCGGATCGCCGCCGAGGGGTCGCCGCGGGAACTCGTCGAGCGGTACGGCGGCCGGTCGGAACTGGTCGTAGGCGTCGAACCCGTCGAGGGGCCGGACGCGGGGGCGGACGAACCGGTCGAGCGGGCCGTCGAAGCGCTCGCCGGGGCCGGCTACGACGCCGCCGCGACCGGGCGGGGCGTCGTCGTCGAGGACGTCCCGCCGGTCGGGATCGGCGAGGCCGTCCGGGCGCTGGAGGCGGCCGGCGTCGCCTACCGCGAACTGCGCTGGGAGCAACCGGACCTCGAGTCGGCCTACCTCGCGCTGACCGGCCGGGCGGTCGACGAGAGCGGCGACCCGCTGGACGTCGAGCGCGACCCCGAGGGGGCGTCGGGCGAGGGGAGCGAGCGGGGGGAGGTACGGGCGTGACCGCGACCGGCCGCGTCCGGGCGGAGGCCGGCGCCGCCTGGCGGGCGTTCCTCCGCCGGCGGACCGCCGTGTTCTTCACGTTCTTCTTCCCGGTGATCCTGGTGGTCATCTTCGGGGCGCTGGTGGGGACGACGCCGGCCGGCGGGGGGCTGTTCACCGAACCGCCGGCGTACTACCTGCCGGGCTACCTGGCGGTCGTCGTGCTGTTCACGCCGCTCTCGCGGGTGGGCAGCGAGGTGGCCCGCCACCGCGAGGGCAACCGCTTCGAGAAGCTGGCGACGACGCCGCTCTCGCGGGCGGAGTGGCTGCTCGCCCAGACGCTCGTCAACGTCGCCGTCATCGGGCTGGCGGCGCTGGTGATCGTCGCGCTGGTCGTGCTCGTCACCGGCGCGACGGTGGCCCGCTCGCCGGCGCTCGCGCTCGTGGTCCCGTTCGTCGCGCTCGCCGTGGCCCTGTTCTGCGGGCTGGGGGCGGTCCTCGGTCGGGTCGCCGACTCACAGGACGGCGTCGTCGCCGCGAGCAACGCGGTCGCGCTGCCCCTCCTCTTCCTCTCGGAGACGTTCGTCCCCCCGTCTCTCCTCCCCGCGTGGTTCGTTCCGCTGATGGACCTCTCGCCGCTGACGTACTTCTCGCGGGGCGTCCGGGCGGTGACGGCGCCGTCGACGGTTCCGGGCGCCGCGACCCCGACGGTCAACCTGGCCGTACTCGCGGCGCTGGCGGTCGCTCTCTTCGCCGCCGGCGCGGTCGCGATCCCGCGGACCGACTGACGGGAGCGGGCCAGCGGCCGTCGGCGCCCTCGCGACTGCGACCGGAACGGCGGACGGCGGAACTACCGGACGGGAGCGCGGCTTTCGGCGCTGCCCGCGCCGCCGGCCCGGGGGCGCTCGGCGAGGGTCACCCGCTCGACCAGCCGTCGGCGTCGCGCAGCAGTTCGAGTTCCACCTCGTCGCCCGGGCGCGTCTCCAGCAGGAGGTGGCGCATCAGCGCCTCGTGGGAGTCGACGGGAGTGCCGTCGACGCTGACGATCACGTCCCTGCCGACGGGCACCGCCCGCCCGCGGACCGTCCGGGTCCCGCTGGCGCCCTTCAGCGCGCCGCTGGCGGGCCCCAGCGAGACGTCGGCGACGGGCACGCCCCCGGGCTCGTCGAGGCCGTTGGCCTCCGCGACGGTCGGCGAGACGTCGAGGGTGCGCACCTCTAGGTAGGAGTGGCGGTACTCGCCGCCCTCGATCAGCGCGGGGACGACGCGGGCGACGACCTCCGCCGAGACGGCGAAGCCGATGTTGTCGCCCCCCCGGGCCCGGCTGACGTCGACGACGGTCGCCGGGACCCCGCTGTCGGTCCGATCGCCGTTCGCCTCGCCCGTCTCGTCCCCGTCGCCGGACTCCACCCCGAGGACCACCAGCGGTCCCCCGGAGTTGCCGGGGGTGATCGCGGCGTCAGTCCGGACGGTGTCGGGGACGGCGAAGCCCTCCCGGGTCGGCATCGAGCGGTTGGCGCCGCTGACGGCGCCGGTGGTGATCGACCCGTTGACCCACATCGGATTGCCCAGCGCCGCCACGCGCGCGCCGGGGTCCGGCGAGCCGTCGGCCAGCGCGGGGGGGCGTCGGCCGGGCGGTCGGGGACGCTGACGATCGCGAGGTCGGTGCAGGCGTCGGTGCCCGCGACCTCGCCGACCCGCCACTCGCCGTCGCTGAAGCGGACGTCGACGGCCTCGCTCTCGCGGACGACGTGCTCGTTGGTGACGAGGTAGCCGCCGCCGTCGTCCCGAGCGGCGTAGACGAACCCCGATCCGGCGCCGCCGGCCCGTCCCTCGTCGAGGTAGACGGCGACGACCGACGGAATCGTCGCGCGGTACAGCTCTCGGTAGCGCGGTGTCTCTGTCATCACGGACGTCGGCGGGGCGCGGCCGCCCGCGCTGGACTTACCCGAGGTGAGTGCCGACCGGGGTTAAGGGGCGTACGGTCGTGTATCGCGGCGCACAGTCGCTCCCGCGGGCGCGGACGGCAGTCGGGTCGACCGCCCCGGGGCGACGAGCTACCCGTCGCCGCGCGCCCGCACGGTGGGGGCGGCAAACAGGAGCAGCGCCGCGCCGTGGACCTCCCACGCGTAGACGTGGTTGAGCATGACGTAGGTGACGACGCCGAGGAAGAGGCTCAGCGACCACGACGCGGCCGCGATCCGGCCGACGCGGGCGTGAGCGGTCCCCCGGAGCTCCTGGGGGCTGCGGGTCAGCCCCAGGACGACCGCGTAGAGCACGACCGGCACCGCGAGCACCGACAGGAGGATGTGGACGGCCAGCATCACGAGGTAGGCCGGCCGGACGATCCCCGCGTACGCCGCGAGGAACTGCCCCTCGCGGACGACGAAGGACTTCTCGAAGCCGCCGCCGACCTTCGTGAGGTAGAGCACGAGGAACAGGCAGATCAGCGCGAACGCGGTCAGCATCGCGGCGCGGTGTCGCCGCACCTCGCCCCGGCGGATGAACCACCAGCCGGCCAGCAGGGCGACCAGCGCGACCGAGTTCACGACCGCGATGAGGTCCGACAGGAGGATCACGGCACCGCGGGAGAGCTCCGGGAACAGCGGGAGCGCCCCGGCGAACGCGGCGACGACGAGCGCGTAGCCGACGACCGAGAGGACGACCGTGACCGCTCGCGGGTGGTCCCGCGCGACTCCGCCTTCGGACGCTGTTGCCATACCTGCCGTTAGGAGGCCTCGCCTATGGCCGCTTCGCTTTCGGGAGCGCGATCCCCGGCGCGCGGTCCTCCCCGCCTCCGTCGCTCGGTCACCCCCCGTGGGGACCGTTAGAGTGAAACGGTGTACCACCGATTCACCGCACATGAGCGCGGACCAGGACCAGAGCCAGCGAACGATCCGGTGTCTCGTCGCGAAGGTCGGTCTCGACGGCCACGACCGCGGGGCACACGTCATCGCCCGGGCGTTTCGCGACGCCGGCTTCGAGGTCATCTACTCGGGGCTCCACAAGTCGCCGGACGAGATCGTCCAGGCCGCCGTCCAGGAGGACGTCGACGTGCTCGGCATCTCGATCCTCTCGGGGGCGCACAACACGCTCGTCCCGAAGATCATCGAGGGCCTGCGCGAGTACGACGCCGCCGACGACACGCTCGTCATCCTCGGCGGGATCATCCCCGACGACGACCGCCCGGAGATACGGGAGGCGGGCGTCGACGCCATCTTCGGCCCCGGCGCCTCGATGGAGGAGGCCATCGAGTTCGTCCGGGAGAACGCCCCCGAGCGAGCGTAGCCGATGAGCGACCTGATCGACGGGATCCTCGCGAGCAAGCACCGGGCGCTGGCGCGCGCCATCACCAAGATCGAGAACCGGTCGCCGGGCTACCGGGACCTCGTCAGCGACCTCCACGACCACACGGGCGACGCGACAGTCGTCGGGATCACCGGCAGCCCGGGGGCCGGCAAGTCCACGCTCGTCGACAAGCTCGCCAAGCGCTACCGCGACGAGGGGCTCACCGTCGGCGTCATCGCCATCGACCCCTCCTCGCCGTTCACCGGCGGCTCGGTCCTGGGCGACCGGATCCGCATGGCGTCGACGACCGGCGACATGGACGTGTTCTTCCGGTCGATGTCGGCCCGCGGGTCGCTGGGCGGCCTCTCCACGGCGACCGGCGACGCGGTGAAGGCCCTCGACGCCTTCGGGAAGGACCGCATCGTCGTCGAGACCGTCGGCGCCGGGCAAAACGAGATCGACATCGTGAAGACCGCCGACACGGTCGCGGTGCTGGTCCCGCCGGGCAGCGGCGACGACGTCCAGATGCTCAAGGCGGGCATCCTCGAGATCGGCGACGTCTTCGTCGTCAACAAGGCCGACCTGCCGGGCGCCGACCGGACCGTCCAGGAACTCCGGGAGATGATCGAGACGCGCAACGACTACACCGCCGACGAGGCGGCCCACCACGGCGAGGAGGCCGACCCCGTCATCGAGGCCGCGGGCGGCGCGGGCGCGACCCCTGACGACGCCGACGCCGACGAGGCGGAGTGGGAACCCCGCCTGATCGAGACCGTCGCCAACAGCGGCGAGGGCGTCGGCGAACTGATCGAGATCTTCGACGAGCACGCCCGTTACCTCGAGGAGTCCGGCGAGCGCGAGCGCCGCGCCCGCGTGCGCTACGCCGAGGAGGTCCGGACGCTACTGCGCGAGGACACCAACCGCCTGCTCGAGCGCGAGATCGAGCGCCGCGGCGGGCTGGACGCGCTGGTCGACCGGATCGTCGACCGGGAGACCGACCCCTACTCCGTCGCCGACGACCTGATCGCGCCCCTCGAGGAGTGCGTCGAGGACCGCGAGCGCGACGGCGTCCGCGAGTGAGGCGGCGGCCGCCGGGCGAGTCCCGGGGCCGGCCCGGGACACGGGGCAGTAGTTAAGCGGGCGACGATCGTACCGCGGTACATGCGCTTCCGAAACCTCCTTGTCGGCGCCGCCGGCGGCCTGGGCCTCGCCGCCGCCAACCGCGTGCTCGAGTCGAAGGCGACGGCGCTCCAGTCGCCGCTGGGGCGGGCGACCGACGTCTACCGCTGGCGCGGCTTCGACGTCTCGTACACCGAGGCCGGCGACCCCGGCGACCCCGACCTCGTGCTGTTCCACGGGATCAACGCCGCCGCCACCAGCGCCGAGTTCGCCGCCGTCTTCGCGGAACTCGCGGACGATTACCACGTCCTCGCGCCGGACCTCCCCGGGTTCGGCCGGTCGGACCGGCCGCCGCTGATGTACTCGGCGTCGCTGTACCGGACGTTCGTCGCCGACTTCCTCGGCGACGAGACCGACGGCGACGCGACCGTCGTCGCCTCGGGGCTGACCGGGGCCTACGCCGCGGCCGCCGTCGACGGGGGCGCCGCGGTCGACGAACTCGCGTTGATCTGTCCGACCGCGACGACGATGCCCGGCCGCCGGGTGTGGCTGCGCTCGCTGCTGCGCTCGCCGCTGGTCGGTGAGGCGCTGTTCAACCTGCTGGCGAGCGGGCGCTCCCTGGAGTACTTCCAGTCCGACCACGGCTTCTACGACATGCGCCACGCCGACGACGAGTGGTTCGACTACCGCTGGCAGACCACCCACCAGCCCGGCGCCCGGTTCGCCCCCGCGTCGTTCGTCGGCGGCTTCCTCGACGCCGACGTCGACCTCGGGGAGACGCTGGCGGCCCTCGACGTCCCGGTGACGCTCGTCTGGGGGCGCGAGGCCGACATCCTCCCGCTCGAGCGCGGGCGGGAACTGGCCGAGGCGGCCGACGCCCGCCTGGTGGTGTTCGACGAGGCGCTGTTGCTCCCCCACTACGAGCACCCCGGCGAGTTCGCCGCGGTCGTCCGCGGCGAGGAACCCGAGGCCGTCGCCGAGACCGCCTGATCGGTCGGCGGAACTGCAGAAGAGTCGCTCCGTACCGCCGTCGGAGGGGTCGGGTTACTCCTCGTCGCTCTCGTCGTCCTCGTCGACGTCGAGGACGTCGACGTACTCGGACTCGGGGCCGGCACCGGGACCGGCGCCGGCCTCGCCTGGACCCGCGCCCGCGGCGCCGGGGCCGGCACCCGCGCCGGCGGTACCGGCGCCCGCGCCGCCCGCCCCGGCGGCCTGTTGCTGGTACATCTGCTTGCCGATCTCCTGGAGTTCCGTCGAGAGCGCCTCCGTCGCCTCCTCGATCTCCTCGACGTCGGCGTCGTCGTCCTCGAGGACCGCCTCGACGTCCTCGATGGCGGCCTCGATGTCGCTTTCGAGGTCGTCGTCGACGTGCTCCTCGTTCTCGTCGAGGAGCGTGCGCGCGCGCTGGACGGCGCTCTCGGCGTCGTTGCGCGCCTCGATGCGCTCGCGGCGGCGCTGGTCCTCCTCGGCGTGCTCCTCGGCCTCCTGTTGCATCTGCTCGATCTGCTCGTCGGAGAGGCCGGCGCCGCCCTCGATGGTGATCGACTCGGCGTTGCCCGAGCCCTTGTCCTCGGCCTCGACGTTGACGATGCCGTTCTCGTCGATGTTGAACGTCACCTCGATCTGTGGCGTGCCCGCGGGGGCCGGCGGGATGCCGGCGAGCTGGAACTCGCCGAGCAGTTCGTTCTCCTCGGCCATCTCGCGTTCGCCCTGGAAGACCCGGACCTGGACGTTGGTCTGGTTGTCAGCCGCGGTCGTGAAGACTTTCGACTCCTCGGTGGGGATGGTCGTGTTCTTCTCGATGAGCCGCTCGAAGAGGCCGCCCTTGACCTCGATGCCCAGCGAGAGCGGCGTCACGTCCAGCAGCACGATGTCGTCGACCTCGCCCGAGAGCACGCCGCCCTGGATCGCGGCGCCCAGCGCAACGGCCTCGTCGGGGTTGACGTTCTTCTTGGGCTCCTGGCCGGCCAATTCCTCGACTTTCTCCTGGATCATCGGCATCCGCGTCGACCCGCCGACGAGGATCACCTCGTCGATGTCGCTCTCGGAGTAGTCGGCGTCGGCCAGCGCTTGCTCGGTCGGGCCGACGGTCCGCTCGACGAGGTCGCTGGTCAGCGACTCGAACTTCGCGCGCGTCAGCTTCGTCTCGAGGTTCAGCGGGCCCTCGTCGGTCGCCGCGATGAACGGCAGGTTGATCGTCGTCTCCTTCCGGCTGGAGAGTTCGATCTTCGCCTCCTCGGCGGCGTCTTTCAGCCGCTGGAGGGCCTGTCGATCCTCGCGGAGGTCGATGCCGTGCTCGTCCTCGAACTCGTCGGCGAGGTGGTCGATGATCGCCTGGTCCCAGTCGTCGCCCCCGAGGTCGTTGTCGCCGTTGGTGGCGACGACCTCGTAGACGCCCCCGCCCAGATCGAGGATCGAGACGTCGAAGGTGCCCCCGCCGAGGTCGTAGACGAGGACGGTCTGGTCGGACTCGTCGTCGAGCCCGTAGGCCATCGAGGCGGCCGTGGGCTCGTTGATGATGCGGTCGACCTCGAAGCCGGCGATCTCGCCGGCGTCTTTCGTCGCCTGGCGCTGTCGGTCCGAGAAGTACGCGGGGACCGTGATGACGGCCTTCTCGACGTCGTCGCCGAGGTACTCCTCGGCGTCGCGCTTGATCTTCCCGAGGATCATCGCCGAGATCTCCTCGGGCGTGTACTCCTCGCCGTCGACGTCGACCGAGTAGCCCTCCTCGCCCATGTGGCGCTTGATCGACTCGATGGTACGCTCCGGGTTCTGGATGGCCTGGTTCTTCGCCGGTCGGCCGACGAGGCGCTCCTCGTCGGTGAACGCGACGACGGAGGGAGTCGTCCGCTCGCCTTCGGCGTTGACGATGATCTCGGGATCGCCCGCTTCCATCACCGCGAACGCGGAGTTCGTGGTGCCGAGGTCGATACCGAGAATCTTGTCGCTCGTCATGTTGTGTTCACGTATCGGCGTCGTACCGTTAAGCCTTGCTGAATACGGGCTCGCACACCACGCGACCGCCCCGGCGCGGTGGTGCGATTCTCCGATTCGGCCGGGCGCCCGGTCACGAACATTTATGTCGAAGTGCCAGCCGGTCGAGCCCCGGGGCCGGACCGTTACGTCACGCCCCGCTATCCCTCGTCGCTGACGGTCACCTGCGCGGGCCGGATCACCTTCCCGGCCATCTCGTAGCCCGGCCGGTGGACGTCCGCGACGGTGTCGGAGGGGTGGTCGCTCTCGACGCGCATCAGCACCTCGTGGCGCTGGGGATCGACGTCCTCGCCGGGGTCGGGAGTGATCGTCTCGACGTTCTCCCCGGCGAGGACCTCGTCGAACTGCCGGAGCGTCGACTCGACGCCCTCGCGGATGTCGCCGTCCTGTTCGAGGCCGCGCTCGAGGTTGTCCCGGACGTCGACCAGCCGCTCGATCAGGTCCTCGGTCGCGCGCTTGCGCTCCTGCTCGCGGCGCTCGTCCATCCGCCGCTTGTAGTTCTGGAACTCGGCCTGCTTGCGCTTGAGCTTCGACTCCAGTTCCTCGGCCGTCTCGGACCGCTCTTCGAGGCGCTTCTCGAGGTCGGCGGCCCGCTCGCGAAGCGACTGGATCTCCCGGGCGGTCCCCTCGGAGTCGTCCTCCGCGACGCGCTCGACGAGTTCCTCGGGAGGGTCCGCCGCCGGGCCGCCGGCGGCCTCGGAGTCAGAGTCGGTCGCGTGGTCCGGCTCCGATTCCGACTCCGGCCCTGGCTCTCGCTCCGGCGCCTCCTCGGCCGCCCGCTCGTTGTCGGTCATGTCCGACCGAACGGTGGGCGGCCGATTAAACGGCCCGGATCGGAGCGGGCGCCCGGCGGGCGTCGCGCTTATGCCCCCGACCGCCCGAGCTACCGCGTGGCCGACGTCACGCTCAGCTACGAGGACGGTACCGTCCGGATCGACCCCGACCCGGACCTCGACGTCGACCTCGATCTGACCGCGTCCGGCGCCGAGCCCGACCCGCGATCGGGGTCGGGGACGCTGCGCGCGCCCGCCTACCGGTACGCGGCGATCCGCGACGCGCTCGCGGGGCGCGGCCTCGCCGTCGCCGACCGCGTGCTCGGCGCCCCGGGGCTGGAGCTGACGACCAGCTACGAACTGCGGGAGTACCAGCGAGCGGCGCTGGACGCCTGGCGGGAGGCCGACCGGCGGGGCGTCGTCGAGTTGCCCACCGGCAGCGGGAAGACCGTCGTCGGGATCGGAGCCATCGCGGCGCTGGGGACGCCGGCGCTCGTGGTCGTCCCGACGATCGACCTCCTCGAGCAGTGGCGCCGGGAGCTCGCGGCGGAGTTCGACGTCGAGATCGGTCAGTTCGGCGGCGGCGTCCAGGAGATCGGTCCGCTGACGGTGTCGACGTACGACTCGGCGTACCTCCGGGCCGACGGCGTCGGCGACCGCTTCGGGCTGGTCGTCTTCGACGAAGTCCACCACCTCGGCGGGGAGGGCTACCGCGACATCGCCCGGCTGCTCGCGGCGCCGGCCCGCCTCGGGCTGACCGCGACCTTCGAGCGCCCCGACGGCGCCCACGAGGTCGTGACGGACCTCGTGGGGCCGGTCGTCCACCGCCTGAGCGCCGAGGACCTCGCGGGCGACCACCTCGCGGAGTACGACATCAAGCGGCTCACCGTCGAGCTGACCGACGAGGAGCGCGAGCGCTACGAAGCCGCCCAGGGGACGTTCACCGACTACCTCGCGCGCTCGAACATCGAGATGCGATCGGGCAGCGACTACCGGGAACTGGTCAAGCGCTCGGGGACCGACCCCGAGGCCCGCGAGGCGCTGCTGGCCAAGCAGCGCGCCCGGGACATCATGATGCACGCCGACGCCAAACTCGAGGAACTCGCCGGGATCCTCGACCGGCACCGCGGGGACCGCGTCATCGTGTTCACGGCCTCGACGGACCTCGTCTACCGGATCTCCGAGCGGTTCCTGCTGCCGGCGATCACCCACGAGACGGCCGCCGGCGAGCGCCGGTCGGTCCTCCAGCGGTTCCGCGAGGGGACCTACTCGGGGGTCGTCACGGCGAACGTCCTCGACGAGGGCGTCGACGTCCCCGACGCGAACGTGGCGGTCGTCCTCTCGGGGAGCGGCAGCGAGCGGGAGTTCACCCAGCGCCTGGGTCGGATCCTGCGCCCGACCGAGGACGGCGGCCGGGCGCTGCTGTACGAGGTCGTCACCGAGGAGACCGCCGAGGAGCGCGTCGCCGGCCGGCGCCGGGGGTGAGAAGCGCTAGCGGCCGACGGCGTGCAGGGATCATACTGAAATACGCTCCGACCGCGGTCGTCCATGATGACGAGAGCCGACGACCCGAGCGACCGGGGAGGCGCGGCGGATCGTTCCGGCGGGGCGACGCGGCGCTGCCTGCTGACGGCGCTCGGAGGGGGCGGTGTCGCACTGCTGGCGGGGTGTACGGGGGCCGACGAAGGACCGACCTACGAGGAGGGCGAGGTCAACGAGACGGACGGCGAACCCCGCTCCGCCGAGGAGATGTCCGCGGCAGCGGCCGTCGCCGGGGGGGACGCGACCCGGAGCGCGACGGCCCTCGAGGCCCTCGACCTCCGGGATCACGAGTACGCCGTCCAGGACGGCTACAAGGGACCGACGGTGAAGGGCACCGTCGCGAACACGGGCGAGGAGAGCGTCGACCTCGCGGAGGTCCGCGTCCGGGCCTACGACGGCGACGGCGCCCTGCTCGGCCGCTACCTCGCGAGCACCGGCGACCTGCCAGCGGGCGGGACCTGGCGGTTCGAGGTCGTCCTCCTGGCGTCGGTCGACGCCGTCGCCGACTACGACGTCGCCGTCGTCGGCGTCCCGTCCTGATCCCCCGCGAGATCCGCGCGCGGCCGAGGTGGGACTGCGACGAACCGCCCGATCGACCGGCCCGGGAAGCGACCTGCGCGGCCGACATCTATTTGCCCACGCAAGGCTGACCGCCGGCAACCGACCGGAGCATGAACGCCACCAGTATCATCGCGGCGGTCAGCGTTCGGACGCCGGAGCAGATCTTCTACCGCGCCAGTACGGCGGTTCCCGACGCCGTCGTCGAGATCCGGTACCACGCGGCGACCGACCGCGACATCCCGTATCTCTTCTACGGGATCACCTGCGGGGACTTCGAGGCGCTGGACGCGGCGCTGACCGAGGACCCCTCGATCCGAGAGCCGGTCGTCGTCGCCGACCACGGCGAGCAGCGCGTCTACCGCGTCGAGCCGACGCCCTCGTTCATGCTCGTCCCGGAACTGTCCCGGCGCGGGGGTGCCCTGCTGGAGGGGTACTGCCGGGACGGGACCTGGCACAGCAGGTTGCAGTTCCCCGACCGCGAGGCGCTGGTCGGACTGCGGGCCCACTGCGACGAGCGGGGGGTCGACTTCGAGGTCCGACAGCTGTTCCGAGCCGACGACCCCGGCGAGTGGGGCGACCTCGGGCTCACCGACGCCCAGCGGGAGGCGCTGACGGTCGCCTTCGAGGCCGGCTACTTCGAGGACCCCCGGGAGGCGTCGCTCGAGGACCTCGGCGGCGCGCTCGGCGTCTCCTCGACGGCGGTCGGGAGGCGCCTCCGCCGGGGGCTCTCGCGACTGGTGGACACCGTCGTGGTCGGGAACCCGTAGCCCGCTCGCCGGCGGGAGCGCCGCGATATAAAGCTGCAGGTTGGAAACGCGGCCGACTATTACCCCGACGCGGGTACCGAGAGGTGCGCGGTGGGTGCCCGGCGATCGACCGCCGGGACCACCGTCGATCGGACTGTCAGAGGCAACGAGGGGCATCCGGGCCGTCCGGGCGACGGCCAGACGGGGGGACGGACCGGCGCCGGACCCAGAACTGGTCGCGGGCCGGTACCGCCGGACCTGCGCCCCGGACCGTTTTTCTCCGCGGACCGACGACGTGAGCCCGTGCTCACGAAGGATCTCCTCCGGGTCTCCCGGCGCGGAGGCGGCTACCGGCCGCAGTTCACCGGACCGGACGACGAGCGGCTGGCCGCGCGCGTGCTCGGCGTGTTCCAGGGCCACGTGGGCCGCCCGCGGTCGGAGCTCCGGGAGGCGCTGACGGCCGTCGAGCGCGACGCCGAGGACTTCAAGCTCGTCCGGGGGTTCGCGAAGCTCCTCGAACGGGAGGCGACCTTCGAGACGCGGGCGGCCGTCGACCCGGAGCGCGCCCGGGAGGCTGCCTTCCGAACGGCCGCCGAGCAGGGCGGCGTCGTCACCGACGACGAGCGCGCGGCGGCCCTCTCGGCGGCCGCCGATCGGCTGGGCGTTACCGCGGCGGCCCTCGAGTCGTCGCTGTACGCCGACCGGGAGGAGCGACAGGTGATGGCGTCCTTCGACGCGCGGTGGGACCCAGAAGAGCTCCGGGCCCAGTACGACCTCTCGCTGGCGCAGACGGCGCTGTTCGACGCGACGGAGGTGCGGGTGCGCTCGACGGAGCCCAAGGCGCTGGTCGCCGCGGTCAAGCGCCTCCGCCTGATGTACGAGATCAGGCGGACCGACGACGCCGTCGGCCCCTCGACCCGGGAGGTGATCGTCACCGGCCCCGACGCGCTCTTCCGGCGCTCGCGGCGCTACGGGACGCGGTTCGCGCGGCTCCTGCGGACGGTCGCGACCGCGCCGGAGTGGCGGCTGACGGCGACTATCGACGACCGCGGCCGCGAGCGCGCGATGGTCCTCGAGAGCGGGGACGTAGCGGTGCCCGACGCCGAACCCGTCACCGAGATGACCTTCGACAGCGGCGTCGAGGCCGACTTCGCCGCCCGGTTCCGGTCGCTGGACCTCGACTGGGACCTGCGCCGGGAGCCCGACCCGCTGGCGGCCGGCGAGCACGTCGTCGTCCCCGACTTCGCGTTCGACTACCGGCACGCCGAGTTCAGGGTATACTTCGAGATCATGGGCTTCTGGACGCCCGAGTACGTCGAGAAGAAGCTCTCCCGGTTCCGCGACCTGGAGGACGTCGCCTTCCTCGTGGCGGTCGACGAGTCGCTGGGCGTCGGCGAGGAGGTCGCGGCGCTGACCGACGGCGCCGTTACCTACACCGGCACGGTCCGGCTGAAGGACGTCCGCGACGCGCTCCGGCGCTACGAGGACGAACTCGTCGCCGAGAGCGCCGCCGACCTCCCCGAGGAACTCGTCCCCGAGTCGGACGTGACGACCATCGCCGACCTCGCCGCCGAGCGCGGCGTCAGCGAGGACGCCGTCGAGGGGAAGTCGTTCCCCGAGCACGAGCGGGTCGGACGGACCCTGGTCCGTCCGTCGGTGCTGGCGGCCCTCGACGGGGAGATCGAGGCCGGCATGGACCTCGCGGCGGCCGAGGCGGCCCTCGAGGAACACGGGATCGACGACGCCGGCGCCGCGCTGTCGGCGCTGGACTACCGCGTGGAGTGGACGGGACTGAGCGGCGGCACTCTCCGTGCGAAGGAAGCGGACCCCTCGGGCGAGGAGTGAAGCGAGGGTCGCGAGCAGGCGCCACCAGACCGGACCGGCGCGCGGCGGCGGTGGCACGCTCCCGCGGACCGCCGCGCGGCGACGCTCAGCGCACGCGTCGGATGGTCCCGCTCCCCTACTTCAAGGTTCGCCGGAGTTCACCGCTCCGCGCGGTCTATCTCTCGGCGCCGTCCCTTGGGAATCTGCGAGCGCAACTCGCCGTGGACGTAGAGGCCGACGCCGAGAGGCTCCGGCCGGTCGCCCTCGCGGCCGGGCGGGCGGTGGACGGCGATCAGGTACCCCCAGTCGCCGTCCCAGGGCAGTTCCTGGTCCTCGCCGGCGACGAACCGGCGGGCCGCGGCGCCGTCGAGTTCGATGGCGTTCCGGGTCGCCGCGCGCCCGAACCGCTGGACGGCGTCGGTCGTCGGCTTCCAGTGTTCCTGCCGGACCCGGAGGAAGACCATGCCCAGCGCCTCGAGGTCGGCGGGGTCGGGCGCGTCGCCGGCGTACGCCCAGAGCTTCCCCGCGCCCTTCTCCCAGAAGGTGTGCTCCGCGAAGGTCTCCCGGGGGACGCCGAACCGGTCGTCCCACCACGCCAGCACCGCCTCGCGGGAGGGGCGGCCCCCGACGGTCCGCTCGGCGTCGGTCGCCGGGAGGCGCTCGAAGACGTGACTGCGGTTCTCTGCGAGGTCGCCGTCGGTCACGCCCCCACCTCCAGCTTCGCACAGAAGAACCCGCCGGTGTCGTTGAGGTGCGGGTAGACGCGCCTGGCGTGGCGCACGGCCTCGTCGTAGGTCTCGCCGTTCCACTCGGTGACGCCCGGCCGGGTCTCGAGAGGCGTCTCGAAGGGGACGACCCGGCAGTCCGTCGCTCCGAGGGCGGCGTCGAGGACGGCCTCGTTCTCCTCGGGGGCGAACGTGCACGTCGAGTAGACGACGGTGCCGCCCTCGCGGGTGACCTGGATCGCTCGCTCGAGGATTCCCCGCTGGAGGCCGGCGATCCCTCGGACGTGATCGAGGCTCCACTCCTCGAGCGCGTCGGGGTTCTTCCGGACCGTTCCCTCGCAGGAGCAGGGGACGTCGACCAGCGCCCGGTCGAAGGGCTCGCCCGCGGGGGACCCCGTCCCGTCGGCTCCCGGGGGATCCTTGGGAGCGCCGAACGGCTTCAGCGAGAACGTCCGGGCGTCGGTGTTGGTCACCGCGAGGTTGGTGACGCCGCAGCGCTCGGCGTTCGACCGCAGCGCCGACAGCCGCCCGAGGTTGTTGTCGTTGGCGACCAGCGTCCCCCGGTCGTCCATCAGCGCTGCCAGCTGGGTCGTCTTGCTCCCCGGCGCCGCGCAGGGATCGAACACCCGCTCGCCGGGCTGGGGGTCGAGCACGAGCGCCGGGAGCGCGCTGACCTCCTCCTGGCCGTAAATCCAGCCGTGGTAGTAGGGCCACGTGTTGCCCGGGCGGTCGGTCGACAGCCGGAACAGCCGGGGGTTCCAGTCGACCGCCTCGGCGTCGGTGTCGGCGGCCGCGAGCGCCCGCCGGACGCGCTCGACGGTGGCCTTGATCGTGTTCACCCGGACCACCGACGGGAGCGGCCGCTCGCAGGCCGCGCGGAAGGCCTCGCTGTCCTCGACGAGCGGTTCGTAGCGCTCCAGAACCATGCGTCCGGTTCCCCGCGACCGTATCACGCCCCGCTACATCCAGCTCCGTCCCACCGCGCCCCGACCGGGGGTAGCGTTAACCCGGTTCCGGTCGTCACCCCGGGTATGGCGCACGTCGATATCCACGCCGACATCGACCTCGCGGAGCCGACGCTCGTCGAGGGGCTGCCCGGCGTCGGGCTAGTCGGGAAGATCGCCGCCGACCACCTCGTCTCGACGTTCGAGATGGACTACTACGCGAGCGTCCACTGCGACGGGCTGCCGGAGGTGGCGGTCTACCGGGGCGAGGACTCCCAGCTCCGCCCGCCGGTCCGGCTCTACGCCGACGCCGAGCGCGACCTGCTGGTCCTCCAGAGCGACGTCCCGGTCTCGCCGCAGAACGCCGAAGACTTCGCGAACTGCCTCACGTCGTGGATCGGAGACCACGACGTCACGCCGCTGTTCGTCAGCGGCCTCCCCAGCGAGAAGGAGGCCGACGTCCCGGAGCTGTACGGCGTCTCGACGGGCGACGGGGAGGACCTGCTCGACGAGGCGGGGATCGTCCCGCCCGCGGAGGCCGGAATGATCAGCGGACCCACGGGCGCGCTCCTCTACGAGGCCGGCCGCCGGGACCGGACCGCGGTCGGGCTCATCGCCGAGGCCGACAAGCAGTTCCCCGACCCCGAGGCCGCCCGCGTCGTGCTGGAACACGGCCTCGAACCGCTGACCGGCGTCGACGCCCCGACCGACGACCTCGTCGACCAGGCCGAGGAGATCCGCGACGCCCGCGAGCGCCTCGCTCAGCGCATGCGACAGACCGAGGGCGACGAGAGCTCGCAGGCCCAGCCGATGCGGATGTTCCAGTAAACCGGGGGAACGACGGCGGCCCGCCGCGGCCTGCCAGCGGCGGCCGGAACCGCCGGCGCCCGCCTCAGATGTCCGACCCGCACCAGGGACAGAAGTCGTACTCCGAGGTGTCGACGGACTTCCGGCACTCGCTGCACCGGACGGTCGCGTCGCCATTGCCCTCCTCGTCCGACCCCGATGCGGCCCCGGACGCCGACGCGTCCCCGTTCGCGCTCGCGCTCCCGCTCCCGCGGCTGGCGATCCAGTAGGCGTCGAGCATGCTGAACGCCGTCACGGCCAACAGCGCCGCCGTCGCCTCGACCGGCAGGTTGCGCTGGGCGCGGAGGATCTCGTCGAGGCCGCCGGCCTGCAGCGCCGAGTCCGGGACGACGAGCATGGCCGTCGAGACGACGAGCAGGAACCACAGCAGCGCCCGCAGCCACTCGCGCAGGTAGACGTGCCCGAGCCCGGGGTAGAAAAGCGAGAGCGCGGCGGCGAGCAGCGGGCGACGCTCGACCATGGCTCGTTCTCTCGCGTCAAAATACATGAGCGTTGTGCAGTTCCGTGCGCTGGACGGGCGGACCTCGCCGAACACGCGATCCGCCGCCTGCGCGTCCTCTCCCCGGTCGCCTCAGCGCAGTCGATCGACCAGTTCCCGGAGCGTCGCGAGGTCGTACTGCCCCGGCGCGACCGCCCGGTCGGGATCGACCGGCGCGTAGCCGATCCGCGAGCCGTAGACCGGCGCGACCGCGCGGGTGTGTCGGCCGGCGGCGCCCATCGCCATCGTCGCGACCCGGTCGCCGGCGTTCTCCTTCCCCCGGGTGACCGCGAGCAGGCGCAGGGCGTCGTCGAGGCCCTCCGCGGTCACCGCGAGCTTTCCCACGTCGCCGAACTCCAGGGCCTGGTCGAGCCGGCGGGCCATCTCCTCGCGGGCCGGCGTCTCCTCGAGGTCGTGGACCGAGACGATCACCGAGGCCCCGTGCTCGCGGGCGTGGGCGATCGTGCGCAGCGGCGCGTCGTCGCCGCCGGCGATCGTCGCGAGTTCGACGTCGATCGCGCCGACCGAGGGGTGTTCGGCGGCCACCCGGAGGTCCTGGAGGCGCTGATCGCCCTCGTCGGCCTCGCCGCCTTCCCACTCGACCCGGTTAGTGGCGATCAGCGGTAGCTCGCCGTCGTAGTCGAGCAGCGCGGCCAGCGGGTCGGCGGCGAGGTCCATGCGGAACTCCACCGCGTCGGCGCGCTCGCGGGCGGCCGGCTCCTCCCCGAGGTCCCCGGTCGCGGCCGCGAGAACGAACGAGTCGAACTCCAGGTCCATGCGGTCCCCTTGCGCGAGCGCCCTCAAAACTCGACCGGAGCGTGCTCGCAGCGCCACCGCGTCCGGTCGAAGTCGCCCTCATTCATCCCATCGCCGTCGGCGCGCGCGTCGCTCTCACCTTTCTCGACCTCTTCGACCGCGTACAGCCGGATCCGTCGCTCCTGTTTCGTCATGACCCCGAAATCGTAGTGCTCGGCCTCGTACGCGAGGTCGTCCCGCTCGTCGGCGAACGCGGCGTGCCGTTCGAGGCGCGCGCGGGACTGCTCCCGAGAGCGCTCCGGGAGTCCGGCGATCCGGTCCTCGAACGCCTCCACCAGCGCGCCGTCGATCTCACAGCCCACGGAGTCGCGGGCCGCGAGCATCGCCGCCAGCGTCGTCGTCCCCGTTCCCCAGAACGGGTCGAACACGCGGTCGCCGTAGGCCGTGAACATCCGGATCAGGCGCGCGGGCAGCGCCAGCGGGTACGCCCCCGAGCGCTCGCGGGCCGCGTCGCCCGGGTGGCCGCCCCGGTCGGCCCCCTCGCCGGCCCCGGAGCCGAACCGGGACCCCTGTCGCTGGTCGGCGCCGCCGAACTCCCAGAGGTCGGAGAACCACTCGTTGCGCTCCTCCCAGAAGTAGGCCGCCTCGTAGCGCCGGTCCGCGCCCGGTTCCAGCGATCGGGGCCCGCCCGCGCGGAAGACGAGGACGTGCTCGTGTTCCAGCGTCGGGTAGGCGTTCGGCGGGAGCATCCCCGACCCCATGAACTTCGTCGCCCGGTTGACGGGCTTGCGCCACTGGATCCCCGGGAGCTGAGTCAGCCCCCGATCGCGCAACCGGCGGGCGATCTCGACGTGGTTGGGGTAGAGGGCGAACTCCTCGACCGATCGGGTCGCGTCGCCGACGTTGACGCAGACGATCCCGCCGGGCGCGAGCGCCTCGGCGATCCGGTCCCAGACGGGATC
Source organism: Halobacteriales archaeon QS_5_70_17 (assembly GCA_003021975.1). Classification (GTDB taxonomy): domain Archaea; phylum Halobacteriota; class Halobacteria; order Halobacteriales; family Haloarculaceae; genus Halomarina. Next base: position 929 of record PXRR01000019.1, on the reverse strand, counting down.
GAGCGCGTCGTGCATCGACCGGAACGCGCGGTCGCCGTCGCCGGCGTCCAGGGCCGCCCCCACCGCCGGATCGAGCCGGCGGAAGAGGTCGTCCCACATCTCGATCATCGGGTAGGGCGGGGACGTGACGACGAGTTCGACCGAGCCCTCCGGGAGCGCCAGCTCGCGCGCGTCGCCGACGTGGACGGCGTGCTCGGTCTCCATACCCGTCGGCTCGCTGTCCGGCGGCTAGTGTCTTGTGGTCGGGCTGACGCTGCGGGAGACCGGGCGAACGGATCGGAGCGGCGAGAACAGTGCGGAGAAGCGAGGCGGACGGTCGCTTACAGCGGGAGGTCCTGCTCGGCCTCGAGGAGTTCGTGGTACCGGTTGCGGATCGTCACTTCCGAGATGTCGGCGACCTCGCTGACGGCGGCCTGCGTGGTCTTCTCGTTGGTGAGGAGGGCGGCGGCGTAGACGGCGGCGGCCGCCAGTCCGACCGGCGACTTGCCCGAGTGGACGCCCTGCTCTTTGGCGTTGCGCAGGAGGCTGCGCGCGCGGTTCTCGGCCTCGTCCGAGAGGTCGAGCGCGCTGGCGAACCGCGGGACGTAGCTCTCGGGGTCCGCGGGCTTCACCTCGAGGCCGAGTTCCCGGACGACGTAGCGGTAGGTGCGGGCGATCTCGCTCTTCTCGACGCGGCTCACGTCGGCGATCTCATCGAGGCTCCGGGGCACGCCCGCCTGCCGGGCGGCGGCGTAGACGGCCGACGTCGCGACGCCCTCGATGGAGCGGCCGGGCAGGAGGTTCTCGTCGAGCGCGCGTCGGTAGATGACGCTGGCGGTCTCCCGGACGTTTTCGGGGAGGCCCAGCGCGGAGGCCATGCGGTCGATCTCGCCGAGCGCCTGCTTCAGGTTGCGTTCCTTGGAGTCCCGCGTGCGGAATCGCTCGTTCCA
>PXRR01000018.1:29385-31129 GCA_003021975.1 Halobacteriales archaeon QS_5_70_17 | reverse complement strand
CTCTTCCCGAGGAGTCGTCGTCAGTTCGTCGTTCGATGCCGGCGTCTCCTCGACCGTCGTAGCGTCGGTTTCTACCTCCGTCGTCTCGTCGGTTCCGCCCGGATCGGCGGGACCGGCGAGGATTCCCCCCAGCGCGGAGTACGCGAAGTAGATCCCCGGAACGACTACGAGCAGTACGCCGATCGCGACGACCGCGATAAAGACGTAATCGTCAGATTCCATGTGCTACGTCCTCCTGCATCGGTCTCTCGTCTCTCTCGGTCATCGCCCCCGAAACTTATAGTCGTCTCCAAACCAACTAAATGGAGAATATAACCAAATAGAGACAGTATCTAGTACGATTTTGTACAGTCGGGAGTACCGCTATAGCAAGGGTTATTGCTCGGGAAACTGAGGGTTGCGTGCGTGTCTGGTGTCCACGACGAGTCCCGGACGGTGTTGATGTACCCCGATTACACTAACAGCAACTCCTACCAGCGGATGCTAACCGAGGGACTCGCCGGCTGTGGATACGAGGTAGAGATGGTCCGATCGGATCGGTTGCTGCCGCTGCTGGGCGCCGTATTCGCCCGCGGCCGTCCCGCAGTGTTTCACCTCCACTGGCTCCACCGCCACTTCGTTACCGACTCGCGGCTGCTGACGGCGGTGCTGGCGCTCCGGCTCGTCTTCGAGCTGCTCGTGTTGCGCGCGCTGTCCGTGCCCGTCGTCTGGACGGTCCACAATCTCGGCGACCACGAGAACCGGTCGCCCCGGACCGAGCGGCTCACCCGGCAGCTCGCGGCGCGGCTCTGTGACCGGCTCATCGTCCACTGCGACGCCGCGAAGGCGTCAGTCGAGGTCGTCCCGCACGGCCACTACATGGACAGCTACCGCGACGAGATCTGCCAGAGAGAGGCGCGAGAGCGCCTGGGATACGACGGGGAGGAGACGGTGTTCGTCTACTTCGGCCTCATCCGCCCCTACAAGAACGTCCCCGAACTGCTCCGGACGTTCTCCCGACTCGAGGCCGAGGACGCTCGACTGCTCGTCGTCGGGAACCCCTGGAACGACGAGATGGCCCGTCGGATCAGATCCCTGGCCGACCACGACGACCGGATCGACACCGTCCTCGAGTTCGTCCCCGACGAGGATATCCAGCTCTACATGAACGCCGCCGACGTGACCGTCTTCTCATTCGAGGAGGTGCTCACGTCCGGAACGACGCTGCTCGCGATGTCGTTCGGCCGGCCGGTGATCGCGCCGCGGGCGGGCTGTGTCGGCGAACTCGTCGGGGACGACGGCGGGGTCACCTACGAGCCCGACGACGCCGACGGGCTCTACCGAGCTCTTGAGGCGGCGCTGAACGCCGATCTCCCGGCGATGGGCGAACGCAATCGCAAAACCGTCGCAGCGTTCGACTGGGCGTCGATCGCCCGCCGTACTGCCCGGGTGTACGACCGGGCGCGACGGCGGACCGAAAACGGCTCGGTAACCGTTCGTTCCGTCCGTTAGTCACCGCATAGTGATACCCCTCGCGGTACCTCCTTCGCACGATGGGATACCGCGTCGCTATCATCGGAACCGGGGCCGATCCCGAAGACAGAGACAGCAGCGGCTACGCGATGGCCTACCGCCACGCGCCCGCCTACGAACGGCTCGACGACTGCGAGGTCGTCCCGCACGGCCACTACATGGACAGCTACCGCGACGAGATCTGCCAGAGAGAGGCGCGAGAGCGCCTGGGATACGACGGGGAGGAGACGGT
>PXRR01000018.1:0-29358 GCA_003021975.1 Halobacteriales archaeon QS_5_70_17 | reverse complement strand
CCAAGGAACTCCTCGAGGACGGACGGATCGGCGACCTCGTTCGCATCGAGTGGGCCGAGGACAACCTCTTCGACGCCGGCGTCCACGAGTTCGACCTCTGTCGGTACTACACCGACGGCGCCGAACCCGAGTGGGTGCTCGCCGGGATCGACACCAGCGAGGAGAACGTCTGGTTCGGCACCGAAAACGAGTACCAGGGGATCTCCCAGTGGAAGTACGAGGACGGCGTCTACGGGCTGGCCGCCACCGGTCCCAGCATGGAGATGATCGGCTGTTACATGCGGCTGATCGGCGAGGACGGCGTCATCGAGATGGGCGTCGAGGACGGGCCCGCGATCCGGTATCGAGTCGACGGCGGCGGCTGGCGGACCGTCGAGACCAACGACAGCATCCACAAGCCCGACTACAGTCTCGTCCGGGCGGGGCTGCGAAAGGTCGCCCAGAACGCTCCCGGCCTGCCAGACCGCCTGTTCGACCGGCCGACCTTCTACGAGCGCGCGGTCGAGGAGGTCGTCGCGGCGCTACGCGAGGACCGCGAACCGGAGATTTCCGGACGCAACGCTCTCGACGGTACCGAACTCACCTTCGCCAGCTGGGAATCCGCCCGCCGACAGGGCCGGATCGACCTCCCGCTCGACGTCGAGGACAACCCGCTGGAGACGCTCATAGAGAACCGGGAGAGCGACGCGACCGACGACAGCGAGGCCGAATCCGAGGTCGAAGCACCGGCGACCGACTGACGCCCCGATCGGCTACTCGTCGTCCTCGTCTTCCTCTTCGTCCTCGTCTTCCTTACCCCCTTCACCGCCGTTTCCTTCGCCGTTCCCGCCGGCGTTCGCGTGTTCGGGCGGTCCGGCGTCGTCCGGCGGCGGACCCTGCGAGTCCCGCCCCCGGTCGACGGGCGGAGCGTCCTCGCTCGCCTCCCGCGCGCTCTCGCTCTCCCCGCCGGCGGGCGTCGGACCGCTCTCCGGTTCACTGATCGACGTCCCCGGCTCGCGGTCCGCTTCGCCGCTCCCGTCGTCGCCAGCGACGTCGGTCGCCGGGGTGACCGTCTCCGGGGTCGCCTCGGGGGATTCAGTGGCCGACGCGTCGGTACTCCGGTCCGGCCGGTCGGCGGTCACGTCGGCGCCCTCGACACGGTCGTCGGGCGCCGGAGCCACCGGTCCTCCGCCGACCGCGTCGAACAGCGCGGTGACGGCGAAGTAGCTCCCGGGGACGACCACGAGCGCGACGCCCAGTGCGACGACGGCGGCAAACGCGAACTCGTCGGCCTCCATCGCCCGGACCGAAGCGGGCGGCGGGCTTAGTTAGTCGAGGAGAAAAGACTCGTCTGAACGGTTCGACGGAACGTTCAGACGCCCCGGCCCTGGAGTTTCTCCTCTTCCTCCATGCCGGCGTTGGACTGTCCTTTCATGCCGCGACCGATCCCGCTGGCGATTCCCTTGAGCGTCTCGGGGTCGTCCCAGTCGTTGACGGCCTCGACGATGGCCCGGCCCATGGCCTCGGGGTCCTCGGCGCCGAAGATGCCCGACCCGACGAAGATACCGTCACAGCCGTGGTGCATCATCAGGGCCGCGTCGGCGGGCGTGGCGACGCCGCCGGCGGCGAAGTTCACGACCGGCAGGCGGCCTCGCTCGGCGGCCTCGTGGACCAGGTCCGCGGGCGCCTCGTGCCCGCGGGCCCACTTCTCGCGCTCCTCGGCGGACTTCCCTTCGAGTTCCCGGATCGCGCTCTTGATCGCGCGCTGGTGGGTGACCGCCTGGTTGACGTCGCCGGTGCCGGCCTCGCCTTTCGTTCGGATCATCGCCGCGCCCTCGTCGATGCGCCGCAGCGCCTCCGGCAGGTTCCGTGCGCCGCAGACGAACGGCGCAGTGAACTCCCGCTTCTCGATGTGATACTCGTTGTCCGCGGGGGTGAGCACCTCGCTCTCGTCGATCATGTCCGCGCCGGTGGCCTCGAGGATCTGGGCCTCGGTGTGGTGGCCGATGCGGCACTTCCCCATCACCGGGATCGACACCTCGTCGATGATCTCCTCGAGGGCCGCCGGGTCGGCCATCCGAGCGACGCCCCCGCGCTTGCGGATGTCCGCCGGCACCGCTTCGAGGCTCATCACGGCGACCGCGCCGGCGTCCTCGGCGATCCGGGCCTGCTCGCGAGTGACGACGTCCATGATCACGCCGCCTTTCTGCATCTTCGCGAACCCCCGCTTGACCAGGTCCGTCCCGCGCTTGAGGTCCTCGATGTCGGTCGTCTCGCTCATGGGAACACTTCGGGACGGGCGACACTTAACCCGTGTCCTTCTGTGGTGACGGAGTTCTCGGGCCGAATCGCCGAGGCGACAGCGCGGTCGGGACACGCGCGTATCGGCACTGCTGGCAGGCGGAGACCGCCGGCTGTCGACCGGCAGCGTTTTTCCTCCGCCGTCCGACCGGCCTCCATGAACGACGACGGCGCGGGGGACAGCGCGACGCTCCGTGACCGCCTCGCCGCCGTCGGCGACGGCCTCCCGTCCCGGGAGGCCCTGCCGCGGTACGTCGCTCCCCTCCCGAAGCCACTGGAGGACGTCGGTCTGCGGCTGGCGTGGCTAATCGTCGCGGTCAACCTCGCGGGGACGGTCTTCGGGTTCTGGTACTACCGGTTCCAGTTCGCGACGACGCCGGCCGTCGCCTGGCCGGTCGTCCCCGACAGCCCCGTCGCGACCCTGTTCATCGCCCTCTCGCTGGCGGCCTGGCGACTCGACCTCGACGTGCCCTGGCTCCACGCGCTGGCCTTCTTCGGCTGCATCAAACTCGGCCTCTGGACCCCCTACGTCCAGCTGTTCGTCAACGGCCAGGGGAGCGTTCCGACCTGGCTCTACCAGTTCCTGGTCTGGAGCCACCTCGCGATGGCGCTGGAGGCGTTCCTGATCCACCGCTACGCCGACTTTCCGGTCCGCGCTGTCGCCGTCGCCGTCGCCTGGTACGGCTTCAACGACGTCGTGGACTACTTCGCGCCGCTCGCGGGCGACTACCACCACACGCTCCTGCGCGCGGAGGTCGTTGCCGGCGGCTACGACCACTCCCTGCCGGCACACGACCTCGCGGCCGCGGCCGCGGTCGCCCTCACGCTGCTGGCGACCTTCCTCGCGCTCGCCACGCGGGTGAAGAAACTCGAACTCGAACTGGCGACGCGGGGGGGCGTCGACGGGCCGGCGGGCGGACGCTGACCCGTCAGGACTGCCGGCCGCCCCAGACGCGCTTCTCGACGAGTTCGACCGTCAGATCGCCGGTTACTGTCACCTGACAGGAGAGCCGTGGATACCCGAACCGGGCCGCCGCACGGTCGTGCCAGTGGGTCGGCGGGACGCTCCCCTCGATGATCCGAACGCCGCAGGTCGCACAGAGGCCCCGCCCGCCGCAGTTCAGCGACTCGGCGAGGTCGGCGTACGGCGATAGCTCCGCCGACAGCAGGACGCGACGCAGATTCCGGCCCGGTTCGACGGTCAGTTCGCGGGTGCGGCCGTCGGCGTCGACGACCCGGACCGTCGCCCGCCCGCTGCCGTGCTCGCTCTCACTCATCCTGGGCGGACACCGGCGGTTCGTCGACGCGCTGGCCCCAGAACCCCGGGTGCTTCTGGACCGTCAGGTCACCCTCCACGCGAGTCTGACAGGACAACCGGAGCCCGCTCTCGGTGTCGTGGGGCGGCACCGAGAGGCGCCGCCGCTCGCGGGCCGTCGGATCGCTCGTCGGCCCCTCGACGGCCACGGCACAGGTCCCGCAGGTGCCGTGGCCGCGGCAGTTCAGCGCCCCCGATCGGCCGTTGTGCGGCGACAGCCCGGCCGCCAGGAGGACGTCCCGGAGTACCGCACCTATCTCGCACTCGATCGCCTCGCCGCGAAAGCGCACGGTCGGCATACCGGTTCGAGGGGCGCCGCCGACAAGTGCGTTACCGCGAGGCCAGTGAGCGCTCGTGTACGTCCGCCGATCCCTTCAGTCGTCGGCGTGGGCCCGGACCCATAGTTCGCCGATCCGGGCGAGCCGCGTCCGGTGGGACTTGCCGTGTTGCTCCTGCTCGACGTACCCCTTCCCGCCGGGCCCGAGGCGGTCGACGTTGTAGATCACCTTCGAGCGGAAGGAGTCGGTGTACTCCTCGCCGAGTTCGCTGGCGAGCGTCTGGGCGAGTTCGCTGACGCTCTCGAACTCGCCGTGTTCGCCCAGCGTGAACAGGATCAACTCCTCGAAGGGCTTGACGTTCGAGAACGAGGCGACCGGGAACTCGAGGATGTGATCTCCCCCGAACTCCTTGGCGCCGATGGTCGTCCCCCGCTCGTCGAACTCCGCCAGCAGGTCACGGGCCTCCGCGAGCCACTCGTCGACGCGGCCGTCGTCGGCCTCGCCGGCCTGCGCCGCCGCCAGCAGGTCGATCCCGCGTCGTAGTTCCTCGGCGAGTTCCGTCTCGAGGTACTTCTCGGGGACGGTGTAGTAGGTGTGAATCCGGTCGCGGTCGCCCTGGCGCTCGACCATGATCGAGTGAGCGGCGGTGGCGAAGGCAAACGAGACCGTCCGGGGCATCGAGGAGACGTTCACCCACACCTCGCTGTCGTCGCTCCCGCCCCCTCGGTCTCCGCGGTCCGCGCTCTCAGTCCGTCCGCGGTCGAGTTCGTCGTTGATGAGTCCGTAGGCCTGCTCGAAGGCCGCGTCGTAGTCGTAGACGTCCTCGACGACGACCCGTTCGGCGTCGGCGCCCAGCAGGTTCCTGAAGTCCTTCTCGAGTTTGGTCGCGAGGTTCCGGGAGTACTCCACGTTGGCCTCGCTGCCGACCGCACCCTCCAGCAGGACGACCCGGTCGATGTCCAGTTGGTCGCGGACCAGCGGCGCGATCAGTCGGTCGTAGTCGAAGCCGACCGGCACGATGTGGGTCTGCATACGGAGGCAAGCGGTGTGACAGCTATAAATGGAATTACGTCGATCTGGACCGATCGGCCAGCGGCGCGATCAGTCGATCGGAGTCGACCCCGACCGGTACGACGTGGGTCCGTGACGCGACGGCCGTGAGAAGTGCCGGAGTGAAACTCCGACCGCGCCGGCGCGTTCCGCGCAGTATATACCTCGCACCCACCAGAGAGGATCTATGGACCCGGACGACGTCCGCCGGGGCTGGGCCGAGCGCTCCGGGAAGTTCTCGCCGGCGTACTACGCCCGGATCGGGCCGAACGAGGTCAGCGAGACGCTCGCAGACGTGCTCTCCTACTACGCGGACGAGGACGCCACCGTCCTCGAGGTGGGGTGTGGCTCCGGCCGACACCTCGCGCACCTCCGCGACCGGGGGTTCGAGAACCTCGCAGGGATCGACATCAACGAAACCGCGTTCGACGTGATGGCCGAGCACTACCCGCGACTCGCAGAGACCGGGCGGTTCCACGTCGGCGCCCTCGAGGACCGCCTCTCGGAGTTCGACGACGGCGCGTTCGATGTCGTCTACTCCGTCGAGACGCTCCAGCACGTCCACCCGGACGACGAGTGGGCCTTCGGGGAGGTCGCCCGCGTCGCCGGCGACCTCATCGCGACTGCCGAGAACGAGGGTAATAGCCCCGAGCGCGGCCGCGGCTTCGACGTGAGCTACGTCGAGGACGACTTCCCCCTGTACCACCGCGACTGGAAGCGAGTCTTCACCGACCTGGGGTTCGCACAGCTGATCCGCGAACCGACCGCGCGGGACACGATCCGCGTGTTCCGGGCACCCTGATAGGGATTCGCGCTACGCCCCGTCGGCAGCGCGGCGCCCGCTTCCCGCAATCGCGCACCTCACCGGGCCGGTTCGAGGACCTCCACCTCGTCGCCGACCGACAGCGTCTCCGCCCGCGAGCCCTCGGGGATCCGCGAGATGAGCATCAGCGTGTAGAGGTGCTCGAAGGCGTCGCGGTCGGCCCACTCGGGGAAGGTCTCCTCCCGCATCTCGACGAACCGTTCGCGGAACTCCGGCAGCGGATCGCCCGTCTCGGGGGCTCGGGAGGGGACGACACACCGGGCGCAGGCCTCCGCGCCCTCGAAGCGGATCCCGCCGGCCTCGAATGCGGGGGCGTCCTCGCCGACGAAGCGGTCCTCCCAGAACGCGGGGACGCCGCCGACCTCGACGTTGGCCCGCAGGCGCCGTCGGGCGCCCTCGACGGTCATGTCGTCGAACCAGGAGGCGACCTCCTCCAGCGTGGCGGTGCTGATGACCGAGGGACCCATCTCCGGGCGGTCGACGAACGCCGGCGGCGCGTTGTGCCGCAGGGTCACCGGATCGCCGATGAACTCGCCGAACCACTCGCCGGCCGCTTCCCGGCCCGCCTCGCTGCCGAGGTCGAACTCGCGGACGTCGTCGTCGACGGGATCGACCGACAGCGTCGCGGTCTCGAAGTCGAAGTCGGTGCGGACGTCGTGGACGCGGTCGGTCTGCTTGCCGTTGTACGCCAGGTCGCGGATGTCGATCCGGCTCTCGAAGGTCTCGGCGTCGGGATCGCAGAAGGCGTACTCGCGGTCGCCCGCGAGCGTGCCGACGTCGGTGACGCGCGCCCGGTCGACCTCCTCTGCGTTCAGCGCCTTGACGGGATACAGGCGAATGCGCTCTACGTGGGCCATCAGTGACTGTCTCGAACGACCGACTGGTAATAACACCCTCGACAGGTCCCCGCTCCCGCGAGTGCCGGCGGCGGGGGGCCGACCGATAGCTGCGCCGTGCGTTCGGGTCGGGTCGTTCGCTCCGCGGAACGGCCGGCGGTCGGCCCGCGGCTGCCACTGACAAACCCTTTAGCCGAAACCGCACAAGCCCCGCGCATGGAGAGTCTCAACCGGATGGCGCTGGAACTCGTCGACGAGGCCTTAGAGTTCACCGACGAGCTGGCCATCGACGCCTTCGAACTCGACAACGGGGCGACGGTGCTCGACTTCGGGGTCGAGGCGACCGGCGGCGTCGAGGCCGGCCTGCTGCTCGCGGAGATCCAGTCGGCCGGGCTGGCGACGGTCGCCAGCACGCTCGACGCGGTCGCCGGCGCCCCCCGCACGCACGTCGAGGTGACCACCGACCACCCGGCGCTCGCCCTGCTGTGCGCCCAGAAGGCCGGCTGGGAGGTGTCGGTCGAGGGCTACGAGGCGCTGGGCAGCGGTCCTGCCCGCGCGCTCGTCGCCGAGGAGGAGGTCTTCGCGCGGATCGGTTACGCCGACGCCTTCGAGTTCGCCGTCCTCGCGCTCGAGAGCGACGACCTCCCCGACGAGGCGGTCGCCGAGCACGTGGCCGACCTCGCGGGGGTCGACCCCGGCAGCGTCTTCCTGCCGACCTACGCGACGGCCGGCCTCACGGGGAGCGTCGCGACCGCCGCCCGGGGCGCCGAACTCGCCGCGTTCAGGCTGTCGGAGCTCGGCTACGACCCGCTGGACGTGCTCTCGGCGACCGCGAGCGTCCCGGTCGCGCCGGTCCCCGGCGACGAGGCGACCGCGATGGCCCGCACCAACGACGCCATCGCCTACGGCGGGCGCGTCCACCTGACGGTCGACGCGCCGTTCGCCCGCTTCGACGAGGTGCCCTCCACGGCCCGCGAGGAGTACGGGCGGCCCTTCGTCGACGTGTTCGACGACGCTGACTGGGAGTTCGAGGGCATCCCCGAGAGCGTCTTCGCGCCCGCGCAGGTGACCGTCGACGTGGTCGGCGGCGACGTCCACTCGCTGGGCGAGACCGACGAGCGACTGGTCGCCGAGTCCTTCGGGCTGTGAGGTTCAAGGTCGTCCCCGAACCGCGTCCGCCCGAGTTCGTCGACCGCGCGCGGCTCGCGATGCCGCTCGTGCCCGGCGACGAGGACGACTGCTGCGCCCGGCTCATGGCCGACACGGACCTGGCTGCCCGGAGCGACGCCCGGGAGTGGATCACCTTCCTCCGGGCGCTGGGGCTGGTCGCCGAATCGGACGGGGCGTACTACCGGACCCGCGAAGACGTCGACGGCGCGACGCTCGCGGCCCGGTTCCGCGAGCGGATCCACCCCGCCGCGGAGGTGCTCGACGCGCTCGCGGACGCGGAGACGCCCCTCGCCGCCGACACCGCCTTCGAGCGGGTCCTCGACGAGGTGCCCCAGTGGGAGCGCGCCCGGCGGAGCGACTGGGAGGCGGTCTGGCGCGAGCGCGTCGAGCGGATCCTGGAGTGGGCCGTCGCCTTCGACCTCGCGGAGCGCGCGGACGGCGGCTACCGGCCGACCGGCGGTCCGAGCGCCGACGGATGACCTCCGGCGCGCCCGTCGAGGCCGTCACGTTCGACCTGGACGGAACGCTCTGTCGGTACCGCCGGAGTCCGGGGGAGGTGCTCGCGGTCGCCCACGAGCGCGCCGGCGTCGATCCGCTCTTCCCCGTCGAGGCGTACTACGACCGCTTCCGCGAGTTCGCCGCCCGCGCCGACGGGATGGCGGACCTCCGAGAGCGGTGCTTCGCCGCGCTGGCGGCCGAGCGGGGGCGCGACCCCGAGGCCGGCCGGGCGGTCGCCCGCGCGTTCGCCGTCGAGCGCGACCACCGGGCGGTCGAACCGCTGCCCGGCGCGCTCGCGGCGGTCGAGGAACTCCGGGCGGACTACGCGCTGGGCGTAGTCACGAACGGACCCGCCGACGCCCAGCGGGAGAAGCTAGCGGGACTGGGACTGACCGACGTCGTCGACGCCGTCGTCGCGGCCGACGGCGACCCGCCGCCGAAGCCGGCGGTCGAACCGTTCGAGCGGGCGCTCTCGAGGCTGGGGACGGCGCCGGCGGCGACCGTCCACGTCGGCGACGACGCCGCGGACGTCACCGGCGCGCGCGCCGCCGGGATGCGCTCGGTGCTCGTCGGTGACGGGGAGGTCGGTCCGGACGCCGACCTCGCGCCCGACCGGCGGCTCCGATCCCTGCGCGCGCTGCCGGCGGCGCTCAGACCGGCCGACCCCTGATCCCGGAGGTCCCGATCGAGAGCGTGCCGAGGACCATCAGCGCGATCCCCATCAGGCCGATGATGACCTGGAGCGCGACGTCGAGGTTCACGAACGCGAGCATCCCGATCATCACCGTCCCGCCGACCAGCAACACGGCGCCGCCGCGGAACTTCTGCTGTTCGGAGAGGCTGTCGTCGACCTCCTTGACCCGGTCCGAAACCTGCGACAGTGACATACGACCGACTACCCGCTCCACGTATTAAATCGCCCCGAAGGCGTTCCGGGCGGGGACGGTGAGCGTCCGGCGGTGAACCCCCGCCGCGGTCACTCGGGTTCGACGTCCGTGATCGTCCCGACGCCCTTCGACTGGCCCTCCCGGAAGACGAACCGCTGTCCCTCCTCGACGAGGTAGGGGCGGAACTTGAACCTGACCCGGGCCGTGCCGGTGTCCCCGGGGAGCAACTGGCCGCCCTCGGGATAGATCGCGGCGGCCTCGCTGATCGTCTCGACGTGGACGACCGGCTCGTACCCCTCGTCGATGCGGGTGGGGTGGTTGAGCACCATTACCTCGGCCTCGAACTCTCGGACCGGATCGGGGTCGGCCGCCCGGGGGAGCAACACCATCCCCCGCTCGATGTCGGCCTCGCGGATCCCCTTGAGCGCGATGCCGACGATGCGACCGGCCTTGGCCTCGTCGACGCGGTGGTAGTGCATCTCGATCGACCGCACCTCCACCTCGCGGAACGACCCGTCCGCGAGCGGCCCGATCAGGAGTTCGTCCCCGGCGGCGACCCGCCCCGAGCGGATCGTCCCGCTGGCGACGGCGCCGACGCCGGTCACCCGGTAGGTGCGGTCGACGTACATCGAGAACTCCCCGGCGCCTTCAGCGGTCTTGGGGAGGCGCTCGAACAGTTCGTCCAGCACCCCCAGCCCCTCCATGGTCACCGCGCTCGTGGTCACGATCGGCACGACCTGCTCGCTGACCTCCTCGATCGCGGCGTCGACGCCGTGGCGCTCGACGCGCAGCGGCGTCCGATCGGCGTCGCGCAACAGGCGCTCGACCTCGCGTTCGACCTCCGCGAGGCGCTCCTCGGAGACGAGGTCGGCCTTCGTGACGGCGACCAGCGTCGGCAGTTCGGTCGCCAGCAGGATACCGAGGTGCTCGCGAGTGGTCTTGGTCGGCCCGTCGTCGGCCGCCACCGTCAACAGCCCGTAGTCGAGTTTCTGCCCGACCAGCCCCCGGATCGTGGTCCGGAGCCACGGCTCGTGTCCGACGGTGTCGACGAACGAGACCAGCCGGTCCGCCTCCTCGACGACCCGCGCCCGGTCGGCCTTCCGGTGGGGGTTGTCCATCCGCACCGCCTCGCCGTCGTCGAAGCCGTAGACGCCGTAGGAGAGGTCCGCCGACAGCCCACGCTCGACCTCGTGGGGCTGGACGTCGAGGAAGGCCCGGGTCCCGCCCTCGCCGTCGTCGGGGCTGCCGGTGACCAGCGACCCCACGAGCGTCGACTTGCCGTGGTCGACGTGACCGGCCGTCCCGACGACCACGTGCTCGTCGTCGACCTCGAGCATCGCCCCCTCGCGGACGGTGGCGACGCCGACCAGTCCGTCTCCGCTTCCCTCGCCGGGCACCCCCCACGTCTTCACCTCGTCGATGTGGGCGCCTGCCTCCTCGGCGAGCAACGAGAGGACGTCCATCGACTCCGAGAACGCCCCGGGAGCGATCCCGGCGAGGCCGCCGTCGTCGGTGACGCCGACGACGTAGGTTGCCTCCCCGTCGCCGGAGAGTACGCGGTGGCGCAGCTGCGCCGCCAGGCTCTCGAGGCGACCGTCCGACAGGTGCAGGTCCCGGGTCAGTCGCTCCTTGAACTCCACGTTGCCGCCCTCCTGCTCGCCGCGTTCGAGCGCCCGCTCCAACACGGCCCGGTCGGGGCTCATTGCGAACGATTAGCACCTGCCGGAGTAAAAGGATTCCCGACCGTGGGCACCGTTGACAGGGGGTGCGCTCCGGAGCCCACCCCCGTCGGTCCGGTCGCTACCTGTCCGCGCCGCCCTCGATCTCGTCGAACAGCGCGACGACCCGCTCTCGGACCTCGTCGCGGATCTCGCGGACGCGCTCCGTCTCCTCCCCGCCGGGGTCGTCCAGCGCCCAGTCGCGGCTCTCGACGCCGTCGAGTGACAGCTTCGAACAGCCCATCGTCGCGACGTAGTCACACGACCGGAGTTCGTCGTCGGTGATCGCCCGTGGGGTCCGATCGGAGAGGTCGAACCCCGCTTCGTTCATCGCTATGAGCACTCCATCGTGAACGCTCTCGGCGGGATCGGTCCCGCCGGAGCGGACCTCCACGCGGTCGCCGAGACCGCGGCGCTCGCACTCCCGTTCGGCGAACGCGGCGGCCATCTGAGAGCGCCCGGCGTTCCGGACGCAGACGAAGGCGACGCGGGTCGGGTCGTCGGTGTCGGTAGCGTTGTTCATATCGGGTTGTAGTCGAGTCTGGCGCCGACGGACCGGGACTGGACCGCGAGCGACGGTCTCACGCGTCCACGCTCACGCTCCCTTCCAGCACCGTCACGAGCGCCACGGCGCGGTTCGTCGCCCGGTACTTCTTCCAGCGGCCGTCCTTCCGGTCGTCCGCGAGACCCGCCTCCACGAGCGTCGAGAGGGCGTGGCTGAGACCGCTCTCGCTGACGTCCACCACGGCGTGGAGTTCGCAGACGCAGAGCTCCCCCTCCGCGGCGACCAGCGCGCGGACCAGGGCGTACCGCGTCTCGTTGGCGAGCGCCGAGAGCACGTCGAGTTCGGCGGCGACCCGGTCCCGGCCGACCGTTACCTCCAGCGCGTCCGGTTCATCGACCCGGCGGGCGACGTCCTCGCTTCGGCACTCCTCCAGTTCGTCTTCGAGGTACCGCCGGAATCGGCCCGTCGCGCTTGCCATCGAGAAACAGTTGAGCGAATTCCCAATTGACTCTTCCGGTCGTAAGGAGCCTATTGACGTAACCCGGCCGATACCCGTATCCAGACGGATCTGAAGACGACGCAGTGTGTCGATTGAACCGAAATAGAATCGAATGCGGAGGTCCGGCCCGGGCCCGTCGTACCGATCAGTCGCTCGCCGCGCGCTCGACGATCGACAGCGCTTCGAGGAAGCCGTCGGCGAAGGCGGCGTCGGTCACGCGGTCGGCGGCAGCCTTCGCTCGCTCGTCGGCGTTGGCAACGGCCACGGCGGTGCCGGCGATCTTGAGGGCCGCGGCGTCGTTCTCGGAGTCGCCGACGACGGCGAACTCCGCCGGGTCGCGGCCGAGTCGGTCCGCGACCCGCGTCAGTCCGACGCCCTTGTCGACATCGGGGCTGGTCACGTGGTAGGCGTAGCCGGTGTCGAACACGCGCAGGCCCTCCTCGGCGGCCAGTTCCTCCAGCGGCCCCAGCGGCCGGTCGAGGCTCACGGCGAGTTCCGTCTCCCGCCAGCGGTTCGTGAAGTCGACCTCCCCCCACCCGAGGTCGTAGCCGGCCTCGCGGTACCGCTCGATCACGCGCGCGGCGCCCTCCCGGTTCCCGGTGAACTCGAGGCGGTCGTCGTCCGCGAGGTAGACCGCGCCGCCGTTCTCGGCGATCACGCGCGTCTCGATGCCCAGGAACTCACAGAGCGCGACGGGGTAGGGCAGCGCCTTCCCGGTGGCGACGACGACCGGCGCCTCCCACGCTCGCAGCGGTTCGATCACCCGCGGATCCAGCGCCCGGACCTCGTCGGTCAGCGTCCCGTCGATGTCGACGGCCAGCGGCGACACCATATCTCGCCGTGGGCGCGCCGCCGGCAAAACCCTGCCCCTATCCTACTCGGTGAGTCGCTCGTAGGCCGCGTTCACGCGCTTGAAGGCCTCCTCGCTACCCCCCTCGGCGTCCGGGTGGACCGCCTTCACTTTCTCGCGGTAGGCCCGCCGCACCGCCGCCTCGTCGGCCTCCGGCGACAGGCCGAGCACGTCGTAGGCCTCCCGGACGGTCGGTCCGTCGGCGGCGGGCCCGTGGGGGCGCCGCGAGCGGCGCCCGGTCGCGTCGCGCGATCCGGGACCGGTTCCGGGGCCGGGCCCGCTCACGCGGCCGCGGCGCTCCCACTCCTCGCGGGGGTCCCAGTCTGCCCGCGGGCCGGCGCCGAACCCGGGATCGCGCCGCCGACCCCGACGGCGCGCCCCCCTGCGGTCGTCGCCGTCGGTCCGCGCTCGGCCCCGGCGGCGCCGGTCGTCGACGCGAGCGCGCTCCTCGACGGTCGCGTAGAGTCGCTCGGCCAGCCGTCCCGACCCCTGGTACCACATGAGCGCAGCGACGCCCGCGAACGGCGCCGCGAGCAGCACCACCAGCGGCTCGACGAGGACGCCGATCAGCAGGAGGACCGCGGCGAGTCCCCCGAAGACGACCGCCAGCGCCGAAACCAGTCTCGGCCGGTTCACACCTCTCGTTACGGCGCCATCGGCCTAAACCTCTCGCCGCGTGCAGGCCGTGGGCTTAACACTCGCGGCGTGGTATTCGCTGGCATGAGCGCCTCTGGCCTCTGTGAGCTCTGTTCGATCAACGAGGTCGTCGACGGCTGCGACCGGTGTGGCCGCCTCGTCTGCGAGACTCACTACGACGAGGAGACGGGCCTCTGCACCGACTGCCTGAAGCAGGCCAAGGAGGGCGACGGCGAGCGGCCCCGGCAGGACCCCGACCGCCCCGACGGCGTCGACACCTACGAGTTCTGATCGGCGCGGCCGGATCCGGCGGCGCTGACGACCGGCGCGGGCGCCTCCGCCCCCTCGACCGCGGTCGGATTCGACACCAGACAGACCATCATTCCCCGCGTGGTGTACGCGAGGCCGTGGTCGACCCGGACTCGCGTCCCGTCCGCGCGGACGAGCAGCGTCGTCCCCCGCCAGGTCTCGTCGCGGGCGAGTTCCCGGAGGACGTTCTCGCGCATGTACTGGACGTCGGCCTCGTCGCGGTAGAGCTCCGACCAGTGACGCCCCCGGAGGTCCTCGCGGGCGTAGCCCAGGGCGTCCGCGTACGCCTCGTTGGCGTAGACGAACCGCCCGTCGGCGTCGAGCAGTCCCACGCCCTCGCTCACGAGGTCGATGGCCTCGTAGACCTGCTGGACGTGCCGTTCGGTGCGGTCACGTTCCGTCGCGTTGCGGATTCGGTTCGCCAGCACCTCGTACTGTTCGACGTTGCCCGCCTTCTGGAGGTAGTCGGTGACGCCCGCCGAGATAGCCTCGCCGGCGACCTCCTCGCTGCCCTTTCCCGTGAAGAGGATGAACGGCAGCGAGCAGCCGCGCTCGCGGAGCGTCCTGAGGAACTCGATGCCGTTCTGTCCCGGCATGTCGTAGTCGCTGACCACGCAGTCTACGTCCCTCGTCGCGAGGAGCCCCAGCGCGTCCTCGGCCGATCCGGCGGTCAGCACGCGGAGCTCCGGCGCCACCCGCTCCAGGAACGCCTGCGCGAGTTCTCGGAACTCCGACTGGTCGTCGACGTGCAGGACGGTGATGGAGTCCGGGGACATGGCCGTATTGTCGATCCTGGGGGGAAATTATTTTTCTGATGAATAAGTCTGACGGCCGCGAGGGGGAGTCGCGCTCCGTCGATAGGAAGCGAGTGTCGGGTGATCCGTTCCCGGCTACCGGTACTGGTTCAGGCGGGTCTTCAGTCGCTTCGCGGCCGCGCCGGCCGCGCCGGCGAAGTCCTCGCCGCCCCCGGCGAAGATGATCCCCCGCGAGGAGTTGACGATGCCGACGCCAGTCCCGCCGCGGTCGGCCAGTCCGTACTCGACGGCCGCCTCGGCGTCCCCGCCCTGCGCCCCCACGCCCGGGACGAGGAAGGGGAGGTCGGCAAGTTCGCGGACCCGCTCGAGTTCCTCGGGCGCGGTCGCGCCGACCACGAGGCCGACGTTGTCGCGGCCGTTCCACTCCGCGGCGCGCTGGGCGACGTACTCGTAGAGGCGCTTCTCGTCGCTCACCCGCAGGTTCTGGAAGTCGGCGCCGCCGGCGTTGGAGGTGCGACAGAGCACGAACACCCCCTTCTCCGCCCGCGAGAGGAACGGTTCGAGCGCGTCCCGGCCGAGATACGGGGTGACGGTGATCGCGTCGGCGCCCAGTCCGTCGTCGTCGAGCGCGCGAGCGTACCGGCGCGCGGTGTTGCCGATGTCGGCGCGCTTGGCGTCCAGCAGGACGGGCACGCCCTTCCCCTCGGCGTAGGCGACCGTCTCCCGGAGCGCTCGCCAGCCGTCGCTGTCCTCGTAGAAGGCGGCGTTGGGCTTGTAGCAGGCGGCGTGCTCGTGGGTCGCGTCGATGATCCGGCGGTTGAACGCCCACCGCGGCAGGTCGCGGTCCCGGACGCTCTCCGGGAGCCGATCGGGGTCGGGGTCGAGGCCCACCGAGACGACGCTGTCGACGGTCTCGATGCGCTCGCGCAGTCGGTCGAAGAAACCGGAACCGGGGGTCATACCCCGAGGTCCGCCTCGGGGGCCACAAGCGTTCCCATCCGCGGCGGGACCGGCGCCGGTGGACTTATCCGCCGGCGACCGCGACCAACGGGCGATGGTTCTCGGACGGCGGGACGCGCGGGCGGTCGCGGTCGTCGGCGGGTGGTGTCTGCTCGCGGTCGCGGCGGCGCTGGGGGCGGTCGCCGGCCGGCCCGGCGTCCCCGCCATCGCCCGGCCGGCCGGCATCCTCCTCGGCGTCGCCGGGGCGGCAGTCGCGTGTCTCGGCGCGGCCGTCGACGCTCGGCCGGTCGTCCTCGACGACCGCCTCGTCGCCCGCTCGCCGACCCAGCGGCGCCTCTTCAAGACTGCCGGCGTGACGCTCGCTGCGGCGGTTCCGATCGGCGCCGCGGCCAGCCTCGTCGCCGGCGGGCTCCTCGGCGTCTACCTCACCCTCGCGGTCGTCACGGTCGCGCTCGTGCTCGTCGGCACGGCGCTGGGACGGGCCCTGACGTCCGCTGTCCGGGCCCGCTTCGACTCCGGCGCCGACTCCGCCGCCGACGCCGACACCGACTCCGAGTCCGGCCGGGACCGTTCCGACGCCGTCGACGACCGCACGCGGGCCCGGCGGCGCCACGAGCGGCGGTGACGGGAGCCGCGACCGCGAGCGGTCCGGACGCGCGGCGAGAAACGGTACGGTCGGCGCGGTAGCCAAGCGGAACGACGGCCGTCGTCGACCCTCACGTCCGCTCGAGGGGTTCTCGACGGCCGGGATCCGGTCGATCCTGCGGGAACGGGTCCCGGCCGTCGGCCTCGCCGGCGTCGAGCGGGAGGCGGAGGAGGCGCTATAACCCCGCCTACCGGCGATCCCGTTACCGATCGTACTCGTCGGCGCGCTCGCGCCGGCCCCGCTCGCGCAACGCCTCGGGGGTCCGGCAGACGCCCGGCGCGCCCGTCACCTGCGGGACGACGCAGTTGTTGCAGTTCTCGCAGGCGACCGCGCCCCCGCGCTCCAGCAGTCGGGCCGGCAGGCGCGGCTCGGCGTAGAACGGCCGGGCCATCCCGACCGCGTCGCAGGCGTCGCCCAGCAGCGCCTCGATCTGATCGCGCTCGCGGATCCCGCCCTCGCAGAGCACGGGGACGTCCACGCGCTGGCGGACGCGGCGACAGAACTCGGCGTTCCAGGCCGGCTCGAAGTCGTTGCGGGCGGCGTCGATCCGGGACGCGAGTTCGACCAGCCGGGCGCGGAGCCGGCCGCCGAACGCCGCCGCGTACCCCTCGCGGAAGCGGTCGTCGCGCCAGGCCCGCGCCGGGAACGCCCCGCGGATCAGGCTCGCGTCCCAGAACGTCGACGTCTCGACGGGGACGAGCGCGTCGACGCCGGCGGCCGCCAGTCGCTCGGCGACCCGGACGCCGTCGGCCAGCGATATCCCCCGGCGGACGAACGGCGGGCGGCGGGTCTCGGCGGGCACCTTCGCGAACAGCGGCACGTCGCCGGCCCGCTCGCGGATCTCAGCGACGATCAGCTCGAGGAGGCGCGCGCCGTCGGCGAACTCGTCGTCGCGCCGGTTGTAGTACGGCGAGAGGAACTGCTGGAGCAGGCCCATGTTCGCGCCGGCGAGGTGAACGGCGTCGTAGCCGACGTCGGCCGCGAGCGCCGCCGCGCGCCCGAAGTCAGCGGCGAGGTCCCGGACCTCCCCGGTCGAGAGAACTCGGGGGTTCAGCGAGAGCAGGCCGGCGGCGTCCAGCGCCCGCAGCGCCCCCGGTGGCCGGGAGACCGCGAGCTGCTCGGCCCCCGAGTACCCCCGGTGCCAGACCTCCCGCGACCGGAGGCCGCCGTGGTCGAGCTGGACGGCGATCCGGCCGCCACGCTTGTGGATCGCCTCGGGGACCGGTCGGAGCCGTTCGGCGCTCTCGCGGTCGTGCAGCCGCGTCATGTTCGGCGCGACGCAGCCCCCCGCGGGGCGGACGACGGTCGCGCCCTGGAAGATCAGCCCGGCGCCGGCGTCGGCTGCCGGCGCGAGCTCTTCGATCATCGCCCCGCCGGCGTCGGGCCCGTTGCCGGCACACTCCAGCAGCGGCGCGCGGTAAAGCCGGTTTCGGAGCTCGAGCCCGTCCACCGCCAGCGGCGCGGTCAGCGAGGGCGCCATACGGGTGAGCGCGGCCGAGCGATCAAAAGCGTTCAGTCTCCCGCGTCGGCGGCCCCGCCGTCCTCCGCGGCCGCCAGCGCGGCCGCGACGACGTCGAGAGCGCGCTTGACCGCCGCGCCGTCCCCGACGAAGACGAGTGCCCGCGGCGGTTCGACGGCCTTCGGGCGGGCGCGCAGGCCGGCTTCGCCGGCCGCCGCCCCGGGGACGGCCTCGACCCCGCGGCGGAACTCCACGCGCGCGCGGTCGTCGTGGACGTACACGTCGGCCAACCGGTCGCCGTCGACCGCGACCCCGTAGGCGAACGCGCCGAACTCGCCGGGGTCGAGCGCGTCGGCGTCCCGCACGTCGTCCAGTTCGAGCGCGGCCAGCGGACCGTCCTCGCGCGCGACCAGTTCGCTCGACAGCAGACGAGCGATGCGGAGGCCGTCCTCGACTCGGTCGGTCACGCGCGGGCATACTGCCCGGCGGTACATCCCTCTGTCGTCGCGGGGGCCGCCCGCGCCCCGCCGGTAAAGGACTATACTCCCGGGGTCCTGACGTGCTCTGTCCCGTGGAAACACGACCCGGGGCGACACTATGAGTTCCACCGAAGACGTACTCGACCACCACCTCGACGCGTTCGGCGCACAGGACATGGAGGAGAACCTGAAGGACTACGGGGAGGATTCCGTGCTGATCACCCACTCGGACGTCTTCCGGGGCATCGACGAGATCGAGGGCGCTTTCGAGGCGTTCTTCGAGGAGTTCGACCACTCCGACACGGAACTGTCGGTCGACCGGAAGGTGATCGAGGGCGACGTCGCCTACATCACCTGGAACGCCGAGACCCCCGAGAACGTCTACGAGTTCGCGACCGACACGTTCCTGATCCGCGACGGTGCCATCGAGACCCAGACGCTGGGTGCAGTGGTCTCGCCGAAGGACTGACTACAGTTCCGAGCGCGCCCGTCGTGCGGCGTCGCTCACGTCGACGCCGTTGCGGTGGGCGTACAGCACCGCGGCGGCCTCGACGGTCACACCGAGTTCCGACTGGAGAGCGTTGATCCCGGCGACGGCCTCCTGTTTCTCCGCGCCGTCCTCGACGAGCGCGTCGAGGATCCGCTGGAAGGTAGTGCGCTCCTGGAGAATCGACTCGTCGGGGCCGAACTCCTCGGGGATCCGCTCGCCGTCGGCGTCGAACCGGACGACGAGGTCGCCGTCCTCGCGGGCGAGCAGGCCCTCGCTCGCGGCCACGTCGACGAGTCGCTTGGCCTGGTCGGGGGAGAACCAGTCGCGGTCCAGCGAGAGCGCGACGACGAACTCGCTCTCCGCGAGGCGCTCGCGGCCCTTCGAGCGGAACGGCGCGGCGACGGCTCGGCGGAGACTCATCGCCGAGAGGGGTACCGCGGCGGGCCTAAAGCTGTCGGACCGCATCGAGCCTTTCAAGTAGTTCTCGGGGCCAGTTAGCCGTATGAAATACCAGGGACGCTCCAGGAAGAAGCGCACCGGCGGACGGCGCCGCCCGATCCACAAGAAGCGAAAGCGCGAGCTCGGGCGCTCGCCGACCGAGACGCGCGTCGGGGACGCGAAGCTCAAGACCATCGATACGATGGGCGGGACCGAGAAGGTCCGGGCCATCCAGGCTGAGACGGCGACCGTCGCGACCGACGACGGCACCGTCGCAGCGACCGTCGAGAGCGTCGTCGAGAACGGGGCCAACCCGAACTACGTCCGCCGGAACATCATCACGAAGGGCGCGATCATCGCCACCAGTGAGGGCGAGGCCCGCGTCACCTCCCGCCCCGGCCAGGACGGACAGGTCAACGCCGTTCTCGTCGATTAGGGTTTGGGCGCGGCCTTCTGGAGCGCAGTCTCCGCGATGTTCCCCCCGTAGTCGGCGCTGCGGGACAGCGAGTCGACGACCAGCCCCAGCAGCTGCGCCTGCTGGGGGTCGAGTTCGCGGATGAGCTTGTCGGCCTCCCGGGCGCGCTCGTCGACGATGTCGACGCGCTCGCGGGCCTCGTTGGCCAGTCTCGTCGCCTCGTCGGCGTCGTCCTCGAGCAACGCGTCCATGGCGGTCTCGGCGACGGCGTCGGCCACCTCCAGCAGTTCCTGCAGCCCCTCGGCGGCCTCCTCCGGGATCTCGCCCATCTCGGGGGCGAGCTCCGCGATCTTCGTGGCGTGGTCTGCGATGCGCTCCAGCTGGCGGGCGCTGGTGTGGTAGTCGAAGCAGGTCTCCCGGGGAACCCCGACCGCCGTCGCCGTCGACGGGTCCCGCAGCACCGACCGGAACACCCGCGACGTCATGTACCAGAGGCGGTCGACGTCGTCGTCGCGCTGGACGACGTCGTTAGCGAGGTCCTCGTCGTTCTCGACCAGCGCCGTGATGGCGTCGTCGAGCATGCTCACCGCGACCAGCCGCATCCGCGTGATCGCGTTGACGATCGACAGCTCCGAGGAGTCCAGCAGGTCCTGGAGGACGACCTGCTCGCCCGTCTCGCCGATGACCTCCAGGCCGACCAGCCGCTGGGCGGCGTCCCGGATCGACCGCCGCTGGGCCGCGGTCACGCGGGGGGTCTCCAGGTTGATGATGTCGAAGCCGCTGACGTACATCGTCACGACCGCCCGCATCAGCTCCTCGCCCTCGAGGCCGGTGATCTCGAGGGTCCCCTCGGTGCGCTCCTCCTCGGCCTTCGGCGTCAGGAGCAGCGAGCCGTCCTCCGGGTAGAACTCGACGACGCTCCCCGCGCTGACCCCGTTGTCGGTGGCCCACCCTTTCGGGAGCGACACCGTGTACGTCGACCCGCCGGTCACCTGCACCTTCCGCGTTTCCATACACGTACTCCCGAGTCCGTTGCAATAAAAGGTCCTATCTCTATATACTCGCGGCCGGTCTCCCCATCGAATCTATCACCGGCCGGGAGCGATCCACGACTGAACTCGCCGGGGAAGGGTGCCCCCACCGGCGCAGTCGGCAGGCCCGATCCCCCCGGATACTGTGACGAACATACCCACGGTGTCGGGTATAGAGGGAAGGGCAGGTACTTATGAGTGCCCCCGCTCTGAACAGAGACCAGAAGCCGCCTATGCCACGCAAGAGCTACCAGGAGAAACTCGACGAACTCCGGGAGAACGTCCTCTACATGAGCGAGGTCGTCGCCGAGCGCCTCCGGACGGGGCTGACCGCCCTCGAGCAGAAAGACCGGGAGATGGCCATGGAGGTCATCGAGGGAGACGCCGAGGTCAACCAACTCTACCTCGAACTCGAGAGCGACTGCATCGACCTCTTGGCCCTCCAGCAGCCGGTCGCGGGCGACCTCCGGTTCATCGCGTCCTCGTTCAAGATCATCACCGACCTCGAGCGCATCGCCGACCTCGCGACGAACCTCGGGACCTACACGCTCGACGCCGAGCGCGACGTCTTCCCGGAGGTCGACGTCCAGGAGATCGGCACCGTCACCCTCGAGATGATCGAGGAGGCGATGGCGGCCTACGCCGACGAGGACAGCGACGCCTGCTTCGCTATCGCCGACAGCGACGAGGAACTCGACGGGATGTGCGAGGCCGCCTCGGAGGCGGTCGTCCGCGACCTGATCGAGACGGAGTTCGACGCCCGCCAGGGGAGCATGGAGGAACTCATGCAGGACGTCTCCCGGCTCCTGCTGACGATCCGCGACCTCGAGCGGGTCGGCGACCACGCCGTCAACATCGCCGCCCGGACGCTGTACATGGTCGAGAACAGCGACGAACTCATCTACTGAGGCGCATCGCCGGCCGCGTCGCCCGCCCGCTCACGCCGACCCGTCGCCGCCTCCGTCGCGGTCGCTCTCCCCGCTCTCGTCCGTCGTCGAGATGATACAGATCAGCGTCTCGTCGTCCGTGTAGCTCAGGGAGTGTTCGACCGTGATCGTCTGACCGTCCTCGCGCCGGTGGTCGGTCAGGCCGGACCACCCGCCGTCCCTGGCCGCGGGCAACAGCGTCTCGTAGACCTCGTCGACGTCCTCGCTCTGGTAGAGCCGCTCCCAGTGAGAGCCGAGCAGTTCCTCCCGGTCGTATCCCAGCAGGTCGGCGTACGCGGAGTTGGCGTACCGGATGACGCCGTCCTCGTCGAGGATGCTGATGCCGTCGTGCGCGGTCTCCATCGCGCCGAAGGCCCGCTTCGCCCGCTGTTCGGCCCGGAACTTGGCGATCGAGTTCTCGATCCGGTTGGCGAGGACGGCGTACTGGTCGGTTCCCCCGCCCTTCTGGAGGTAGTCGGTGACGCCTCGGGAGATGGCCTCGCTGGCGATTCCCTCGCTGCCTTTCCCCGTAAAGAGGATGAAGGGGAGGCCGGGACGCTCAGACCGGACCCGCTGGAGGACCTCCAGACCGTCCATCTCCGGCATGTCGAAGTCGCAGACGACGCAGTCGAACTCATCGTCCCCCGCCAGAAGCGCGTCGACGGCCGCGGCCGGATCGGTCTCCGTCCGGACGTCGAACGCGTCGTTTTCCCGTTTCAGGAAATCCGTGACGAGGTCGGCGAAGGCGGCGTCGTCCTCGACGTGGAGGACTCGCACTTCGGTGGTTTCCTTCCACCTGAGGGGGACGTCCGCACCGTCCTCGACTGACATAGTTTCCACTCACCGCCGTTATTCATATACTTGACGGAAAGTCAGGAAATACTCGAACTGAGTGGTCTACGGCGTTACTGGAAACCGATTCGGCTGCTCCGGCGGCTCTCACCGCCGCCCTGGCCGCCCCGGAACTGGTCTTCGATGTCCTCGTAGTAGTCGCGGATGTCGTCGGTGATCGTCGGCCGGACCGACTCCATGGCGGTCCGGAAGTGGCGCATCTCGACCTCCTCCGCGTCGGGGTCCTCCCGGAGGGCCTCGATGGCCGACTCGCGGGCGATGGACTCGAGATCAGACCCGACGTAGCCGGAGGTCACCTCGGCGAGTTCGCGCAGACTGACGTCCGGCGCCAGCGGCGTGTCCTTGGTGTGGATCCGGAGGATCTGCTCGCGCCCCTCGAGTTCGGGTTCGCCGATGAAGACGAGGCGGTCGAACCGCCCCGACCGGATCAGCGCCGGGTCGATCATGTCGGGACGGTTGGTCGCGCCGATGACCATCACCTCGCCCATCTCCTCGAGGCCGTCGAGTTCGGTCAGTAGCTGGTTGACCACCCGCTCGGAGACGTTCGACCCGACGTCGCCGCCCCGCCCGGGTGCCAGCGAGTCGAGCTCGTCGAAGAAGATCACCGTCGGGGCGACCTGTCGGGCCTTCCGGAAGGTCTGGCGGATCGCCTTCTCGCTCTCCCCGACCCACTTCGAGAGCAGCTGCGGCCCCCGGACGCTGATGAAGTTGGCGTTGGTCTCGTTGGCGACGGCTTTCGCCATGAGCGTCTTGCCGGTGCCGGGCGGGCCGTACAGCAGGACTCCCGAGGGCGGGTTGACGCCCATCCGGCCGAACCGCTCGGGGGAGCTCATCGGCCACTCGACGGACTCCTGGACCTGCTGTTTGGCCTCCTCGAGGCCGCCGACGTCGTCCCAGGTGATCTTCGGGAGTTCGACCAGTACCTCCCGCATGGCGCTGGGGTCGACCTCCGCGAGCGCGCCCCGGAAGTCCTCGCGCTTGATGATCATCCGGTCGATGAGGCTCGGCGGGATGTCCTCCTCGTCGAGATCGATCTCGGGGAGGTACCGCCGCAGCGCCTTCATCGCGGCCTCCTTCGTCAGGCTCTCGATGTCGGCGCCGACGAAGCCGTGGGTCTCGTCGGCGAGGTGATCGAGGTTGACGTCGTCCGAGAGGGGCATCCCGCGGGTGTGGATCTGGAGGATCTCCTTGCGTCCCCCCTCGTCGGGGACGCCGATCTCGATCTCGCGGTCGAACCGGCCGGGCCGACGGAGGGCGGGGTCGACGCTGTCGACGCGGTTCGTGGCGGCGATGACGATCACCTGACCCCTGGACTCGAGGCCGTCCATCATCGTCAGCAGCTGGGCGACGACGCGGCGCTCGACCTCGCCGGTGACGTCCTCCCGCTTGGGGGCGATGGAGTCGAGCTCGTCGATGAAGATGATAGATGGGGACTCCTCGCTCGCGTCCTCGAATATCTCGCGGAGCTGCTGTTCGGACTCCCCGTAGTACTTCGAGATGATCTCGGGGCCCGCGATCGAGAAGAAACTCGCGGAGGTCTCGTTGGCGACGGCCTTCGCCAGTAGCGTCTTGCCGGTGCCGGGCGGCCCGTGAAGCAGGACGCCCTGGGGCGGCTCGATCCCCAGCTTCTTGAAGATCTGGGGGTGTTTCATCGGCAGTTCTACCATCTCGCGGACCCGCTGGATCTCGTTCTGGAGGCCGCCGATGTCCTCGTAGGTGATCCCCCCGCCGGTCTTCTCGAAGCCGCTGATCGGCTCCTCGCGGAGTTCGACCTCCGTGTCCTCGGTGATGAGGACGACCCCCTCCGGTTCGGTGTCGACCGCGATCAGCGGGATCGCCTGCCCTGGCGAGCGCATGAACGGGTGGTTCGTGCTCGACATGACGGGTACGATGTCGCGCTCGACGACGGGCCGCTTGAGGATCTGGCGTTTGACCATCCCGGCGGCGTCGGAGCCGAACTGGACCGACGCCTCCTCGGGGGGCGCGAGCGTCAGCGACTCGGCTTTCGTCGCCTCGGCCTTCCTGATGGTGACGCGCTCGCCGATCCCGACGTCCGCGTTCTGCCGCGTGAACCCGTCGATGCGGACGGTGTCGGTGTTCCAGTCCTGGCGGTCGGCCCGCCAGACCTTCGCGGCGGTCCGGTCGGCGCCCTCGATCTCGATGATGTCGCCGGGACTGAGTTTCAGGTGCAACAGCGTATCCGGGTCGAGGCGGGCGATTCCGCGACCCGAGTCGTTCGGGTACGCCTTCGCCACCTCCAGTTGAACTTCGTTCATTGGAGATTTGTCTAGGGTCGGGGGCCGCCGAACATATCCCTTTTGCTCGTGTCTGACACACGTGCGCGGCGTGCGCGGACCGGTGGCGCCGACCGCACGGCTTTTTCGCGTCCGCCGGCGATCGGACCGTATGGACACTCTCGCACTCGACGGTCGCATGGGGGCGAGCGGCGACATGCTCCTCGCCGCCCTCCTCGCGACCGGCGCCGACCGGGCCGCCCTCGCGCCCGTCGAGGACGCGCTCCCCGTCCGCTACGACGTCGGAACGACCGAGAAAAACGGGATCGAGGCGACGACCGTGACCGTTCGCCTGACCGACGGCGGGGAGGGCGACGGGAGCGACGACCACTCTCGCGGACACGACGGCGGTCACGATCCCCCTCACGGTCACGACCGTTCCCACGGCGACCACTCCCACGACCACGGCGGCGATCACTCCCACGACGGCGACTCCGACGCCGACGCCGAGGGGAGCGGCCCCCTGCGGACCTACCGTGAGGTGATCGGGATCCGCACTTTCACGAAGTCGGGGCCGACGACGCCATCGCCGATATCGTCGGCGCGGCACTACTCTTCGACGATCTCGACCCCGAGCAGGTCGTGACGACGCCCGTCGCTACCGGCGGCGGCGAGGTGTCGATGAGCCACGGCACCTACCCTGTGCCGACGCCGGCGGTCGTCAACCTCGCCGCGGGGGCCGCCTGGGAACTGCGCGGCGGCCCGGTCGACGCCGAGTTGCTCACGCCGACCGGGGCGGCGATCCTCGCGGAGGTCGCCGAGGGCGTCGACGCGCTCCCGGCGATGGACGTCGAGCGGTCGGGATACGGCGCCGGCGGCTACGACTTCCCGGACTACCCGAACGTCCTCCGGGGGATCCTCGGGGACTGCGAGGGAGGGCTCCGGCGGGATCCGGTCCGGGTGCTGGAGACGAACGTCGACGACGTTTCCCCGGAGGTGCTCGGGAGCCTCCACGAGACCCTCTCGGAGGCGGGCGCCAGGGACGTCTCCGTCCTCCCGACGGCGATGAAGAAATCCCGCCCCGGCCACCTCGTCAAAGTAGTGGTGAAACCCGAGGACGCCCGGCGGGTCGCCCGGCGCCTGGCGGAGGAGACCGGGACGCTGGGCGTCCGCGAGACGGGGGTCCGCCACCGCTTCGTCGCCGACCGCGCGTTCGAGACCGTCGCGATCGAGGCCGGCGGCGAGCGCCGCGAAGTCCCCGTGAAGGTCGCCAGCGACGACGCGGGCTGGGTGTTCGACGTCAGCGCCGAGTTCGACGACGCGCTGGCCGTCGCCCGAGAGACCGACCTGCCGGTCCGGGAGGTGCTGCGCCGCGCGGAGGCGGCCTACGAGCGGACGGCTAAGGGAGACGACGGGGACGGGGTCGGGGGCGAGTGACGCCCGGGGCCGCCGTCAGCTTCCGTCTCCGCTCTCGCTGCGGTCGCCGCGGTGTTCGGCCAGCGCCTCCTCGACGGTCAGTTCGCCGCGCGCGACCCGTCGCGCGAGGTCCTCGCCGATGGTCCGGTTGTTCTCGCTTCGCTCCCGGGACTCGCTTTTGATCACCTTGAGTTCGCCCTTCGTGGGTTCGATGTCCCGTCCCTCGATGCGCTCGCCCTCCAGGCGGGCGATGTTGACCGCCGCGAGGACGTCGCCCATGCCCCGCGCCCCGGTCCCGAGGTAGGGTGTCGTCCCCGTCTCGTCGACGAGTTCGACGGGCACGTCAGAGAGCGCTTCGACGATCCGCGCGCCGGCGAGGCGCGCGCCGTCGCCGATCCGGACCACGGGATCGACGCTGTCCTCGATCTCGCGGCGGACCACGTCGGCGGTCTCCGAGCGGGGCACCTGGAAGGCGGCGACGACCGTCCCCCCCGAGAGGACGGCGATCCCGGGCCGGTCCCCGGGGTCGACGCCGACGACCGTCCGCCCGGGGCCGCCCCGGAGAACCGCCAGCGCCTCCTCGACGGCCCGGCGGGGGTCGTCGGGGTCAGCGCGGACGACATCGACCGCAGGGTGGGCCTCGTGGACGCCCTCGTCGTCGCGGCCGGTGACGAGCAGGCGGGTCCCCTCCGGGAGGTCCTCGCCGACCTCCCGGGTGGTGAACTCGACGCTGCGCTCGCGCAGTTCGTTGACCACCCCGTGGTACACCTCGAAGTCCTCGGTCGCGACGACGATCACGGGAGGGGGTTCCACGCCGCCGGGTAAAGCTCTCCCGCCCGCCGGGACCGCGTCAGTCCTGCGGGGCGGGCCCGCCGCCCTCTCCGGCGGCGGCCAGTCCCTCGCCGGTGATCCGGAAGCGCGCGCTCCCGCCAGCGGGCTGCGAGCGGTGCTTCTCGAGGGTCGCGCGGCGGTTCCCCCCGCGGAACCGCTCGATGCGCAGGACGGTCGCGGTCCAGTGGCTCAGCGTGTGGCCGCCCAGCCCCCGGTCGCGGTCGCTGTCGGGGTCGGTGAACACCTGGTTCGTGACGATCACCCCGAGGTCGTGGCGCCGGGCCAGCCCCAGCAGGTGGGTCACCTGCTGGACGACCCGGCGGAGCGCGGAGCCGTCGTCGTCGCTCTCCCGCTCCAGCCGGTAGAAGCCGGTCGCGCTGTCGAGCACGATCAGGTCGACCTGCGAGGCGACGTCGGCGGCGTCCCGGACGGCCTCGGCCTGTTCCTCGAAGTCGAGCGCCTCGGAGACGACCAGTCGGGAGGCGAGGTCGTCGACGCCGTCCTCGCCGGCCCGCGCTCGCGCGATCTGTTCGAAGCGGTCGATCGACAGCCCCTCGGTGTCGATGTACAGCGCCTGGTCGCCGGCCTCGGCCACCGAGACGGCCGCCGAGAGCGCCAGGTTGGTCTTGCCGGCGGCCGGCGGGCCGTACACCTGCGTCACCGCTCCTCGCTCGAACCCGCCCCCCAGCAGGTCGTCGACGGGCACACAGCCGGTCGGGATCGGATCGCCGTCGCTCACTGGTTCGACCGTGGCGCCTCCGGGTAAAAACGTCCGCGATACGCAGGCGTTTAGGCGCCGCGTCCCGCGGCGGGGGTATGGATCCCCGCCGTACGCTCGCCGAGCAGATGGCCGGCGAGGTGGTACTGAGCGACGACCCGGGGGGTACGCTCCGGAAGTGGCGCACCGACTTCGACGTCGCCCAGACGGACCTGGCCGACCGACTGGACGTCTCGCCGTCGGTCGTCTCGGACTACGAGAGCGGCCGACGTCAGAACCCCGGGATCAGGATCGTCCGCCGGGTCGTCACCGCGCTGCTCGACATCGACGAGGAGCGCGGGGGCGACCGGATCCGCCAGTACGCGCGCGTGCTCTCGGCGGGGTTCGAGAGCGACATCGTCTACGACCTCCGGGAGTACGCCACCTCGATTCCGGTCGAGCGGTTCTACGACGCCGTCGACGCGACCCCGGTGGTCGAGGGCCCCGACGCGACCATCGCTGGACACACCGCCATCAACTCCATCGAAGCGATCACGCGCCTCTCCAGCGAGGAGTTCTACCGCCTCTACGGCCAGTCGACGAACCGGGCGCTGCTGTTCGCCGACGTCACTCGCGGCGAGTCGCCGCTGGTGGCCCTGCGGGTCGTCACGCCGACGCCCAGCGCCGTCGTGCTCCACGGCCTCTCGCCGGAGGACCTCTGGGAGCACGCGCCGAAACTCGCCCGGGCCGACGGCTGCGCGCTGGCGGTGACCGACCTCGACCTGGAGAGGATGCTCGGTCGGCTACGGGGGCTCGCCCAGGACGGCTAGAGGTGCGGCGTGATAGCGGTGACGTCGACTGTCAGCGACACCACGCGGTCGTCGGAGTCGTACTCGACTAGCCCCTTCTCGTCGAGCTTCGGAAGGTGGACGTGGTGGAGGGCGATGCCGACGGTCCGGGTCGTCGACGGGGACAGGTCCGTCGGCGGCGTCCGGTCTTCCGCGGCCGCGATGGCCGTGGTCAGTTCGTCGAGAGTGGCCGCGGCGCCCGTCTCGACGAGGTAGCTGAGCGTGCGCCGCCGCCGGTCCTCGGCCAGTGCCGCGTACAGTTTTTCCTCCGAGAGCGCCGTCTCCGTCGACCGGGTGTCGGAGGCGAACATGGTCCGGTTGTCGGATTCGGACATGGACCGTAGTTTCGTCGCACCCGGGTTTAGCGCGCCGGCTAGACAGTTAATGAATTACGTCTGACATCGGGGTCGCGCCTCCCCTACTCGTCGAGGAGTGCGCCGAGGACCTTTCGCTGGGCCCGGCGGAGGTGTTTGTGAACGGTCGGGGAGGTGACGTCGAGGGAGTCGGCCACGTCCTCGGCGGTGCTGTCCCGGGGCCACTCGAAGTACCCGAGTAGTCGGCGCCCTCGAGCGCGGAGCGCTGGCGCTCGGTCAGTGCGGCGACGAGGGCGCCGGGATCCGTCGGCCGGTCGCGTTCGGCGATCTACCGGCGGGGCACCAGGTCGACGCCGGAGTGGGTCTCCGCGATGGACTCGAGGGCGCGGCGCACGTCGACCGCCGGCGGGAACTGCACCGTTATCCGGCAGTCGCTGCTCTCGACGACGGCCTCTCCGGTCGACCCGCCCCGCGAGGCGGCCGCCGAGAGCACCGGCGGCTCCGAGAGGCGGCGCGCACCCGTAGTTCACCGACTATCGGAGTCGGCGGGCGAGCAGGGGGACGTAGTCGTCGAGCGCCAGCGCGAACTCCCGGTCGGTCGGGAGTTCGACCCACTCGTACTCGAACTCGCTGCCGCGTTCCCGGCCGTCGCCGAGGACGGTGTGGGTCCAGCGGTCGCGGGGCTCGTGGACGCGCACGTGGAAGAAGTGTCGGACGTACCGTCGGTTCCGCCGGCGCGTCCAGACGTCGGTCACCAGTGGGACTTCGCCCCGAGTGCGCGGAGCCCGCTCTCCTCGACGACCTCGCGGACGAGTGCCCTGCGGATCGGCTCGTCCGGTTCGATCGTCCCCTTCGGGACCTGGAGGCCGTCGTGGTCCGGTCCCTCGAAGACGAGCAGTTCGTCGCCGTTGCG
>PXRR01000017.1 GCA_003021975.1 Halobacteriales archaeon QS_5_70_17 | reverse complement strand
GGTCGGCGGGCGGAGCCGACGGGACCGCCGAGGGCGCCTCCGACGGACCGGTGATCGAGTCGCTGCCGTCTCTCTGTGGCTGCGCCGGCAAGACGTCTCTCGACCGGGTCGTCTATCCCGGCCGCGAGCGCCTGCGGGCGCGGCTGACCGACGTTCCCGTTGCGCTCACCGACGCCGAGGACGCCGCCGTGCTCCCGCTGACGCGGGGGCTCGCCCGAGCGACGGAGCGCGTACCGGTCGGCGACGCTGCCACCGGGCCGTCGCCCGCCGCCCCGACCGTGGACGCGACTGACGGCCGGACCTGGACGCTGGCGGCGACGGTCGCCGGGTCCGGCCTCGCGGACCCGGAACGGTTCGCCGAGGGACTCGCGCCGGCCTACGCCGCGCTCGCGGCCCGCGGCCCCGTCACCGTCGGCAAGGGCCACTCAGTGCAGGTCCCGGGCGCGACGAGCCGGCAGTGGTTCGAGCACCTGCGGCCGATCGGTCCCCGTCGAGCGGGCTACCGCGCGGCCAACGTCGACGCCGTCCACGCCCTGCCGGGGCTCCCGGCACCACGGCAGGCCCGGGTCGCGCTCCTCCACGCGCTCGCCGACGCCTACGCGGTCGGCGCGACCGACGAGCGGGCCGTCCGGCCGCTGCTCGCCGTCCCCGACGGCGACGCTCCGTCGACCGACCGCGTCCGCAGGTGGTTCCGCGAGGCCGCGCCCCCGGGCGTCGCCGTCCTGCCGGCGGCCGTCCTCGAACACGGCGGTCGGGGGTGGCTGTTCGGCGCGACCGCCACCGCGGCGGCCCCCGGACGACGGCGCCTGCGGGCGTCTGAAACCTGGACGGGGAGCGACTCTCCTCCCGACGCCGCGGCCCCGGAACCGGGAGACGCCGTCCTCGTCCACCGGCCGCCGGGGGGCCTCGCGCTGTACGCCCTCGCCGCCTCCGGCGCCGACGGTGGCGGGGCCTCCGGGCGCCGCGAGCGGGCGCTCGCCGCACTGACCGCCGACCACCGCCCGGTCGCCCGCGCGCTCGCCGCGTTCCGGCCCGCGACGGGCGAGGCGTTCGATCCCGCCCGCCACTTGAAGCTCTGTACCGACGTCTCGGGGCCGGGAGTCCGGGGGATCGCCCGTCGCGTCGAACGGGCGACCGACGGCCTCCGGGTCCACCTGACCGACCTCCCGCTGCTGGACGCCGGGTCGCTCGCGGACGCCCGCGAGCGCTGGCTCCTCCCGGACGTCACCGTCGAGACCAACGGCCCGCTGGCGGCCGTCGCGCGGCCGGCCGTCGCCGAGCGCATCGCTGATCGCCTCGTCGACCTCCCCGGCGCCGCGCCCCGGCGACTGGGCGAACTCCGCACCGCCGACGGGGAGCCGCCGCTGACGGTCGCGGACGGCGTCGACGCCGGGCGCTACGTCGAGTCGCTGCTCCGGAGCGAGCACGGGACGGCCGGCCCCCCCGGGACGGACGGAGGCCGGGGCGGGGACGAGCGATGAACTCGCCGCCCGAATCGGACGGCGAGACGGTCGGACACGTCCACGGGCGCTTCCAGCCGTTCCACCGCGGGCACCTCGAGTACGCCGCGTGGGCCGCCGGGGAGTGCGACCGGCTGATCGTCGGCCTCACGAACGCCGACCCCTCGCACGTCCGGACCGAGAACGCGGACCCGAAGCGCCACGAGCCCCGCCACAACCCGTTTCGCTACCACGAGCGCCACCGGATGATCCGCGCGGCCGTCGACGGCGCGCTCGCGGTCCCCGTCCGGATCATGCCGTTCCCGATCAACCGCCCCGAACTCTGGGATCACTACGCGCCCGCCGACGCCGTCCACTTCGTGAACGTCCTCGAGGAGTGGCACGAGGTGAAGGCCGACCGCCTGCGCGAGCACGGGCGGACCGTGCGGACGAAACGCGGGACGCGGACCGTGAGCGGGAGCGAGATCAGGCGGGCGATGGCGAACGCGTGCGCGGGCGACGGGACCGCGGAGGGACGCGCCTCCGGAGGCGCCGACTGGACCGTGGACCTGCCCGACGGGGTCGCCGCGGTGCTCCGTCGGATCGACGGGCCGGCCCGCGCCCGGGAACTGTACGGGGCGGACTGACGCCGTTACTCCTCGTCGTCGCCCTCGGGCGCGTAGTAGTACTCCCCCTGGGACTTCTGCTCGCGGTCCTTCTGGGAGCCGGGCTTGTTGATCCGGGGGCGACCGGTCCGCTGGTCGCGCCGGAACGTGATGTCGAGGTTCGCGAGGAAGCGGTTCATGCCCCGGCGCATGCCCACGGGCGGCGAGGTGCGGCCGCGGACGGCGGGTTCGCCCTCGAAGACCATCAGGCGGTCGGCCAGCAGGTCGATCATGTAGATGTCGTGGTCGATGACCAGCGCCGTCGCGTCGTGGTTCTCGGCGTACCGCCGGATCGCGCGGGTCGCGAGCACCCGCTGCTCGACGTCGAGGTGCGCGGAGGGCTCGTCGAGCACGTAGAGGTCGGCGTCCTCCGAGAGGCAGGCCGCGATGGCGACCCGCTGGCGCTCCCCGCCCGAGAGGTCGGTGAGGTTCTGGTCCATGATCCGCTCGAGCTGGAGGGGCTGGGCGATCTCGGTGGTCCAGTAGGAGGTGCCGAAGTCGTCGGTGATCGACCCGAGGAACGCGTCGACGCGCATCGGCTGGTCGATCTCGACGTACTGGGGCTTGTAGGCGATGTCCAGCCGGGAGTCCAGCGACCCCTCGGTCGGTTCGAGGCGGCCGGCCAGCAGTTTCGCGAACGTGGACTTCCCGATCCCGTTGGGTCCGACCACGCCGAGCACCTCGTTCTTCCGGATCTCGCCGGCCTCGACCTCGAGGGTGAACTCGCCGTCGCCGTAGCTCTTGGTCAGGTCGGGGTACTCGACGAGCGTCTCGCCGGCGGTCGCTGTCCGCGGGGCGTGCTGTTCGAACTCGATGGCCTCCGGGCGGATCCGCATGTTCTGTGCCTCCAGGTACCCCGAGAGGTACTCGTTGATTCCCTGGCGGGTGCTCTTGGGCGGCGTGACGACGCCGAACGCCCCCGGTTCGCCGTAGGCGACGTGGAGCGAGTCCGCCAGCAGGTCCAGCACGGCGAGGTCGTGCTCGACGACGAGCATCGAGCGGTCGCCCTCGTCGGCGAGCTCGCGGATCAGGCGCGCGGCGGTCACCCGCTGGCCGATGTCGAGGTACGGCGTCACCTCGTCGAGGAAGTAGAAGTCGGCGTCGCGGGCGAGCGTCGCGGCCAGCGCGACCCGCTGGAGTTCGCCGCCCGACAGCGTGTCGATGGACTGGTCGACGACCGGCCCGATCGAGAGCCGCTCGACGAGGTCGTCGACGACGCCCCGCTCGTCGGTCGAGTCGAGCAGCTGGCGTGTGTTACCGTCGAACTGGTCGGGGATCTTGTCGACGTACTGGGGCTTGCGCGCGACGGTCACGTCGCCGCTCCGGAGGTCCTCGAGGTAGTTCTGGAGCTCCGTACCGCGGTACTCGTCGACGACCGCCTCCCAGTCGGGGGTCGCGTCGGGGTCCCCGAGATTTGGCGTGATCTCGTCGGCGAGGATCCGCACGGCGGTGGTCTTGCCGATCCCGTTGGGACCGAGGATCCCCGTCACTCGCCCTTCCTGGGGGGCGGGCAGGCCGTACAGCGCGAAAGCGTTCTCGCCGTAGCGGTGGGCGGGGTCGTCCTCGAGTTCTTGGGGGAGGTTGATGATCTCCAGGGCGTCGAAGGGGCACTTGGCGACGCAGATTCCGCAGGACTCGCCCAGGCAGATCTCCTCCGAGATCGACACCTGGTCGGGATCGCCCTGGTAGGGCTCGTTCTCGCCGTGGCGCTCCTCGCGGGTGACGATGCACTCCTTGCCCGTCCGGTTGGGCGGGCAGTAGTTCGCGCACTCGTAGTTACACCGGTCGGGCTGGCAGCGGTCCAGGTCGACCACCGCGATGCTGTCTTCGGCCATTACAGGGAGACGCCCGCGGTGTAGAGGATGGTCAGGCAGACGAACCACAGCGAGAAGGTCATGAACGCCACGTAGGCGTAGTCCTTCCCGGAGAAGTCCTCTTTGACGCCGGTCGCCTGCAGGACGGGGAACTGGGCGATGATCGCCCCGATGAGGATGTACACCGCAGCGACGTCGGTCGGACCGCCGGCGACGAGATACGAGCCGAACGCTGCGGCGAGACCGATCAGCGCCGACAGGGCGGTGACCGTGATCCCCCGCAGGTGAGCACGGCGGCTCTCGGCCGTGTCGGTAGCCATACCCCGAGTTCGGCCACCCGGCCGCAAAAGCCGTTCGGTCCGCTCCGGACGCAGACCTCCTCTAGTGCCGGGTCAAGCTTTATACGCCGTGGACGTGTCGTTTTCTACAGAATGAGTGATTCAACCGCCGAGGGGATCGCGGACCTTCCGCCCAGCGCGAAACTCGTCTACAAGGTGTTGGAGTACAACGGCCCCCTCACCCAGAAGGGCATCGTGAAGGAGTCGATGCTCTCCGCCCGGACGGTGCGGTACGCGCTCGAACGACTCGAGGAGATCGACGTCGTCGACGAGGACGTCTACTTCGCCGACGCGCGCCAGAACCTCTACGAGATCACCGACGAGCCGACCCCCGAGGCCGAAGAGGCCCAGGCGATCGGCGACGACTGAACCGCTCTCCCCGCGGCACGGCCCCGGAGCCGTCACGGTCCCGGCGCTCCGGCCTCTCTCCTCGCGCTCACTGATCTCTCGGCGACCGACTACCGCAGCGACGCTCAGCGGTGCGCGCCGGGAACCGGGAGGTGACCGCTCCCCGCCGCTTCCGGCCGATTCACGGCCGCGGTCGGGGGTCGCGGCGCCGACCCCGATCGGGCGACGACCGCCGGACCCGCCCTCGCGCTCCGAGTTCGCAGCGGCGCGGGCGGCGGTCCGGCCGCGGGCGCGCCGGGCCGTTCAGTCGTCGGCCTCGGCGCGGGGGGGCGGGGTCGAGCGGGGCGCCAGCAGGCGGTCGACGGCGTCGACCATCGCGACGACGCTCGCGCGAGTGATGTCGGCCTCGCTGGCCGTCGCGGTGACGCTGTGGTCGTCGCGGCTCATCTCGATCTCGACGGTGACGACCGCGTCGGTGCCGCCGGTGATGGCGTCGACGTGGTAGGCGTCGAGCGAGACATCGGCGACCTCGCCGAGCGCGTCCCGGACCGCGGTCATCGCGGCGTCGACGGGACCGCTTCCCGTGCCGGAGGCGACCCGCTCCTCCCAGCCGTCCCGGTCCTCGAGCAGTTCGCCGGCGACGCCGAGGCGGACGCTCGCGGTCGGGGTCGCCCCGCCGCTGGTCGCGGTGAGGTCGCGCAGTTCGACCCGGCGCTCGTGGTCCCGGCCCTGGACGTCCTCGGCGATGGCCAGCAGGTCGGCGTCGGTGACGCGCTTGCCGCGGTCGCCGAGTTCCTTCACGCGCTCGACGACCGCCGAGAGTTCCCCCTCGTCGACGTCGACGCCGTGTTCCTCCAGGGCGGCCCTGACGCCGGCGCGGCCGGCGTGCTTCCCGAGTACGAGCCGGCGGTCCCGGCCGACGGTCTCGGGCGGGTACGGCTCGTACATCGCCTCGTCTTTCAGCGTGCCGTCGGTGTGGATGCCCGACTCGTGGGTGAAGG
This sequence comes from Halobacteriales archaeon QS_5_70_17, assembly GCA_003021975.1. Classification (GTDB taxonomy): domain Archaea; phylum Halobacteriota; class Halobacteria; order Halobacteriales; family Haloarculaceae; genus Halomarina. The sequence continues at coordinate 69,608 of PXRR01000017.1, read as the reverse complement.
CGTTCTCGCCGACGACGGCCTTGTTCGGCGCCAGCGGGACGCCGGAGGCCTCGGCGACGCGGCGCGCCAGCCGGTAGAGCTTCGTCGCGTCGACGGGTTCGACGCCGTAGCCGTGCTGGAGGGCGATGGCGACCTCCTCCAGCGCGACGTTGCCGGCGCGCTCGCCGACGCCGTTGACCGTCGCGTGGACCAGGTCGGCCCCGGCGGCGACGCTGACCAGGGCGTTGGTCACCGCCAGCCCCAGGTCGTCGTGGGTGTGGGTGCTGGTCGGACCGAGGTCGGCCAGCCGCGAGACCACCTCGTGGGTCCGGTCGGGGGTCGCGTGGCCGACCGTGTCGCAGTAACAGACCCGGTCCGCGCCCGCGTCGAGCGCTGCCCCCATCAGGTCGACGAGGAACTCCAGGTCCGCCCGGGAGCCGTCCTCGCCGAGCACCTCGACCCAGAGGCCGTGGTCGCGGGCGTACTCGACGAGGTCGACGGTGTCCGCGATCACGTCCTCGCGGGTGGTGCCGACCTTCGTCTCGACGTGGCGGTCGCTGGCGGGGACGACGAGGTTGACGCCCTCGACGCCGCAGTCGAGCGCGAGGTCGACGTCGTTGCGCACGCCCCGGCAGAAAGAGGTGACGCGCGCGCCGAGGTCGAGGTCGGTCACCCGCGAGATGGTCTCGCGCTCGCCGGCGCCGGTGCAGGCGCTGCCGGCCTCGATGACGCTCACGCCGGCCTCGTCGAGGAGTCGAGCGACGTCGGCTTTCTCGTCGGGCGACAGCGAGACGCCCGGCGCCTGCTCCCCGTCGCGCAGCGTGGTGTCCAGGAACTGTACGGAACTGTCGGCGAGTGACGACCAGTCGAAGACCGCGTCGTCGGTGGGATCGGAAGTGGGGTGGTTACTCTGTCCCGAGAATTTCACGCCCAGCCGCCTCGCGGCGACTTGACCTATCCTCCGTGTCGTGGAAATCCGACATGGTATCCGCCACCTGGGAACCCGGGGTTAAATACTGGTCGATTGGCGGCAGATTTGCCGACCCGGCGCTCCGATCGCGGGCGCGCCGGAGGTCACCCGGCGTCGCGCACTTCGATCGCGTCGCCGGGGGCGACGCCGTCAAGCGCGCCAGCGGGGAACTCGATCACCGTGTCGGCCCGCGCGGCCCCCGTCCCGATCCAGGGGCGCAGGGTCGCCGTCCGCTCGACGACGCCGTCGCGCAGCCAGCAGGCGTCGATCGGAAACGGAACGCAGACCATGTGGAGGCGGCGCCGACCGGCGCCGTCGAAGGGAAAGACCAGGGCGTACCCCTCCGGGATCGACCGCCGGAACATCAGCCCCCGGGCGCGCGCCGCCAGCGCGTCGGCGGTCTCGACCTCGTCGGCGAGCACGCGGCCGGACTCGTGGACAATCCGCTGCACGCCCGCCACCGGGCGGCCGGCGGACATAACGCTGTCCCCGCGGTCGGGGCCGTCCGTCGCTCGGTCGCAGTCGCGGTCGCGACCGCACTCGCTCTCGGGGAGCCGCGAGACGCGAGGCGGAGGCGGGAGAGCGAGGGGGCGAGCATTGAAACCCGACCGCCGACACGGTCGAGTATGGAGGACACGCCCGAGGGGACGCCGGTCGGCGTCGACGACCCCTACGAGCACGTCGACCGGTGCGATCACCTCACCGACGACGGGCGCTGCCGGTACGCCCTCCGGCGGGTCGCCGGCGACCGCCCTGGGGACGCTCCGGGCGCCGACGGTGGCTCGGAGTTCGTTCGAGAGCGCCGGGCCGACGACTTCGCCTGTCCGGTCGTCGACCCGGACGGCGACTGGTCCTGGCACGACTGTCCGGCGTTCCGGGCGCGGTCCCACGACCGGGAGTGCGCCCGCTGTGGACTGGAGGGAGTCCGGATGGCCCACGAGGGGAGCCGGCCGCTGCTGGAGGAACACCACCTCTCGTACGCCGACGGGGAGTCGACGAGCCACGAGATCACCATCTGCCTCTGCCGGTGGTGTCACGCGAAGGTCCACGGCTCCTGGGCACGGATCGACGACGACGCCGCGCCGGACCCGGAGGCCATCGCGGCCCGGGAGCAGCGCCGATCGCGGGAGCTCGACGAACTCGGGTTCGAGTCGGCCGCCGACCGCTACGACGGATAAACGGCTTGCACTGGCGTCCGCAGCGCGGGCGCCGGTCGAGAGAGGGTCAGTCGTTCGCGGTGGTGTCCCGGTCGGTACTGGTAGTCGCGCTCGCGGTGCCGCGAGCGGGAGATCCCCCGGACCATCGAGCCGATGCGCGACCCCACGCCGCCCCGCGAGACGATCGCGGTCTCCTCCCGGACCGTCGGCAGGGACCGCTCGACGGTGCTGAGCAGGACGGACGCGTCGTCGACTAGTAGCGTCCGTCCGGTGTCGTCGTCGCCCCGCCCGAACTCGCGGTCGGAGACCGTCACTTGCGCGCCCGGAGCGGTCGTCTCGACCTCGGATTTCAGCTGACTCGTGGGGACGTCCACGAACGCGGTCACGCCCCGGTCGAGGGCGGTCCGGATCCAGCTCAGCGAGCGCTCGACGATCCGCCCGTCGTCGGGGAGCACGACCAGTACCTCGCGGTCGGCTCCCCGGATCAGGTCCCGGCCCCGGTCGGTGACGTTCTCCCGGCCCGCGACCGTCCAGAAGCCGTCGTCGTCTCGCTGACCGGCGACCTGGAGTTCCTCGAGGCAGTCGCTGACCGTCTCGAGGTGGCTGTCGAACTCGCTCTCGGGGGTCCCGACCGCCGTCTCGACCGGAACGCCGCGGTGCTTCCGGGGATTCGACTCCCGGACGTCGACCAGCCCCCTGTCCTGGAGTCTCTCGAGGGAGTCGTAGACCCGCGAGCGGGGGGCGCTTGCGACCTTGCTGACCTCTTTCGCCGTTCCCTCGGAGAGCTGAGCGAGCGCCACGAAACACCTGGCCTCGTACTCCCGCAGTCCCAGCGATTCGAGGGACTCCACCGCCCCTGACTGATACTTCTCCTCTGACGTGTGACGGTGAATCGCTCCGTTGCGCAGTCGCCCGGTAGCCGCCGCCTCGCCGTTTCAGCCGTCGTATCGGATCTGCACCGGAAAGGTCTCGTCCTGCGTGTGCCGGGGAGCCCCCGCTGTGACGGGCTCTGACCGGGCGGAGCCGACCGATCCGCCGGTTCCTGGGAGAAGTCGACCTCCGAGAGGCGAGTCCGCGGGTTTTCAGGGGGTTTTTACCCTGGAACCGCTGTAGGTCCGGCAATGACTCGTATCGTCGTAGTGGACAACCACGGGCAGTTCACCCACCTGGAGGGTCGGACGCTCCGGGACCTGGGCATCGACACCGAGATCGTTGACAACACGACGCCGCCGGAGGAGATCGACGCCGACGGCCTGGTCCTGTCGGGGGGGCCGGACATCGAGCAGGCCGGGCGGTGCGCCGACTACCTCGACCTCGACGTCCCCGTCCTGGGGATCTGTCTCGGGATGCAGTTGATCGCCGAGGAACTGGGCGGCCGGGTCGGCGGCGGGAGCTACGGCGGCTACGCCGACGTGACCGTCGACATCCTCGACGACGAGGATCCGCTGATCGGGCCGCTGGCCCCCGAGACGCGCGTGTGGGCCAGCCACGCCGACGAGGTGAAGCAGATCCCCGAGGGGTTCACCCGGACCGGTGCGAGCGACGTCTGCGACGTCGAGGCGATGAGCGACGTCGACCGGGAGCTGTACGGCGTCCAGTGGCACCCCGAGGTCGCACACACGGAGGAAGGACAGGCGGTCTTCGAGAACTTCCGGGCGCGGTGTGAGCGAGCGTAACCGCAGCCAGCGGGCGCGAACATGACGACGACCCAGGGGGACCTCGCGAGCCTCTCGCGGTACATCTTCCGCGCGCCGAGCTGGTACGCGAGCGTCGGGTTCGCGCTCGTCATCGCCGCGATCGCAGGGATCGCGGCCTTCGAGTCGCGGTTCGTCCTCGAGGACGCCTGGCAGGGCGTGTTCTTCATCGGGGTGCCGACCGTGGTCGCGAGCGCGCTGACCCCCTGGATCGACCGGCGGCTGGGCGGTCAGCTCACTCCCAACCGGGCGTCGCTGCTGGCGCTGCTCTGTGAACTGCTCACCGTGGGCGTGATGGTGCTCGCCGGCCTGGCGGTGATGGTCTCCGGGCCGCTCCGACAGGTCCCGCCGGTCGGCCAGCAGTTCGTCTTCGACTCGCTTCTGTTCGCGCTGGCGAGCGTCTTCGCCGTCCGCCTGCTGGTCGTGATGGCGGTCTCCCGGAAGTCGCTGCTGTTGGCCGTCCCGACCGCGAGCATCCAGACCGTCGCCGGGGCCGCCCTGCTGTTCGTCTACAGCGGGACGATGCGCTATCTGGAAATCGGCGGGCCGCTGGTCCGGTCGTATCTCTCGCGACCCGAGCAGGCCCCGCCGGCGCTGTCGATCATCGCCCCCGCGGACTTCCTGCTGCTGGCCGGGCTCTGTGTGCTGTACGCCGTCGCGGTGCAGGTGTTTATCGTCACCATCGACCAGCCCTGGAAGCGCAGCCTCGGGGTGAGCGTGCTCGACTTCGCCCGGGGGTTCGTCGGCCACATCGCCGAGGGGTCCCGGGAACTGGAGGACTTCTTCGAGCAGCTAGGCGAGGAGGCGGTCGTCCCCGTCACCGTGCTCTCCTTCCGCCGCGAGGCCGGCGACGAGAAGGCCCGGTTCGTCCTCCCGATGATCCACCCGGGACCGATGGGCGAGATCGGCGGCGGCAACCTCCCCGAGCGCGTCGCCCGGTCGACCGACGGGCTGGGCTTTCCCCCCCACGCCACCGCCGGCCACGACTTCAACCTCGTCACCGAGCGGGAGGTCGACACCGTCCTCGAGGTCGCCGAGCGGGCCTACGACCGCGTCGAGTACGACGCCGAGGCGACGCCGAGCGTCCGCGCGTCCGTCGACGAGGCGACGGTGCTCGGGCAGGCGTTCGGCGGCGCCGCGCTGGCCGTCGCGAGCTACGCCCCCGGCCTCGAGGAGGCGATGCTCGTCGACGCGCACAACAGCAACGACGGACTGGCCGGAGAGGACCTGGGCCACGTCACGCCCGGCAGCGAGCGGTCGTTCGCGATGATCCGCGCGGCCCGTGCGGCCGGCCGGGAACTGGCCGCCGCCGCCCCGGATCCGCTCCGTCTGGGCGTCGCCTGGGACCGCACCGACTGGACGCCCCGAGAGGGGATCGGTCCGCTCGGGGTCCGGGTAGCCGTCACCGCCGTCGGTGGCGAGGAGACGGCGTACGTGCTCGTCGACGGCAACAACATGGAACCCGGACTGCGCGACCGCCTCGTGGAGGCCGCCCGCGCGACCGGCGTCGACCGCGCCGAGGTGATGACCACCGACACCCACGTCGTCAACACCGTCGACGCGGACAACCAGGTCGGCGCCGCCATCGACTGCGCCGCGCTGGAGTCGCTGATCGTCGACCTCGTCGGCGAGGCCCGAGAGGACCTCGAACCCGTCGAGGCGGGGATGGCCACCGAGCACGCGACGGTGACGGTGTTCGGCAACGACCGTACCGAGACCCTCGCCAGTCACGCCAACGCCATGATCTCGATGGGCGGCGTGCTGGCGGCCGCCTTCGTCGCCGGCGTGACGGGGCTGACCGCGCTGATCTTCTTCCTGGCGTAGCGCCCGCAGTCCTGGGGACCGGGGACACGCGCTTCCCGCCGCAGTCGATCGGTTCCGGTCTCCGCCCGGCCGATCCAGTCGGTGCCTCGGCCCCGAGGTCGGTTCTTCCGTCGGCCGTCCGGGGGCGGAACGATCCCGGATCCCTGGACGGACGTTTTCCCGACGGCGGATTCTCTCCAGTTCTCACAAAGACTGCGGGGTAACAGTAGCTTTATCAACTATGGTGTGCATTATCATACCTGTATGGCTACCAACGGCGACATGTTCGACGAGTTCCTCTCGGAACGGGGGCACAGAACGGAGGCGCCGGGCTGGGAGACGGAGTATAACAAGAAGCAGTGTCCCGAGTGCATGGGACTCCACGACATGTCGGCGATGGAGTGTAGCGTCTGCGGCTGGTCGCCGTAGCGGTTGCCGCGCGCGCGTTTTCGGCAGGTAACCCACGTTACTTATACCGGAGGGAGCCTTTCGACCCCTAATGACTGACGCGCAGGTCACCCGACTGTTCGGGGGCCCCGGTTGCGGGAAGACGACGGCACTTCTCGACCGCGTGGACGGACTGCTCGACGACGGCGTCGCGGTCGACGACGTCCTCGTCGTCTCGTACACCCGTGCGGCCGCCGCCGAGATCCGCGAGCGCCTCGCCGAGCGCCTCGACGAGAACCCGCGGTCGCTGCGGGGGAACGTCTGTACGATGCACGCGAAGGCCTACGAGTTGCTCGACCTCTCGCGGGGGGACGTCGTCGGCGAGAAACAGAAGAAGGAGTTCTGCGAGGACTACGGCCTCGAGTTCGAGGACGAGTACGAGGCCTCCCGGCGCCGCTCCTCCCGGTCGACGACGATGGGCAACAAGATCATCGCGACCAGCCAGTGGCTCCAGCGCACCCGCCGCGACGTCGCCGACTGGTACGACGTCCCCTTCCAGTGGAACGTCGACGAGGTGCGCCTCCCCCCCGAGATCGACCCCGAGTCCCAGACCGGCAACAAGTACACGCCGACCTGGCCCTCCAGCGACGACCGCCTCGACGTCCCCGAGGCGATCCGCGCCTGGCGGAGCTACAAGGGCGAGCAGGGCGTGATCGGCTTCGCCGACATGCTCGAACGGGTCAAGCAGCGCTCGCTGCTCCCGAACGTCGACTACCTCGTCATCGACGAGTTCCAGGACATCACGACCCTGCAGTACGAGGTCTACGACGAGTGGAAGCCCCACATGAAGCGGGCGCTGATCGCGGGCGACGACGACCAGGTCGTCTACGCCTGGCAGGGCGCGGACCCGAGCCTCCTGCTCGACGAGGAAGGCGACGACGTGATCCTCGACACCTCCTACCGGCTCCCCTCCCGGATTCTCAACGTCGTCAACCGGGAGATCGCCCACGTCCGCGAGCGCCAGGAGAAGGACTTCCGGCCCCGGACCGAGGGCGGGCGCGTCGAGGCCGTCCGGTCGCCCTCGATGTACGACCTCGTGCGCAACATCCGCGCGACCGTCGAACAGGACGAGGACGGCGACGTGATGGTGCTGTTCCGGGCGCGCTACCAGATGTTCCAGTTCATGGACGAGTTCATCGACTACGGGATCCCGTTCCGGGCGCTGACCGACCAGCGGATGTGGACCGACCGGTTGATCGACTACATCGACGCCGTCGAGGCGCTCCACGACGGCGAACCGATCGACGGCCTGCAGGCCCGGCGGCTCGCGGAGATGCTCGACTCAGCGGCCTTCGGCACCGGCCAGCGCGACGACCTCTTCGACGCCATCGACGACCGCCAGGAGGAGGCCGGCGTCGACGACCTCCGCGAACTGGAGGTCGGCCCCGCGTTCGTCAAGGACCACGCCCCGTTCACGCCCGATCCGGCCAGCGCCGGCGACATGATCCGGAAGGTGACCAACTACCAGACCCGCTCGATCGAGGCGTACTTCTCCGGGGACTACCAGCACGTCGACCCCTCCCGGGTCCGCGTGGGGACGATCCACTCCGCGAAGGGCCGCGAGGCCGATCACGTGTTCGTCGCCACCGACCTCACCGAGAAGGTCGTCGAGCAGATGGCCGCCAGCCTCCAAGACCGCACGGACGGGGGCAGCGAGGTCGGGGACGTCGACGAGTTCACCAAGCACACGGACCCGGTGCCGACGCTGACAGACAACGAGCGCCGGGTGTTCTACGTCGGGATGTCCCGGGCGCGGGAACGGCTCGTCCTGCTGGAGAACCTCGTCGACGGCGCGCCCACCCTCCCCATCGACGTCCTCCTGCACAACGAGCCGACCGGGCTGCCCCTGGACGACCTCATCGCGCAGGCTCAGGAACCCCTCGCCGCGAACTGACGCCCCGCGACTCTCCCGGCCGAGCGGCGGATTCCGACCTGTAACCCCCGACAGTGCTATGATCGTGCCCCCGGCTAGCGGGGGTGTGTACGACCACATCCTCTTTCCGACGGACGGGAGCGACGGGGCCGAGGCCGCCCTCGATCACGCGGTCGACCTGGCGGTGACCTACGACGCGACCCTGCACGTGTTCTACGTCGTCGACACGGACACCCGGGGGATGGCGACGGTCGGCAACGAGGTCGCCGAGCAACTCGAGACCGAGGGACAGTCGGTCGTCGAGGCGACGACTGACCGCGTCGACGACCGCGGGATCGCAGTCGTCGGCCAGGTGATCCGGGGGGATCCCCACGAGGCGATCCTCGAGTACGCTGACGCCAACGGGATCGACCTCGTGGTGATGGCGACCCACGGCCGGCGCGGTCTCGAACGGTACCTGCTGGGCAGCGTCACCGAGAAGGTGGTCCGCAGCGCCGACGTGCCCGTGCTCACGGTCCGGATGGAGGAGGACGAGAGCGGGGCGTGAGGAGCGGCGGCTACCGGTCCGGATCGTCGTCGTCGACGACGCTCCCGACCGCCCGCTCGGCGGCTTTCGCGGGCACGTCCTGGGGGGTGGTGAGGTACTCTTCGAGGGCGATCATCGCGGCCGCGAGCACGACGAAGAGGGCACCGGTGAGCTCCCGCCCCGAGAGGAGGAACTGGACGCCGAGCAGCGCCAGCGGCGCGGCGAGCACCACCGTCCCGAGCAACTGGAGGGTTCCGACGATCCCGCGGGCCATACCTCCCGTTTCCCGGCAGCGGTGAAAAGCCACGCGCTCCGCGCCCGGAACGCAACCCTTTGCACGCCGCCCCACCTACCGCCGGGCATGTTCACCGGCATCGTCGAGACGACCGGCGAGGTGCGCGAGGTGCGCGAGGGAGCGGACGGCACGCGCGTCCGCGTGGCCTGCGGGTTCGCCGACGAACTGGCCCACGGCGAGAGCGTCAGCGTCAGCGGCGCCTGCCTCACCGTCGAGGGCGGCGACGCCGACGGCTTCGAACTGTTCCTCTCGGCGGAGACGCTCGCGCGGACCTACCTCGACGACCTCGCGGTCGGCGACCGGGTGAACCTCGAGCGAGCGCTGCCGGCCGACGGCCGCTTCGACGGCCACGTCGTCCAGGGTCACGTCGACGGGACCGCCGAGGTGACCCGGATCGAGCGCGTGGGCGACGACTGGGAGTTCGCCTTCTCGCTGCCCGGCGACCTCGCGCAGTACGTCGTCGAGAAGGGATCGATCACCGTCGACGGGATCTCGCTGACCGTCGCCGACCTCGCCGCCGACGAGTTCGCCGTCGCGGTCATCCCGGCGACCTACGACCTGACGAACCTCTCGGAGAAGGCCGTCGGCGACCCGGTCCACCTGGAGGTCGACGTGATCGCGAAGTACGTCGAGCGACTGCTCGCGGCCGGCGGCGGCGATCCCCAGGCGCCCTACGCCCGTCGAGAGGAGAACGGAGCGAGCGAGTGACCGGACGACGACGCCCGAGGGAGCGCGCGATCGAACGGCGCGCGCTCACCCGTCGAACTCGGTCGACTCGACGTCGATGTCGCCCCCGGTCCGCTCGGCGTCGCTGCGCACGGCCCTGTACGCCCGCGCGTAGCGCCGGAGCTTCCGGTAGAGCAGGTACCCGAAGAAGCCCTGGTAGACGACGACGAACCCGAGGAACAGGAGCAACTGCGGGACGTCGGGGAAGACCGCCGTCAGGACCGGCAGCCCGACTGTCGCGAGGGTGTTGTACAGCGCGTGGATGAACGCCGCGATGAGGATCCCCTTCGCGACGATGGGGCCGGCGCGGTCGGGGTTGAACTTCGCCAGCCCGAGGTAGTAGCCCGCGAACGCCGAGTAGATGACGTGCCCCGGGCCGGCGAGCGCCCGGACGGCCGTCGTGCCGCCGGCGGCGCCCAGTTGGGCGAGGTAGCCCGGCCCCATGGCCTGCGTGGAGTTGAGCACGCCCCGGGAGATGTAGATGCCGTTCTCGATGGTGGCGAACCCGAGGCCGGCGACCGCACCGTAGACCGCGCCGTCGATGACGGCGTTGAAGCGGTCGTCGCGGTAGGCGTACAGCCGCACTGACAGGAGCTTGACCGACTCCTCGACGGGCGCGACGACCACGAAGAAGAAGGCGACGTAGCCGATCGGGCCGAACATCTGGATGAAGCCGAACGCCGAGTTGACGATGGCCGCGAACCCGGCGAACAGTACGCTGAGGATGAACGTGGCGACCAGCAGCGACAGCGGCTCGTCGGTCGTGACGTCGGTCACGTAGACGTACGCCGCGAGCGCCAGCGCCGGGATCGCCGACAGCCCGGTCAGCACGCCGAGAACGGGGAAACTGACGAACTCGACGGCCGCCGAGACGGTCTGGGCCACGATGCCGATGGTGATCAACAGCGCGAGGAGGTAGACGAGATAGCGGGCGACGCGGACGACGCCACCGTAGACCCGCCCGGACAGTCGGTCGAGCCGGCTCCGCGGTTCCCACGTCGCGATGTCGTATAGGTCGCGCGAGCTGTCCGCCCGCGCCTCCACCGGGTCTCGTTGCCTCATGGGAGACACCGAGAACGAGGAAACCCCTAAGTCTAGCCCCTCCGGCGCGCACCGTGGCCTTTTCGACGGGCGGCCGCGAAGCGCGGCCATGCACTTCGACCAGCGGACCCAGGCCGCGCTCCGGGAAGTCGGCCTCTCCACCGAGCAACTGCGCGAGGTCAGCGACCGGGTGACCGAGCTGACCCGGGAGGACGCCGACGCCCTGCTCGAATTCTTCGAGGGGCTGTCGGTCGTCTACTCCGACATGGACCGGGCCCACAGCGCCGGCGGAATCCAGGAACACGACCTCGAGTACCTCGACCTCTACACTCACGCCGACGACATCAGGGGCTACCTCCGATTCGCCTCTTGGGGTGTCCCGGTCGAGGGGGGGCGACCGCTCGACGACGGTACCGTCGAACTCGCGCTCGGGCCGACCGTCGACGACCGCGTCCGGTTCGCGCCCGACCCGGACGGCCTATGAGTTCCGGGGACAGCGAGGGGACCGCCGGGGACGACGGCGACCGCGACGCCGCGCGCGTCCGGGTGCGGGGCATCTACGCGACGGCGCTGACCCGCCTGTTGACCGACCGCGGCCACGAGGTGGTCCAGGGATCGGCGGCGCTGCGCGATCGGTTCGACGTCGACCTGCCGCCGGTCCCCGCCGACGTCGGGGTGGCGACCACCCGTGACCGCCAGGGCGTAGGGGTCGAGGGCCGGACCGCCGCCGTCGACGCCGTCGGCCCCTCACTCCGGGCGGTGGGCGTCGACGCGCTGGCGTGGTCGGACCCCGCGCCGACGGGTGCGGTGTTCGACGCCCGCGTGGCCTCTACCGGGACCCGGGGGGCCGTCCTCGACCTGGGTCCCGCCGAGGGGTACCTCCCGTTCGACCGGACCGACGACTACGTCGAGGAGGGCGACGCGCTCCGCGTGCAGGTCCGGTCGGCGGTCCCGCCGTGGGACGACGACCGACCGCTGTGTGACCCGGTCGCGGTCGTCGAGTCGGGGCTGGCGCGACTCGTCCCCGGCGAGGACGAGAGCGGGGCGGCGCTGGAACTCGCGAGCGTCCTCCCGGCCGATCCGCGGGAGGGGTGGGCGGTCCGCTGGGACGACGCCGCCGAGGACGCCGACCTGGACGCGCTGGCGGCGACCCTCGAGCGCCTCAACGACCGGGCCGCCGACGTCGACGCCCTCGGCGAGGAGGTGGGCGACCCGGGGCGACTGACCGAGGGACGGGCGACGACGTGGGTCTGGTTCGGCCGGGCCTCCCGGTTCGCGCTCGACGACCACCGGCGGGCGGTGACGGCGACGATGGCCGGTCACCACCGGTGCAAGGCGGCGACCGAGGCCGCAAGCGCCGCTGTCGACTTCGCTGAGGCCGTCTGCGGGCCCGAGAGCGGCGGCGACGAGGGCGCTTTTCCCTTCGCCGCGCTCACCAGGCAGTTCGGCCCCCGGGAGGGCGACGAGGTGGCGATCGGTCACGGCAAGCCCGACGGTCGCCTGATCGTCCTCGGAGAGGGGGAGGTGACCGACTACGACCCCGACGGCGGGATCACCGTCCGCCGGCGGATGACGGGTCTACCGGAGCGGCGACGGCCGGCGCCGGGGAACGTACGTCAACGTCTGCACGCCCGTCGAACTGTTCCCGGAAGCCGCCCGGTACGTCGACCTTCACGTGGACGTAGTCAAACACGGCGACGGGACCGTCGAGCGGGTCGACGACGACGAACTCGACGCCGCGGTGGCCGCCGACCGGGTGTCCGAACCGCTGGCCGAGCGGGCCCGGAGCGTCGCCGGCGCCGTCGAGAGCGCGCTGCGGGACTAGCGGCGTCAGTTCCCGCCGCTCCGGAGCGCGGCCCACGCGCCGGCGCCGAGGCCGGCCAGCGCGGCCAGCGGACCGAATCCGGGACCGTCCTCGCTCGTCGCGGTCGGCGTGGGCGTCTCGGTCGGCGTCTCGGTGCTCCCGTCCGGGGATTCGCCGGCCGATCCGCCGTTCGAGGAGTTCCCCGCGTCCGGGGTGTCGGTGGGCGTCGGCGTCTGAGTCAGCGTCGAGCGCTCGTCGGGCCCCGCGTCGGGGAAGGTGAACAGCGCCGGGAGCTTCCCCCGATAGTCGGTCGAACTCGCGACGAAGAAGTCGCCGGAGGCGGCCGTCCGCGCGGTCCAGAAGCTCGCGGCGTCGCGGTCCTCCCACGCCCGGAGGAGACCGGGCGCCGAGGGGTTCGAGAGGTCGAACACTCGGACGCCCCCCTGGTACCAGGCGCTGTAGAGGCGGTCGTTCGAGAGTTCGAAGTTGTGGGCGGTGGTCCAGGTCCCCCCGCGGGTCTCGTCGTCGGCGCGCGGCGGGGTGATCGTCGCCACCTCCCGGGGATCGGTCGGCGTCGAGACGTCGTAGAGGTGGATCCTGCCGGGGCCGCCGCCCGGCCGGTCCGGGGTCGCGTCCCAGGACTCCACGCCGACCCCCAGCAGCGTCCCGTCCTCGTCGACCGTGACGTAGTGGTCGTTGCCCGGCGGTTCGAGCACGTTCGCCCGGTCGCGCTCGGCGACCGCCGAGGGGTCGGCCCCGCGGATACGGGCGATCAGTTCCGGGGCGGTCGGGTCGCTCACGTCGACCTGCCACGTGCCGGCGTCCCAGTAGGCCAGCGAGGCGACGCCGTCCTGTACCCAGAGGTCGTGCAGCGTCCGGAGTCCGGAGGGAACGTCCAGCCACGCCTCGTCGGCGTCGGCGACCGACCACCGCCCCAGTTCTCCGCCGCCGGTCGCGTCGACGGCGACCATCGGGTTCCTGCGGCCGTCGTTGCCGGTGAGGTATGCGGTCTCTCCGTCGAGGAAGGCGTTGTGGATGGGGTAGTCGGTCTCGTGGACGGTGCGCCGTCGCGGGTCCGCCGGGTCGCTCACGTCGTAGACGACGGCGGCCGCGAGGTCGTCGCCGCCGTGGGCGGGACCCACGACCAGGAGAGCGTCGCGGTCGAACGCCACGTCCCAGACGTCGTGCAGCGGACCGTTCTCGCGGTCCGAGAGGAGATCGCGGCGCTCGGCGAGCACCGACGGCGAGGCCGGGTCGGCGAGGTCGACGGTCGCGAACCCGGAGGTCGTCGCGAGGTAGGCAGTGCCGTCGGCGACGACGGCTTCCTTCGCTCCGGCGACCTCGACGCGGCCGAGGGGACCGTAGTCCTCGGGGTGCGCGCGCGGTCCTCCGGAGTCGGTTTCGGTCTCGGTCTCGGTTCCGGACTGGGAGCCGGGCTCGGACTCGGGGTGTGCCCGAACGCGGGTCGTCGATAACCCGCCGAGTGCGGGGAGGGCGAGCGCGCTCCCGGCGGTGCGGAGGACCCGCCGCCGGGTGACGCTCGACCGGGGATCGCGCATGCCCCAGCGAGGTCGCGTCAGGTGGTAGGCCTTGCGGTCCCGTCCGTCGGCTACCGCCGCGTGCCGCCGCCGGTGACGGCGCTCGCCAGTGCGCCGAGGACGACCACGTCGTCGCCGAGTTTCGTCAGTTCGACGTCGGGGCGGTTGACCAGCAGCCGCCCCTCGAGGCGCTCGCGGATCGGGTCGAGCACCCGGTCGGGGTTGTTGAGCGCGACGGCGCCGCCGACGTAGATCACCAGCGGCGCGTAGGCGTGACAGATGTTCGCGACGCCGATCGCGTTCCACTCGGCCACCCGCTCGACCGTGTGGACCGCCAGCGGGTCGCCGGTCGCCTCGGCCGCGAAGACGTCCGCGGCGTCGAAGCTCTCGGCGTCCAGCGGGAGGTCGGTCGGCACGCTCTGGGTCTCGTGGATGTGGCGGGCGTAGCGGGGGATGTTGTTCCCCGAGCAGTACGCCTCCCAGTGGCCCGGCCGGCCGCAGCCACAGGTCATCCGTCCCTCGGGGTCGACGGTCATGTGGCCGACCTCGCCGGCGTTGCCGTCCCACCCCTGGAGAACGTGGCCGTCGACGGTGACACCGGCGCCGATGCCGCTGGAGAGCGTCAGGTAGATCATGTCGTCGGGGTTGCGATCGCTGAAGAAGCGCTCGCCGATGACGCCGGCGCTGGTGTCGTTGTGGAGGTAGACCCGGTCCGAGCCGATCAGGTTCCCGACCGGGCCGGTCAGCGGGATGCGGTCGACGCTCTCGGGCAGGTTGGCGGGGTTCTCGACGGTCCCCTCCTGGAGGTCGAGCGGACCGAACGAACACAGGCCCGCCGCCTCCAGGCGGTCCGGACCCACGCCGGCGGTCTCGCAGGCCTCCCGCAGCGCCGAGAGGATGGCCTCCGTGACGGCGATACCCGTCGGTCCGGTCGGCGTCTCGCGCCGACTCCGGGCGAGGACCTCCCCGTCGCCGTCGCCGACCACCGCACGGATGTTCGTCGCCCCCAGGTCGACGCCCGCGTAGTAGGGCATTGTCGAATCAGGGGCCGCGCTTCAACTTAAATACCGACACATTACTTCGGGACCGTGTTAACCTTCCGAGGGTAGGGGGTGGTTACCCCGAGCGTGCGGACCCTCGCAGGGGGCGGTCCGCGACAACCGCGACCGGACGTGAGGGGAGGAACGGGCGCGATACGGACGGGTGCGCGCCGACCGAACTACCGTGCGGCGACGCCGGCTCGCCGCGACCGTTCGAGGGACGCACCCCTGCGAGGCCGGTCCGTCCGACAGTGATAAACCCTGGAACGTGTTACGTTAACGATATGCACGGGAGCGAGGACGTCACCGAGGAGGAGCGCGAGGCCCTCCACCGGATCGAACTCGGCGTAGAGTGGCTCCGGCGGGCCCACGGGAACCTCGTCGCCTTCCATCACAACACGGGCCACGCGATGGACCACCTCGCGGAGGCCGAACAGCTGCTGCGGGCGACCGACCGGGACAGTCTCGCCGACGAACTGCGCGACGAGCACCTCCCCCTGGGGGTCGTCCGGGAGAACGGCGAGCGGTGGAGCTACGACCTGCTGGAGGACTTCGAGTCGGGCTTTCTCGCCTCGGTGACGGGCTTCGAGCGGGCGGCCCGCGAGGAGATCGCCGACGGCCGGCGCCACCTCACCGAGCGCGGCCAGGAACGGGAGTGGAAGCGCCGCGCCAGGCGGTGATTCCGATCCCGAGGTGGTAAGCCGCCGGCGCCCGCAGCCCCGGACATGATCGAGCCGGATCTCGACGGCCGGACGGCACTCGTGACGGGCAGCGCGAGGGGCATCGGGCGCCGACTGCTGGCAGCGCTCGTCGACAGCGGTGCCGACGCCGCGGTCCACTACCACACGAGCGCCGACGCCGCCCGCGAGGTCGCCGAGGACCTCCGGAACCGCGGCGCGGCGGCGACGACCGTCCGCGCGGACGTGACCGACCCCGAGGGCGTCGACGCGCTGTTCGAGGCCGTCGAGGCCGACCTGGGGAGCGTGGACGTGCTCGTCAACAACGTCGGGGACTTCGCGCCCAGCCACTGGACCGACATCGACTGGGACACCTGGAACGGAGTCCTCGAGACGAACTTCAACGCGACCTGTCTCTGTTCGCGGCGGGCGCTGGGTCCCATGCGCGAGGCCGGGTGGGGACGGATCGTCAACGTCGGCTACGCCTCCAGCGAGAAGGGGCTGGTCAGCCCAAAGAACTTCCCGTACTTCGCGGCGAAGGCGGGCGTGCTCATGTTCACCCGGATGCTCGCGGCCGACACCCAGGACGACGGGATCACCGTCAACGCCGTCTCGCCGTACGTCGTCGAGAACTCCGATGAGTTCCCCGAGGACCTCCCGCGGAACCGTCCGGCGGCCTTCGAGGACCTCCGGCAGGCGCTGCTGTTCTTCTGCGATGAGGACAGCAGCTACGTCAGCGGCGAGAACGTCGAGATCGACGGCGGGTGGCTCCCCGAGTCGGTCTGATCAGGGCAGCGCCGCCCGGAACAGCTCGCGGCCGCCGAAACAGGCCGCCGGCAGCGCACGCACCGGAAGGGGCGCCCAGAACGTCGCCGTCCGGAAGGGGAGGACCGCCGCCGACGCCGGCGCGACCGCGACGCCCGCCAGCGAGACCAGCAGGCCGATCAGCGCCGCCTCGACGCCGGCCGCGCCCCCGGGTGACGGCACCAGCGTGCCGACGCTCGCCGGCGGGAGCACGCCGAGGAGCAGCGGGAACGCCACCGACGCGTCGACCGCCCGCAGGATTCGCCCGACGGCCGCGAACGGCCCGCCGATCCGTTCGTGGACGGCCGCTCGCCCCGGCGACTCGAACCGCGGGTGGAGGCGGGCCAGCGCGCCCCCGGCGACGACCGCGATAGCGGCCGGGGCCCCCGGGAGCCGACGGCCGGCCGGACCACCGACTCCGGCGCCGACCGCTCCGAGCGCCAGCCCCCTCGCGCAGGTAACGGCGTCGACGGCGACGACAGCGGCCAGCGCCCGCTCGTACTCCACGTCGACGCCCGAGGCGACCAGTAGCCCGCTGACGGGTCCGCCGGTCGCCTGGCCGAAGGGAGCGACCGCGCCGACGAACTTCGTCGCCAGCGAGAGACCGGCCGCCCGGGCCGGCCCGACGTCCGTCCCGAGCGCCCAGAGGACGACCGCGAGGACGAGACCCCAGCAGGCCAGCGCCGCGAACGCAAGCGCCAGCAGGCCGCCGAGGATCCGGGGACCGACTGCCGTCGGCAGCGCGACTACGCCGGTCTCCAAGGGCCGCCCGGCCGACGGCGGCGGCCCCGGTCGCCCCGACCAGCGGCAGGCCTCGACGGCCGCGATCCGCCAGCGAGCGCAGGCGTCCGCGTTCGACCCCGGGCATTCCTGTCCGGTGGCTACGAGACCCGCTCGATGGCCGCGGCGGCAACACCTATTCGACCGACCGCGGTCGGAGCTACACACGTCACGTGAGGAGGGCGAGGGCGACCGTCTCCGCCCGCTGCGGGCGTCCGACCGCGGGCGAGGCGGGGGTGTCCATCGCACCTTCGCGGGGGCGCCGATCCGAGTCCCGTCCTCGCTCACGCTCACGCCCGCGTCCGCGCCCGGAACCGCTCGACCAGGCCGGGGATCCGCCGGCGGACCAGGGCGTACGGGACGGCCACGGCGAGACAGGCCGCGGGGAGCCACCGGAGCGCTCCGGGGAGAACGGCGAGCGACGGTACCGCCAGCAGCGCCGCGAGCACGAGGTCCTCGGGGGCGCCGTCGTAGCGGACCAGCCGGCGGGCACGCAGCCACCGGCCGTGGTAGTGGCTGTAGACCGCCCGGTCGGTCGTGCGCTCCCACGGGCGGAGTTCCCGTCCCCCTTCGAGGGCGTCGGCGACGGCGTGCAGCGCGGCCGCGCCGAGAAACGCCGCGAGCGCGACCGTGAGCGCCGACGGGGCCAGCGCCGCGAGCGCGACCGCCGGCGCGGCGACGAGCGTCCCGTAGACCGGGGAGTGCAGCGTCCGGCGGTGAGTGCCGACCAGCGCGTCCAGGTCGGGGGCGACCCCGCCGGCGGCGGCCGCGAGCGCGCCGACTGTCGCGTGCTCGGGGGCGGTCGCGACCAGCAGGGACGCCCCGGCGAGTCCAGCGAGGACGTGCGTCGGGGCCATCATGGGCGTACCGACGGCGGCGAGGGACAAAAAGCGCCACTTCCTCGGCGTCGCCGCTCCCGCCGGTGGAGCGGTCGGTCTCGCGCCCGGCGTCCGGACCCGATCCGGCCCGGTCGCGCCCGGGAGAGACTGCCGCCGGCCAGTCGCGTCAGTTGCCCTCGAGCGCGTCGATGGCGCAGGCGGCGGCGACGATGGCCTCGTGGGGCGCATCGCCGGTGTCTCCCACGTGGACGTCGTAGACGTCCCGGAGCGAGAACCGCTCCTCGATCGACCCGATCGAGGCGCCGTCGGGACCGGTGATCGAGTAGGAGTGAGGGAGCAGCCCCGCGAGGTCAGAGACGCTCTTCAGCGCCATCACGACGGCGCTCTCGGACGCGATGCGCGCGAGGAGGTCCCCGCCGGGGCTCCGGACGTTGTAGACGTGGGTGAACAGCGTGAACTCCTTCTCGATGACCGCGAACGTCTCGCCGGTTCCCTCGTCGACCAGCGCGTAGCTGCCCGCGACGTCGAGCAGGTTCTTCGCCTTGATGCGGAAGACGACGTCCCCGTCGGCGCCGGTGAAGGGGAACTCCTCTCTGACCTTGAGCAGCTTCTGTTTCCCCCGGAGGACGACGCTCCCTCCCTCGTCGAGGACGGCGTACCTGTTCCGCACGAGGCTCTGTTTGACTGCGTACCGGTCGCCCGAGAGGTCGATCCCGGCGATGACGTCGTCCGCGTCAGCGTCGGCCATGGCGGCGCTTCTCCCGTGACCGGTATTAAAACTCCGCCGGCGCGGCCGGACCCCCGGCGGCGCCTCGCACCGCCCCTCGACCCGACGGAAACCGCACCGGCGCCCCGCGACCGACAGGGTTTCAGGCGGTCCACTCCTGGCGCAGTTGATGAAGGAGTTCATCGAGGTCCGGGGGGCCGAGGAACACAACCTGAAGGACGTCGACGTCGAGATCCCCCGCGAGGAGTTCACGGTCGTGACTGGCCTCTCGGGGTCGGGGAAGTCCTCGCTGGCCTTCGAGACCGTCTACGCCGAGGGACAGCGCCGCTACATCGAGTCGCTGTCGGCGTACGCCCGCAACTTCCTCGGGCAGATGGACAAGCCCCAGGTCGAGACCGTCGAGGGGCTCTCGCCGGCCATCTCGATCGACCAGAAGAACGCGGCCAACAACCCCCGATCGACGGTCGGGACCGTCACCGAACTCCACGACTACCTCCGCCTGCTGTACGCCCGGGTCGGCACGCCCCACTGCCCGGAGTGCGGCCGCGAGGTCGGCGAACAGAGCGCCCAGAACATGGTCTCGCGGATCCTCGACCTCCCCGAGGGGACGAAGGCCAAACTCGCAGCGCCGGTCGTCCGCGACCAGAAGGGAGCCTTCGAGGATCTCTTCGACGAACTGCTGGCCGAGGGGTACGCCCGCGTCGAGATCGACGGCGAGGAGTACGACCTCGCGACCGACCGTCCGGACCTCGACGAGAACTACTTCCACAGCGTCGACGTGATCGTCGACCGCGTGAAGGTCAGCGAGGAGGCCCGCTCGCGGATCACCGACTCCGTCGAGACCGCCCTCGAGGAGGCCGACGGGACGCTGAGGGTGATTCTGCCCGACCCTTCCGAGGACGCGGAACTGGGCGGCGCGACCGCCCGGTCGACGGGCGATCTGGCCGGCGAGGAGGACGACCGCCTGGTGGTTGCGTTCTCGGAGGACCTCGCCTGCACTCACTGCGGGATCGACCTTCCCGAGATCGAGACCCGGTCGTTCTCCTTCAACTCGCCCCACGGCGCCTGCCCTGCCTGCGAGGGGATCGGCGAGACCAAGGAGGTCGACGAAGACCTCGTCGTCCGGGACCCGTCGAAGCCCCTCAAGGAGGTCTTCGAGCCCTGGAGCTACTCGCGGTCGTACTACCGCACTCGGCTGGACGCCGTCGCCGAGCACTTCGGCGTCTCGCTGTCGACCCCCTTCGAGGACCTCGATCCCGACGTGCGAGAGGCGTTCCTCTACGGCACCGACGAGGAGGTCGTCTTCCGGCGATCGACGCGGAACGGCACCCGGCGCAAGGAGAAGCGCTTCGAGGGGGTGATCCCGAACCTCGACCGCCGGTACGTCGAGACCGACTCCGAGAGCACCCGCGAGCACATCGAGGACTACATGGCGACGACGACCTGCCCGGCCTGCGACGGGACGCGGCTGAAGCCCGCCTCGCGGGCGGTGCTGGTCGCCGGGACGCCGATCACCGAGGTCAACCGCATGTCCATCGGCGACGCCCTGGCGCACTTCGAGGGGCTGGAGGCGGCCCTCTCGGAGCGCGACCGGACCATCGCCGAGGAGATCGTCAAGGAGATCCGCGCCCGCCTCGGTTTCATGGAGGAGGTCGGCCTGGAGTACCTCACGCTCGACCGCGAGGCGTCGACGCTCTCGGGCGGGGAGAGCCAGCGCATCCGGCTGGCCACGCAGGTCGGCTCCGGCCTCGTCGGCGTCCTCTACGTCCTCGACGAGCCATCCATCGGCCTCCACCAGCGCGACAACGACCGCCTGCTGGACACCCTGGAGGGACTGCGCGACCTGGGGAACACGCTGGTCGTCGTCGAGCACGACGAGGAGACGATGTGGCGCGCGGACAACATCATCGACATGGGGCCCGGCCCCGGCAAGCGAGGCGGCGAGGTCGTGGTCAACGGCGACGCCGAGGCCGTGATGGACGCCGAGGAGTCGATCACCGGCGACTACCTCGCCGGCCGGAAGGCGATCCCGGTCCCCGACGAGCGCCGCGAGGCCGACGGCCACCTCACCGTCCGGGGCGCCCGCCAGCACAACCTGAAGGACCTGGACGTGGACATCCCGCTCGGGAACTTCACCGCGATCACGGGCGTCTCCGGGTCGGGTAAGTCGACGCTGCTCCACGAGATCCTCTACAAGGGGCTCGTCCGGCGGATGAACGACACGGACGTTTTCCCCGGCGACCACGACGACATCGAGGGGATCGACGCCGTCGAGACCGTCCGGCTGATCGACCAATCGCCGATCGGTCGCACGCCCCGCTCGAACCCGGCGACGTACACCGGCGTCTTCGACCACATCCGAGAGCTGTTCGCCCAGACGCCGCTGGCAAAACAGCGCGGCTACGAGAAGGGACGGTTCTCGTTCAACGTAAAGGGCGGGCGGTGTGAGGCCTGCAGCGGTCAGGGGACCGTCAAGATCGACATGAACTTCCTCTCGGACGTCTACGTCCCCTGCGAGGAGTGTGAGGGGGCCCGCTACAACGACGAGACGCTGGACGTCACCTACGGCGGGAACACCATCTCCGACGTCCTCGACATGAGCGTCGAGGAGGCCTCCGACTTCTTCGAGGACGTCCCGCAGATCGAGCGACGCCTCCAGTTGCTGAAGGACGTCGGTCTCGACTACATGCGGCTCGGCCAGCCCTCGACGACGCTCTCGGGCGGGGAGGCCCAGCGGATCAAACTCGCCGAGGAGCTCGGGAAGAAAGACACCGGCGAGACGCTCTACCTGCTGGACGAGCCGACGACGGGGCTGCACAGCCACGACGAGCGCAAGCTGATCGACGTGCTCCACCGGCTGACCGACGGCGGCAACACCGTCGTCGTCGTCGAGCACGAACTCGACCTCGTGAAGAACGCCGACCACATCGTCGACCTCGGGCCGGAGGGCGGCGAGCACGGCGGCGAGGTCGTCGCCGAGGGCACGCCCGAGGCGGTGGCCGCGGTCGAGGAGTCGCACACGGGGCGCTACCTCCGGGACCTCCTGCCCGCGGTCGACCTCGACGGCCCCCGCGGCGAGCGGAAACAGCCGGCCGCCGGCGACGACTAGTCCCGCATGATGGGGGCTCCCCCGGTCCGACCGGGGTGGCCCCGGAAGCGAGAAGATATATGAATCCCGACGCGTGACGGACAGTCGAATGTACGACTTCGTCGTCGTCGGCGCCGGGCCGGCGCCGAACGGGGCCGCGACGTGCTCGTCCTCGAACAGGGCGAGATCGGCAAGCCGCTGGCGTGCTCCGGACACGTCAGCCTCGACGTGTGGGACTACGTTCCCGACGGCGCCCGCGAGGAACTGTTCCAGAACGCCATCCGCGGCGCGCGCTTCCACGTCGGCGGGCCGGGCAGCGACGCCGAACCGTTCTACCGCCGCGACGCCATCTCGAACGCCGTCGACCGGGTGGGGCTGGACAAGGCCCTCGCGCGGGTGGCCGCCGACGCCGGCGCGGACGTCCGAGACGGCCACACCGTCACCGACGTCGCGGAGCGCCGCGACCGCGTGACGGTGACCGCGACCGGCCCCGACGGGGCCGGGGAGTACGAGGCGCGGATGGTCGTCGGCGCCGACGGACCCCGCTCGCGGGTGCGCTCGGCGTGTTCGATCCCCGACCCCGGCGAGTTCCTCCACGGCGTGCTCGGGTTCGACGAGGCGCCGGACGATGCCGACTTCGTCGACGTCCACCTGACGGTCCCCCGCTTCTTCGCATGGCGCATCCCCCGGGGTCCCGCGGGCGTCGAGTACGGCCTCGCGGCCGCGCCGGGCGACGACGTCTCCGGGCGGTTCGACCGCCTGCAGGCGGAGTACGGCGTCGACCTCGACCGGCGGTGCTCGGGGCTGATCCCGATCGGGCCGCCCTCGCGGATCACCGGGCGGCGGAGCCTGCTCGTCGGGGACGCGGCCGGCCAGACCAAGCCGTTCACCGGCGGTGGCATCCTCTACGGCATGCGGGCTGCCGATCACGCCGTCCGGACGGTCGATCCGACGGATCCGGGGACGCTGGGCGACTACGAGGACGCCTGGCGCGGGGCGCTCCGGACGGAGATCCGCCTGGGCCACGCCGTCCGGCTGGCGTACTCGCTGCCCCGACCGGTCCAGCGGGCCGGACTGCGGGCGCTCTCGGGCGAGATCGCCGTCCACATGGACGAGCCGACCTCGCTGTTCTCCCGCGAGCAGTTGCGGGCGTTCGTCTCCCCGGACTCGGCGCGCTGATCGCTCGTCCCGAGTCCGACTCCCGAGCGAGCCGTGGCCGCGGGCCGGACCTCGACGCGCCCGGCGGGGCTCGGGTCCCCGTTCAGGAGAGGTCGTCGCTCGAATCGAGACCGAGCGCCGCGGCCACGTCGAGCAGTCCCGCCCCGGACTCGTTCTCCGAGAGGCCGACGTCCTCGGCGGTGTCTTTCAGCCGCTGGCGCGCCTCCCCGTTCGTGTACCCGTTCGCCATCAACTGTCCGGCGGCCCCGGAGACGTGCGGACAGGCCATGCTCGTCCCCGAGAGAGTGTTGTAGCCCGCGAGGTACGTCGAGTAGATGTCCTCGCCCGGCGCGGCGAGTTCGACCTCCGGTCCCTGACTGGAGAAGGAGGCGAGGTCGTCGCTCTCGGTCGTCGCGGAGACGGCGACGCACTCCTCGTAGGCCGCCGGGTAGCTCACGCAGTCGGTGCACTCGCCGTCGTTGCCCGCCGCCGCCGAGAGGAACACGCCCTCCGCCTGCGCGTACGCGCAGGCGTCCTTGAGGGTCTCCGAGTACGAACCCGATCCGAGGCTGAGGCTGCCGACGTCCCAGCCCTGGTCGGCGGTGTACTCGATGCCCTTCGCGATGTCCGAGGTCAGGCCGGTCCCGACGGCGTTCATCACCTTTACCGCGTGGAGGGTAGCCTCGGTCGCGACGCCGACGACGCCCTCGCTGTTGTCGACGGCGGCGGCGATGCCCGCACAGTGCGTGCCGTGGCCGTTGTCGTCCTCCCAGTTGTCCGACTCGATGCCCGAGAGGAACGCCCGTCCATTCCCGAGGTTGTCGACGAGGTCCGGGTGGTCGGAGTCGATGCCGGTGTCGATGATGGCGACGTCCGCTCCGCTCCCAGTCTCCCCGGCGCCGTGCGCGGTTTCGGCGTCCACGCGGTCGATCCCCCACGGGAGGGTCTGGCCGAGCGTCTCCATCTCGCGGTCGCGCTCGACGTACCGGACGTCCGATCGATCGCGGAGTGCCCCGGCCGCCGCCTCGTCGATTTCGACGGTGAGGGCGTCGAACGCGAACTCCCGGACGACCTCCGCGGCCGCCTCGCGGGCGGTCGCCCGTCCGCCGGGCGCGGCGTAGCCGACGTTCGCTCGGACTCGGTCGTCCTCGCCCTCCGGGGCCGCGCTCGCGGCCCCGACGACGCCCGCTCCGGCGAGCGCGCTCGCAGTTCCTCTCAGTACGGTCCGTCGCGACAGTCCCGCGGTATCGTCGCGCATAGTCTTCGGATCGTGCGAACGCGTATTAAATTAGGGCGAAACGTATTAGGATTATACTTCCACCGACAGGTCGCGCGTCGCCGCGGTCGCGGCTGCGGGCTGGATCGCGGACCGTCAGCGCCGAGAATCCGTGTGACGTAAGAATTATGCCGTCACCGGGCGCGTCACGTGCTATGGGCCTCATGGACAAGCTCCTCGGAGGACGGGGGACGCGTAGCACCGAGGAGTACGTCGAACTGGATATCGACGACTTCGAGACGGAGTCCGCGGACTCGCGGACGCAGGTTCGCATCGCGAAGATCAGCGACAAACAGGACGTCATCGCCATCAAGGACGCCGTCTACGACGGCGACATCGTCATCGCCGACATCACGCGACACACCACCAGCGACCGGACGATGGAACACATCAGCGACGAACTGAAGCAGGTCGCCCGCGAGGTGGGCGGCGACATCGTCCAGAAGGACGACGACCAGTTGATCGTCACGCCGACCGGCGTTTCGGTCAGCCGAGAGAAGCTGTAGCCGGCGGACCGCTCCCGCGGCGCTCCGACGGTCGGTGACCTCGTCGAACCGGAAATACCGGCACTTCTATACGTGTCGGTACTAAAGGGAAGAGGGTGTCGTAGAAGAGTTAACATGGTCTACTGAATCAGATCTAACGACTCAAAAAACGCCGTGCACTAAGTGCACGCCATTCCTAGACTGTTCAGCTATGGCCAAAGAGAAGTTCGGAGTCGCTGCTGACGAAGAAATCGTCCAGGAGGTGGATGAACTGGTCGCTGAGTGTGACGATCTCGGAGCCAGCCGCTCCGAGATCGTCGAAGCCATCCTCACAGCGTTCGTCCAGACCGAGTCAGATCACGCCCGACAAACGAGAAAAGTCACAATTCGGAAACGAAAGGGTACTCTCTGACGTATTCCATAACTCGTGCACTTGGTGCACGGTATTCTAAGCTAGTAACTCTCTGCAACCATATCGAGGATGATTATAGTGTGGTAACCGTTCTATGACACGCTCGAGGAATGGTAGTTGTTCCCATTCGGGACCGGCCGGGCCGTGACCGAGGACGACGGAGTACCCACAGCGTCCGAAGTTCACGACCCGACCGGAGAGGAGTATCGAACGGTCTACGACAGCAGCGCGAATTCCGTGAGCCGGGCGGTGATCGATGCGGTCGCCCGGGCGACCGGTGCCGGCCCGGTAGACATGGCCCTCCCCGGCTGGCCCGTCGACCCTGACGTGCTCGACGCGCTGTTCGTGCCGACGGTGAGCGGCCCGCCACAGGGCGACGCTAACATCACCTTCGAATATGCCTCCTGTGAGGTCACCGTCCACAGCTACGGCGTCATCGCCGTCCGCCCGGACGCGGGAAGAGGTGCCGGACGCGGCGCCGCGGACGGGAGCGAGTGAACCCGGGCGGGTCGCGGGGGGCTCGCCCGTGGCGCGCAGCGTGGGGGATGGGACCGCGCCCCGCGCTACCGGCGTCTCGCCGGCCGGACGGACGCGGGCGCCAGCGCGGGCGCGGCGACTGACGGTCGCCGTCGACTCAGACGTTGTCGGGAGTCTCGGCGTCGTCCTCGACGGACCGCTTCATGGAGTCGCGACGGCTCTTGGCGTCGCGCGCGGTCGCCTCCAAGAGGAACTCGTTTTTCGCGTTGACGGCGTCCTCCGCGGCGCCGACGTGACCTTCGGCGATGACATCCTCGGCCGGTCGCTCCTCGAACTCGACGGCGAGTTTGTCCTTCTTCCCGGAGTACTCGACCGCGCCGGCGACGATCCGCTCGAAGACCGGGTTGTCGGGCTCGCCGACGACGTACAGGTCGCTGCCCTTGTACTCCTCGGTTCCCGTGACCGATCCGAAGTACTCCTCGATCGTGGTTTCCATGTCAGGGATGCGGTCCTCGAGATGCTCCCCCCGTCGCATCTTATACTCGCGCATGGGTGTCTCGTAGGTGAGGGGAGGTTTAGTGGTTCCGTTCAGCAGTGAGGTACCCCTCGTGGCAGGCGGGACAGCTATCGCCGGCGCGCAGCGACGTGTCGGCCGCGGCGACCGCGTACCCGCACTCCCGACAGCGGTAGGTCTCGGCGCCCTCGCTCGGGGGGTCCGGGGGCGCGTCGGCGTCGGACAGCGACTCCCCGGCCCCGGTGTCGACCACCTCGGTCCCGTCGCCCTCGGCGCCGGCGTCGTCCGGGTCGCGGTCGGACTCCGCGTTCGCGCTGCCGGCCTCGCCGACGACCTCCGCGACGGTCGGTTCCGACTCGTCGTCGTCGGACTCCGTCAGGTTGTCGGGGTCCCAGGGTCGGTAGTCCTGGCCGGGTTCGGCGGGCCACTCCCCGTACTCCCGCTCGGAGAGGTCGTCGGTGAGGATCACCGCGTCGTCCTCCTCTTCGGGGTCGCCGACCGGTCCGTCGTCGATCGGATCGTCGACGTTCGGGTGGAGGGGCTCCTCGCCGTTTCCGGCCTCGCTCTCGGCCTCCGTCGCGGACGGGGCGTCCGTCTCGCTCTCGCCCTCGTCCTCGCTCTCGGCTCCGGGGTCGACCTCGGCCTCGACGTCCTCGGGGGAGAGGACGCTCGTCACTTCGGTGTTCTCGGAGATGACCCGCTGTTTGCTACAGCGCTGGCAGATCGAGACCTCGCGGACGGAGGTGACGACCTCGGTGCCCCGCTCCTCGCGCTCGCGCTCGACTTCGGGGTCCCCGAAGTCGTGGCCGAGCAGCGAACACGTGAGACTCATTGCCCCCAACTACCCGACGCGACACATAAGGCTACTCCTCCGCGGACTGCAGGGGGCGCGACCTCGTCGCAGTGTCGCGGTTCGAGGCCGTCGCCCGATCGGTCCACGTTCGCTGCGAGGTCAGCGCGAGCGGTCGCGCCGGACTCCTCCCTGCAGTTCAGTTAAGACCGCCGCGGTGTTACCCGGAGACATGCGCGCAAAGCGGGAGTACCGGAACCGCGACGAGACGCAGGTCGCGGTGCTCGACGCGCTCGTCGAGCGCGGACAGGAGGGGATGACCGTCCTCGAACTCCGGACCCGGGTCGACGCGGAGATCGACCGCCTCGAGGAGGCCCTCGAGGCGCTCAAGCGGGAGGACCTCATCGCTACGGAGCGCAGGGGGGGACGCCTCACGATCACCCCCGCCGACCGCGTCGTCCCCGAGGAGGGCGGCGACGAGGGGGACCCCTCGCTGATCGACCGGGTGCGCGAGCGGTTCCCCATCTGAACCGCCGTCGGACGCCGGTCTGAGGGGACGGGACGGGAACGACGGACCGGCCGCCGGTTCCCGCACTTGGTCCCGCCGTCCCGTCTCCACGTCCCCGGTCGCGGCCGTCGCTCCGACCGCAGGCGTCTTGCCCCGCGGAGGCGAACGGACAGCCGATGACCGTCATCGAGGACATCCACGCCGACCACGGCGCGTCGTTCACAGACCGCGGGGGACGGCGCGTCGTCGCCGACTACGGGCGCCCCGAGCGCACCCACGGCGCCGTCCGCAAGGTCGTCGGCGTCATCGAGATGGGGTACGGGATCGTCGAGGTGCGCGGCGACGACCGCGTCGAGTTCGTCGACAACGCCGTCTCGAACCGGATCCCCGCCGAGGACGGCCGCGGCGTCTACGCGTTGTTGCTCGATCCGCAGGGAGGCATCGAGACGGACATGTACGTCTACAACGCCGCCGACAGCCTGCTCGTGTTCTGTCCCCCCCAGCGCGCCGGTCCGCTGCTCGAGGACTGGAAGGCGAAGGTCTTCATCCAGGACGTCGAACTCCGCGACGCGACCGGCGACTTCGGCGTCTTCGGCGTCCACGGCGCCACCGCGACCGAGAAGATCGCCTCCGTCCTCAACGGCGCCGCCGCGCCCGAACCCGAACTCACCTTCGTCCGGGGGTCGATGGGCGACGCCGGCGTGACCGTGGTCGCGAGCGACGCGCCCGCCGGCGAGGAGGGATACGAGGTGATCTGCGGGGCCGACGCGGCCGCACACGTCTTCGACACGCTCGTCAACCAGGGGCTCAACGCCGCCCCCTTCGGCTACCGGACCTGGGAGACGCTCACTCTGGAGGCGGGCACGCCGCTGTTCGAGACCGAACTGGAGGGGGTCGTCCCCAACGTCGCCGGCGTCCGGAACGCGCTGGACTTCGAGAAGGGGTGTTACGTCGGCCAGGAGGTCGTCTCCCGGGTCGAGAACCGGGGCCAGCCCTCCCGACGGCTGGTCGGGCTCGCGCTCGGAGGCGACGGGGACAGTGAGGGGGAAGCCGACGCCGACGCCGGCGAGCCCCCGGTCCCGTCCCCGGGCGCGGCGGTCTTCGACGGCGACGCGGCCGTCGGCGAGGTGACCCGCGCGGCCGTCGGTCCGAGCTACGGGGGGCCGATCGCGCTCGCGTACGTCGAGTTCGGCCTCGATGACGGCGGCGTGACCGTCCGTGTCGACGGGGACGAGCGGTCCGCCGCCGTCATCGACCTCCCGTTCGTCGAGGGGAGCGCCCGGTCGGCGCGGCTCCCCGTCTCCCCGGCCGCGACGGCCGAGGACGCGACGGCCGGCGAGTGACCGGCACCGGTTCGATCAGGGGTCGGAGCGGCGTGCGGAAACGGGGAGAGCGATCCCGAAACGGCGGCGCAGCAGGAAGCGCGGCTCTCAGAAGGTCGTCTCGAAGAGGTCGTCGCCGACGTGGTGGATCGACTCGACGACCTTCCCGGAGTCGCCGAGCATCTCGTCGCCGTCGACGAGCGCCCGCCCGACCGCGAGCACCTTCCCGTGGGTTTCCTCCTCGATCACGACCAGGTCGCCGGCCTCGATGTCCTCGTCGGCTTCGACGATCCCGGGGCGCATCACGTCGGCGCCGTCGGAGACGAAGGAGACGGCGCCGCTGTCGACCGTGACGATCCGCCGCTCGGGCGAGAACCCGTTGGCGCCGCGGACTGTCAGGAACGGTTCGGACTCGCCCTCCTCGCGGTCGACGTAGACGACCAGGGGATCGCCGTCGACGAGCACGAGGTCGGTGTCGTCGTCGACGAACTCCACCCGTTCGAAGGAGTCGCCCTCCAGGT
The DNA here is from genome assembly GCA_003021975.1 of Halobacteriales archaeon QS_5_70_17. GTDB lineage: Archaea > Halobacteriota > Halobacteria > Halobacteriales > Haloarculaceae > Halomarina. The sequence goes on along the minus strand of PXRR01000017.1, from coordinate 40,337 downwards.
CGACGCCGAGGCGCTCCGCGAGCGCGTCGTCGATGCGACCGATCTCGTCGCTCCGGAGGTGGTGGCGGGTTTTGACCTCCATACCGGTCGTTCCCGGGGAGGGGGAATAAAGCGTCTTGGGTCGACGGCGCCGGGCCTCCCCGACCGCTCCGGTCGCCGGTCGGTCCGGATTCCGTCGCTTTCTCGCGACCGGAGGTTTCAGTCCGTCCGCGGCGGAAAAAGGTAAGTACGGCCACGTGTAGTCTGAAGTAGGATGTGGGGCTCCCGGAACCGGGGGAACGATCGCGTCGTTTGCGTCGCGTGCGGCCTCTCGGTCGAGCGAACGGCCGCGCGCGAGTACGACAAGGAGGGGGACCGCTGGTCGCGCCGCGGAAAGGAGTTCGAGTACGTCTGCAAGAGCTGCCACCGCGACCTCTGTCACCAGCCCCGGAGCGAACTCGAGGACCTCCTCGTCAAGATCGAACGCGAGGGCGAGGAGGAGGGGTCGATCCCGCAGGAGGAGTTCCTGCGCCGGTACAGCGAGGCCGTCGAGGAGCGCTACGGCTCCCTGGAGCCGTGACCGGAGCGGGAGGCGCCCGACATCGCGCCCTCGGTCCGCGGCTCCGCGCCCTCGCGCGGTCGGGTCCTCCCTCCCGTCCAGGTCCGGCCCGACACGCCTAACTGCCCCCTGCTGCTACCCTTCTCCATGAGCGAACAGGACCGCGAGGCCCAGTCGGCGGCCGGAACGGCCGAGGGACAAGGGCCCGTGGAGATCGACGAGGAACTCGCGCGGCACCTCGAGAACAAGCGCGAGGAACTGTTCGAGAAGTTCGAGATCCGCGACGCGTTCCCGCAAGCGGTCCTCGACGAGGCCGAGCGCCGGACCGAGAACGTCCAGGACGAGATCCGAGGCGAGATCGACGACCGCCGGGACCTCCGGGGGATGACCACCTGGACGACCGATCCGATCGACGCCCAGGACTTCGACGACGCCATCTCCATCGAGGAGCACGAGGACCACTACCGGCTGTGGGTTCACATCGCCGACGTCACCCACTACGTCCACCCCGGCAGCGAGATGTGGTCGGAGGCCGTCGAGCGGGGCAACACCGTCTACCTCCCCGCGTACACCATCCACATGCTGCCGCCGGTGCTGGCCGAGACGGTCTGCTCGCTGGTGCCCAACGAGGACCGACTCGCCCACACCGTCGAGATGGAGATCGACAAGGAGACGCTCTCCTACGAGGAGATCGACATCTACAAGTCCGTCGTCAACTCCGACGAGCGGCTCACCTACACGCAGGCCGAAGACCGGCTGGACGACCCCGAGGCGCCGCTCCACGACGAGTGCGCCACCGTCTACGAACTGGCCGAACAGCTCCACGAGCAGCGCAAGGAGGACGGCTCGCTCGTGCTCAATCCGAGCCGCGACCGGGCGCACACGATCATCGAGGAGTGCATGCTGAAGGCCAACAAGGCCGTCACGCACGTGCTCATGTTCCAGCGGGGCGTCGAGGCGATGTACCGCGTCCACCCCCAGCCCTCCCCCGACGAGTGGGACGAGGCGCTCCGGGAAATCCAGGACCTCGACGGCGTCTCGATCCCGGGCGAGGCCTGGGACGACCCCCGGAAGGCCGTCAACGCGACGCTCGAGCAGGCCCCCGGTCGCCAGCTCTCGAAGATCCAGCGGGCCGTGATGTACGTGATGCCCCGCGCGAAGTATATGAACGACCCCTTCGGCGGTCACCACGCCCTGAACTTCGAGATCTACGGCCACTTCACCTCCCCCATCCGGCGGCTGAGCGACCTCATCAACCACTGGATCGTCCACGAGAACGACGTCCCGGAGGACCTGGTCGCGCTCTGCGATCGCGCCAGCGACAAGCAGAAGGACGCCGAGCAGTGCGAGCGGGAGTACAAGGAGTTCCTCGAGGAGGTCGGGCTAGACCCCTACGCGGTGAACAACCGCGGCCTCCGGATCGTCGAGAGCGAGGAGGGAGGCGACAGCGACGGCGTCGAGGCCGACCCCGTCGAGGACTGAACGAACGTCCCTCCGGTCCTCGGTCCGGTCTGTCCCGCCTCTCGGGTCCTCGGGATCCCGACTCGCCCGGCGCCCTCAGTACCAGGTCGATCCGGCGTCGACGTTGATGTCCTGGGCCGTGACGTGGCGCCCGGCGTCGCCCGCGAGGTACGCGACCAGGTCCGCGGTGTCGGTCGCCTCGACGAGCGTCCCCAGCGCCGTGTCGTCGGTGAACACCTCCCGCTTCGCCCGCTCGTAGTCGACCCCGCGGCGCTCGGCCTGTCGATCGATGACCGACTCGATGCGCGGCCCCTCGGTCGCGCCCGGGCAGACCGCGTTGACCGTCACGTCGTCCTCCCCGAGTTCGAACGCCAGCGTCCGGGTCAGTCCGATGACGGCCATCTTCGAGGCCGCGTACGGCGTCCGGTCGGGCAGCGGTCGCTTGCCGCTGATCGAGGCGATGTTGACGACGCGCCCGGCGTCGCTGGCCCGGAGGTGAGGGGCGGCGTGTTTCGTCGCCAGCAGGACGCCGCGCGCGTTGACGGCCATCGTGCGGTCGAACGCCTCGACCGTCACCTCCTCGACCGGGGCCGTGGGACCGGCGACGCCGGCGTTGTTCACGAGGATGTCGAGGCCGCCGAACTCCTCGACGGTCGCCTCGACTGCCCCGGCGACGCTGTCCTCCTCGGTGACGTCACAGCCGACGACCAGCGCGCGGTCGTCGGGGATCGGACCGGCCGTCTCCCGAAGGTTCTCCTCGGCGCGCGCGGCCAGCGCGACGCGCGCGCCGCAGTCCGCGAGCGTCCGTGCGATCCGCCGCCCGATGCCCTGACTCGCGCCCGTCACGAGCGCGGTTCGTCCGTCGAGGTCGGCCATGTCTTCCGGCCGGCCGCCGTCCGGATATACCCGCGGGTCGTAGGTCGTGGGTCGTGGGTCGTCACCTATTTGCACGACCGAGCCGTACGACGGTCGTTTCCGATGGAGCGCGCCCGTCCGATCGGTTCCCTGCTCGCGTGTTGCCTCCTCACCGCCGCGGCCGTCGCGCTCGTCCCGGCCGCCCCCGGGATCGCGGCCGGGCAAGCGGTCCCCGACGCCCGCCTAACCGTCGCCGACGTCTCGGTGTCGCCGGACACGCCGGTCGCCGGGGCGCCGGTGACCGCCGACGTCACCGTCGGACTGTCGGCCGGCAGCGCCTCCCCGGTGCGCGTCCGACGGGTCGTCCTGCGGAGCGACGACGGCGACCGTCGCGCGGTCGCCCGCGGCGTCGGCGCGCTCTCGCCCGGCGACTCCGTGTCGGTGCCGCTGACGACGACCTTCGACGACCCCGGACAGAAGGACCTCTCGGTGGTCGTCGTCGGGGAGAACGAGTCCGGCGACGAGGTGCGGATCGCCCGCCCCGCAACGGTAGTCGTCGAGCGCGGCCGGCCGCTCGTCGAGGTGCGGGCCGGCGACGCGGTCGCGGGCGTGTCCGGCGACGTCGGGGTCCGGGTGGCGAACCCGACGACGGAGCCGCTGCGGGACGTGACGGTCGAGGTGCGGACCGGGGACGGGAGCGTCGAGCGCCGGACGCTGGCGGCCCTCGGGGCCGGCGAGGCGCGGACGGTCAACGCGTCGGTCCGTCCGGCGGCAAGCGGCGAGCGGTCGGTGACCGCGAGCGTCAGTTACACGACCGCCCGGGGGACGCGCGCGACGACGACCGCGGACGCGACGGTGACGGTCGAACCGCTGCGCGAGGACGTCGGGGTCCGCGTCGAACCGGTCCGGGGCGGCGGCGCCGAGAGCGACGTCGGCGGGGGCCTCCGCGGCCTCGTCGGCGCCGATCAGGGACAGGCCGGCGCGACCGACGGCGACGGCGGCGACGACCCGCCCGACCGGGCCCGGGTGACGGTGACCAACTTCGGGAACGGGCCCGGTCGGCTCCCGCCGGGCGCGAGCGAGTCCGTCGTGGTCGACCTCTCGGCGGTTCGGACCGGGCCGGTGCGGTTCGACGCGACCTACGACGTGGTCGGGCGGCCGGGGTCGGGATCGGGATCCGCGGGCGCCGTCTACAACTACCGACCCCCCTCGGGGGCCGTGACGGTGACCGGCGTCAACGTCACCGTCGAGGGGGACCGGGTGTGGCTGACCGGCAACGCCGGCAACCCCGGGCGAACGGCGGTGTCCGGGGTCGTCCTGCGCGTCGGCGAGACCGAGCACGTCCGGCCCGCCTACCCCCAGCGCGACTACTTCGTCGGGACCGTCGAGGGCAGCGAGTTCGCCCCCTTCGAACTGACCGCCCGGGTCGACGCCGCGAACGCGACGGCGATCCCGGTGCGGGTGACCTACACCGTCGGCGGGGAGCAGCGCGTCGAGACCGTCCGACTGCCGCTCGAGCGCGACCGGGAGGCCGGCGGCGCCTCGGTCTCGGGGCCGTCGCCCCCGGTGGTCGCCGGCCTCCTGATCGCGCTGGGCGCGGCCGGCGGTCTCGCGTTCGCGTTCGCCCGCCGCCGATGACCGGCCCCGACCCCGCTGACGGCGCGGCCCGCCCGGAGCGTGGCGCCACGGCCGCGACCGCGAGCGGCGCCCGGCCGGTGGTCGAACTGCGCGGCGTCACGAAGACCTACGAGAGCGGCGGCGGGACCGTCGTCGCGCTCTCGGAGGTGGATTTCGCCGTCGCCCCCGGCGAGTTCGTCGCGGTGGTCGGCCCCTCCGGGTCGGGGAAGTCGACGATGCTCAACGTGCTCGGCCTGCTGGACGCACCGAGCGAGGGCGACCGGTACCTCGCCGGACGGGACGTGACCGGACTGACCGACGCCGAGCGGACCGACGCCCGGAAGGACGCGGTCGGCTTCGTCTTCCAGGACTACCACCTCATCCCGACGCTGACGGCCCTCGAGAACGTCACCCTGCCGACGCTGTTCGACCGCGACGGCGCGGCCGACGACCGCGCCCGGGACCTGCTCGACCGGGTCGGTCTCGGCGACCGCCTCGATCACACCCCCGACCGGCTCTCGGGCGGACAGAAACAGCGCGTCGCCATCGCGCGGGCGCTGATCAACCGCCCCGGCGTCCTGCTGGCCGACGAGCCGACGGGCAACCTCGACCGCGCGACCGGGACGACGATCCTCGAGGAGTTCCGTCGGATCTGCGCGGCGGGCGTCGCGGTCGTCGCGGTCACCCACGACGACCTCGTGACCGAGTACGCCGACCGGACGGTCGAACTCGTGGACGGTGCCCTCCGGTGACCGCTCGCTTCCCCGCCCTGCTGATGGCCCGGCGGAATCTCTCGCGCAACCGGCTGCGCTCGGCGCTGGCCGCGCTGGGGATCGTCATCGGCGTGCTGGCCATCGCGACGCTGGGCATCTTCGGGAACGTCCTCCAGACGACCGCCACGTCGGAACTCGGCGGGATCGGCAACCAGGTGATCGTCTCGCCGAACGCCGACGCCGGGAGCGAGACGCTCTCCCCCCGCGAACTCCGGGAGGTCCGCCGGGTCGCGGCGGACCGAGGGACCGTCGTCCCGCTGATCACCGACGGGGCCGTCGCCCGTGGGAGCGGCGAAAGCACCGTCGTCCAGCTCTACGGCACCGACGACCCGGGCGCGCTGTTCGAGGCCCGCGACGGGACGCTGCCGACCCGCCACCGGCAGGGCGCGATCGTCGGCAGCGCCGTCGCCGACCGGCTCGGGGTGGAGGTCGGCGGCGCCGTCGAGATCGAGGGGACCCGCTATCGGGTCGTCGCTGTCCTCGCTGAGGGGGAGGACGTCACCCCGGTCGGGCCCGACGAGGCGGTCGTCCTCCCCGAAGACGAGTTCGCTCAGGACCGCTACGACCGGGTCGTGATCGGGGCGGACTCCGGGCGCGCGGCGGCCGCGGTCGCCGCGGAGATCCGGGACCGGCTCAACGTCCGCACCGAGCGGGTGTCGGTGTTCGAACTCTCGGCGGTGCTCGAACGGATCGGGGAGTTCTTCGCGCTGCTGAACGCCTTCCTCGTCGGACTGGGATCGATCTCGCTGCTCGTGGCCGGCGTCAGCATCTTCAACGTCATGCTGATGAGCACCGCCGAGCGCCGCCAGGAGATCGGCGTCCTCCGCGCGGTGGGGGTCCGCCGCGCCGACGTGTTGCGGACGCTGCTCGTCGAGGCGGTCCTGCTGGGCGTCGCCGGGGGACTGCTCGGTGTGCTGGCCAGCGTCCTGCTCGCGCTGGGGCTGGTGGCGTACGTCGACGGGATCGGCCTCGCCGCGCTCCCGACGCTGGCGAACGCCGCCTATCTCGTCGGCGCGTTCGCGTTCGGCGTCCTCGTCAGCCTCGTCAGCGGCGCCTACCCGGCCTGGAAGGCCGCCCGCGAGCGGCCCGTCGAGTCGCTGCGGGGGTGACGCTACGTCCGCTCGGCGGCCCGCTCGACCCACTCGGGGGTCGAGACGGTCGTCGCCCCCAGGTCGGCGATCTCGACGGCGACGGTCACCTCGAGGGTCCGTCCCTGTCGGGTGATCCGGTAGGAGAGGTCGTACGACCGGACGACCCCTCGTTCGTCGACCACCGCGGAAAAGGAGACGTTCCGGAGCGGGCGCAGGTTCTCGCCGTCGGACGCGAGCGCGAGGCGGTAGTGGTCGCGACCGTCCCGCTCGAAGCGGTCGACCACGCGGACGTCGAGCAGCGTGAACAGCCGTTCGATCCCCCGCTCGCCCGCAGTCCGGCGCGCGCGGGCGTCCAGGGTGTCGTTCAGGCGACGGTACCGCTCCCCGTCGGCGACGACCCGCTCGAACCCCCGGTCCTCGCCGATCCACCGCTCGGTCGCGCGGGCGACCGTCCCGTTGCCGTCGCGCCGCTCGAGGACGTAGTGGTAGGCCTCGGGACCCACCCGGACGGTGCGGTCGTACCGCGCCCGGAGCGTCCCGTCGGCGTACCGGCGGCTGTCGGTCCGCTCGAGGGTGTAGGTGGCGCTCGAGAGCGTCCGAGCGTGGGCCGCGGCCAGCCGCGCGGGGTCGGTGACGCCGACGCCCCCACAGCCGGCGAGCACGAGCGTCGCGACGAGGGCGACCGCCACCCGGTGCATACCGACCGTACGGGGCGGTGAGGCAACTGTCTGGCGGTGCGCGGGTCGCTCGCCGGTCCCGCGTTCGACCGCCGGTCAGCCGTCGAGGAACGCCCGCGCCGCGTCCCGGCAGTCCTCGCTGGTCGCCACGCGGGCGAACCCGCCGGCGATCCGGTCGCGCTCGCCGCCGTCGGCGAGCGACCGCGCGACCGCTGCTTTCGCCAGCCGCGTGGCCGGGGCCGGGGCGTCGAGGATCCGGTCGACGAGGTCCGCGACGGCCCCCGCGAGGTCGCCCTCGTCGACGACGCGGTTGACCAGTCCCCACTCGCGGGCGGTCGCGGCGTCGACCGGGTCGCCGGTGAGCGCGAGTTCCATGAGTCGCTTGCGCCCGCAGATGGCGCCGATCCGGTCGGCCGCGTACGGCGGGTACGCACCGATGGTCGTCTCCGGGAGCGCGAACGCCGCCCGGTCGGTTGCTACCGCGAGGTCGGCGGCGGCGACGAGTTCGAACCCGCCGCCGTAGGCCGGGCCGTCGACAGCCGCGACGACCGGAACCGGCGCGCGCTCGACCCCGTAGAGGCCGTCGTGGAGGCAATCGGCCAGCGCCCGAACGTCGGCCTCGCTCTCGAGGCCGGCGACGGTCGCGATGTCGTCGCCGGCGCAGAAGGCGTCGCCCGCCCCGGCGAGGACGGCCACCCGCGCCTCCTCGCTCGCTCTGTCGACCGCGCCCCGGAGCGCGCGCCACCCCTCCAGGTCCAGTGCGTTGCGCTTCTCCGGTCGGTCGATCGTGATCCAGGCGGTCTCCGATTCCGCCCGCAGGTCGTAGTCGATCGCGCTCGCGTCGGACGAACCCATACCGACCGCTGGACGCGAACGATCTTGAAGGGGGACCCCGACCCGGGCGAGACCGGTCGGGGGGAGCGGAGCGCCGCCCGGTCTCTCCGCGGGGGCGGCGCGGTGGCGGTCAGACGTCCACGTCCTCGGTGAGGAAGGCGCCCTCGTCGCCGTCGGGGTCGTACCGCTCGATGGCGGTCAGCAGGATCTCCGTCACCGTCTCGGGGTCCCAGCGGGCGGTGTTGACCGAGAGGTCGTAGAACGACTGGTCGGTGACGTCGACGCCGTAGTAGCTCTCGTAGCGGCCCGCCTCCGCGACCTCGCGGACGCGCATCTCGGCTTCCATCTCGTCGCGGTCGGCGGTGCGCGCGACGCGGACCTCCTCGGGGGCGGACAGCCAGATTCTGACGTCGGCGCGGTTGCCGGCCAGCCAGCCGGCGAGCCGCGACTCCAGGACGAAGGCCTTGTTCGCCGCGCCCCACCGCTCGGCGATCGTCTGGAGGCGGCGGTCGATCGCGCGGTCGATCGCCTCGGACTCCTGGGCCTTGGCGCCGAACTGCGTGAGGCTCATGTCCCGCTCGGCGGCGAGTTCCCGGAAGATGTCACCGCCGCTGACGTACCCGCAGTCCAGTGCCGCCGCGAGCCGTTCGCAGACCGTCGTCGCGCCGCATCCCGGCAGCCCGGAGACGGTGACGAAGAGGTTGCTCTCGACGTGCCTGGCGGATCCGTCGCCGGATCCGTCGCGATCACCGGGACTGGCGTCCGAACTGGGCATTCACGGGGAACATGTCGCTCCGGGATAAATAGGCCACGCCTCGCAGCCCACAGTCGGAATCCGGAACCGGCGCTCCCCGGACGGGCGCTCGCGCCGGCGGCGGGCCAGATTCGGGGGATCGCTCCGCGCCGGTCTGCTCGACCGGCGGTGTCCCCGGGACACCATGAGGGGACACGCCCGCCAAAGCAGGACGAGTTCCGGGATCGGGGCGTCAGAGGCCGGGGGACGAGCAGTCCCCTCCGGGGACGGGACGGGTCGGGGCCCCGGGAGATCCGGTGAACGCGGGCGTGCAGGTCCGACTGCCCACTCGATCGGTACAAAAACTACTTAGAGTGGAGTGTCACTGTTGATTCGACCGTGGAAACGGGCGAAAGAAGAACGAGTGGCCAGGTCCGGACGGAGCAGCACCAGCAGTCGACTCGCCGACCGGGACTGCGGGGCTCCGACGGGTGCCGCGTCGCGGCCGCGCCGCCGACGCCGGCCGGGGTTTAATCGGGGGCGGGGGCGAACGCCCGCCCATGGAGACGCGACGGACGCTTCTGGTCGACGCGTTCACGGACGACCCGCTGACGGGCAACCCGGCGGGGCTGCTACCCGACGCCGAGGGACTGGACACCGACCAGATGCAGGCGATCGCCCGCGAACTGAACGCCAGCGAGACCGCCTTCCTGACCCCCGGCGACGAGGCCGACCGCCGGATCCGGTATTTCACCCCCGAGACGGAGGTGGACCTCTGTGGCCACGCGACGATCGCCAGCCACGCCTTCCTCCACGCGGAGGGGCGCATCGACGCCGGGACGCACACGCTCGCGACCGACGCCGGCGTCCTCGACGTCGACGTCGGGGAGGACGGGACGGTCTGGATGACCCAGGCGCCCCCCGAGGTCAACGAGGCGGACGTGAGCCGCGAGGAGGCCGCCGCCGCGCTGGGGATCGACCTCGACGCCCTGGAGGACGTCGGCGGCGACCTGCCGATCGCCCGGGCGACGACCGGGCTCCCCTTCCTGGTTGTCCCCGTCGGCTTCCTCGAACCGCTGGGCGAGGCCGCCCCCGACATGGCCGCCGTGGAGTCGCTGTGCGAGGACGCCGGGACGACCGGAGTCTACGCGTTCACCTTCGACGCGATCGACCCGGAGGCGACGCTCCACGGCCGGATGTTCGCCCCGGGGGCGGGCGTCCCCGAGGACCCCGTCACCGGCACCGCCAGCGGCGCGGTCGGGGCGTACCTGCGGCGCTTCGAGGCGTTCGACGCGCTCCCCGAGGAGATGCTCTTCGAGCAGGGGCACTTCGTCGACCGCCCCGGGCGCGTCCGGGTCCGGGCCCGCGAGGAGATCAGGGTCGGGGGGCGGGCGGTCGTCTCGATGGACGGCGAACTGTCCGTTCCGGATCCGGACGACGAGGACATCATCGTGGCCTGAGCCCGGGCGCGAGCGGCTCTCCGCCGATCGGTAAGAAACCCGTTAACTCGGTTCTGAGTGGTTCTACGGCCTCGTTAGGAGAGTGCTACCGTTGGGAGGTTCGGAAAGTTCTTTAGCGGTCTCCGTATTGGCTCCGGTACGCAAATGGCTGTACTCTGGCTGGACGAGGTCGGCTCCGACGACCTCGGCGCCGTCGGCGGTAAGGGCGCGTCGCTCGGCGAACTCACGGGCGCGGGCCTCCCCGTACCCCCCGGATTCGTCGTGACCGCGGGCACCTATCGCTCGTTCATCGAGGATACCGGCATCGACGAGGAGCTGTTCTCGGCGGTCGACGTCGACTCCGACGACTCCGAGGCGCTGGCGGCGGCCTCCGAGCGGGCCGAGGAACTGATCCTCGAGACGCCCATCCCCGAGGAACTGCGCGCGGAGATCCTCGAGGCCTACGACGGGCTCGACGACGGGGAGGCGTTCGTCGCCGTTCGGTCGTCGGCGACCGCCGAGGACCTGCCGGACGCGAGCTTCGCCGGCCAGCAGGAGACGTTCCTCAACATCACCCGCGAGGACCTCGTCGAGCGGGTCAAGGAGTGCTGGGCGTCGCTGTTCACCCAGCGGGCGATCTACTACCGCGAGAACAAGGGCTTCGACCACGACGTCGTCGACATCGCGGTGGTCGTCCAGAAGATGGTCGCCGCCGAGAAGTCCGGCGTCATGTTCACCAGCCACCCCTCGACCGGCGACCCCGAGATCATCATCGAGGCCGCCTGGGGGCTGGGCGAAGCGGTCGTCTCCGGGTCGGTCTCGCCGGACAACTACGTCGTGGACCGCGACACCGCCGAAACGATCGAGGTGACCGTCGCGGACAAGAAGACGATGATGGAGAAAGACCCCGAGACGGGCGAGACCACCAAGATCGACGTCCCCGAGGAGAAGCGCAACCGGAAGGTCCTCGAGGACGGCGAGATCGAGCGGCTGGTCGAACTCGGTCGCCGCGTCGAGGACCACTACGGCGACCCCCAGGACGTCGAGTGGGCCATCGTCGACGGCGAGGTCTTCATGCTCCAGTCGCGTCCGATCACGACGATCGAGGAGGGCGGCCAGGGCAAGACCGCCAGCGCGACCGACGGCAGCGGCCTCCAGCAGGAGGACGACGAGGTGCTGCTGAAGGGGCTCGGCGCCAGCCCCGGGATCGCCAGCGGCCCGGTCCGGATCGTCCGGAACCTCGACCAGCTCGACAAGGTCGTCGAGGGCGACATCATCGTCACCGAAATGACCACGCCCGACATGGTGCCGGCGATGAAACGGGCCGCCGGCATCATCACCGACGAGGGCGGAATGACCTCTCACGCGGCCATCGTCTCCCGCGAGCTGGGGGTGCCGGCGGTCGTCGGCACCGGCTCCGCCTCCCAGCAGCTAGATGACGGCCGGACGATCACCCTCGACGGCGACAAGGGCACGATCCGGAGCGGCCAGCAGGCCAGCGAGGAAGAGGAGACCGACCCGCTGGAGGACGTCCGACCCCAGAACCCTGTCAAGCCGATGACGGCCACGGAGGTGAAGGTGAACGTCTCGATCCCCGAGGCCGCCCACCGCGCGGCGGTCACCGGCGCCGACGGCGTCGGCCTGCTGCGGGTCGAGCACATGATCCTCTCGACGAACAAGACTCCCCAGCAGTACATCGAGGACCACGGCGAGGAGGAGTACGTCGAGGAGATCGTCGACGGGATCCGGGGGGTCGCAGACGAGTTCTACCCCCGGCCGGTGCGCGTCCGTACGCTCGACGCGCCCACCGACGAGTTCCGCCAGCTCCAGGGCGGCGACGACGAGCCCGAGGAGCACAACCCGATGCTCGGCTACCGGGGGATCCGGCGCTCGCTCGACAGGCCCGACGCGTTCAAACACGAACTCGAGGCGTTCCGGCGGCTCTACGACATGGGCTACGACAACGTCGAGATCATGTTCCCGCTGGTCAACGACGCCGAGGACGTCCTCCGGGCCCGGAAGCTGATGGAGGAGGTCGGCATCGACCCCGAGAAGCGCTCGTGGGGCGTGATGATCGAGACGCCCTCCAGCGCGCTCGCCGTCGAGGAGATGGCCGACGTCGGCATCGACTTCGCCTCCTTCGGCACCAACGACCTCACCCAGTACACCCTCGCGGTCGACCGGAACAACGAGCACGTCGCCGACCGCTTCGACGAGCTCCACCCGTCGGTGCTGAAGCTGATCGCCGACACGATCGAGACCTGCCGCGAGCACGGCGTGGCGACGAGCATCTGCGGACAGGCCGGCTCGAAGCCCAAGATGGTCCAGTTCCTCGTCAACGAGGGCGTCTCCTCCATCTCGGCGAACATCGACGCCGTCCGCGACGTCCAACACGAGGTCAAGCGCGTCGAGCAGAAACTGATCCTCGACTCCGTCCGGTAGGGTCGGCCGCCGGCCCGACCCCGGCCACGGAACAGGACTCCCCGCCGCGCCCGCGCGAACGCCGCGCTGACCGCGGGAGCGACGGAGGGACGCGTTCGCCCCGAAATTCTATACGTGCGGATTCCGTTCGCCGGCCATGGCGACGCTCGCGACGGCGGTCCTCCCCCGAGACGAGTTCGTGCTCGCGGAAACCCTCGCGTCGGTCCCCGACGCCTCCTTCGAGTGCGAGAAGATCGCCGAGACGGGGCGGGACACGTTCCTGCCGCTGGTCTGGGCGGGGGCGTCCGACCTCGACCGCCTCGACGCGGCCGTCCGGGACGACCCGACGACCGAGAACGTCGAGTTGCTCTCGGCGTTCGACGACGAGCACCTCTACCGGATGGAGTGGGTGGACCGGGTCGAACTCGTCATCCGGATCGTCGCCAGCCGGGGGACCATCCTCGACGCCACGACCAACGACGACAACTGGCTGTTGCGCGTGCTCTACCCCTCCTCGGACGGGCTCAACGAGACGAAGGGCTACTGCGAGGACCACGGCGTCTCGCTGACCGTCCGCTCGATCCGCGAGATGACCGGGGATCCGTCGGGCCGGTACGGGCTCACCGAGGAGCAGTACGAGGCGCTGACCATCGCCTGCGAGCGGGGGTACTTCGAGGTCCCGCGCAAGGCGAACCTCGACGACCTCGCCGAGGAGATGGGCGTCTCTCACCAGGCGCTCTCCGAGCGGATCCGGCGGGGGACCGAGGCGCTGGTCACGGACGCGCTGCTCGTGCGCCACTGATCCGCTGGCTCACTCCCGCTCGCCGAGGGCGGCCGTCAGCGCGTCGGCGGTCGCCTCGGGCACCGAGAGAAATGGCGAGTGGCCCGCCGAGAGCGTCAGCGTCTCGTCGACGCCGACTGACCCCCGCATCGCCCGCTGCTGGTCGGGCGTGATCGCCCGGTCGCGCTCGCAGCCCACGTAGGTCCGTCGGACGCTCCCGAAGCGCTCGTCGGTGTAGTCGACGGGCGTCGACAGCGGGTCCATCGGCTCCGGGCGGAGCAGCGAGCGCGCCAGCGCTCGATCCCGGGCCGAGCAGTCGCCGTAGAACGCCTCGTCGAGCGCCTCGTCGGCGACGTAGCCGACGCCGCGCTCGCTCTCGATCACGAAGTTCTCGGTGACGACCGACGCCTCGCCGCGCTGGTCGAGCATCGACTCGCCGGGGTCGGGGAGGTACGCCGTCAGGTACACCAGCGCGTCGACGGCATCGGGGCGGCGCTCGGCGACGGCGGTGATCACCATCCCGGCCATGCTGTGGCCGACGAGCGCGACCGGGCCCTCGCAGTCCGCGAGGCGCTCGCAGACGCGGTCGACGTACCCCTCTAGCGTGGCACGCGCGGGCGGCGTGCAGTCGGTCCCGTGGGCCGGCAGGTCCGGCGCGACAACCGCGTGCCCGCGGTCTTCCAGTTCCGGGCGGAGCTTGTACCAGCACCACGCGCCGTGGTAGGCGCCGTGGACGAGCAGGAACGTGCTCACGAGCGATCGCCCTCGGAGTCGAGCATACCGATCTACCGCCGCCGGATCGCGATAAGCGTTACCGTGACGCCGGCGCCGACCGCCGGCGTCGAAACACCGCGCTTATCCCCCCGCCCGGATACCCCCCGGCAATGCGTGGGCTTCGCGTCGTCGCGGTCGCACTGCTGCTGGTCACCGCCGGATGCGGGGGGCTGGGCGGGTCCCCGGAGACGGCGACGCCGGACGGAACCGCCGCCGAGACCGCGGACGACGCGGGAGGTGACACCGAGGCCCTCGCGGTCCCGGGCGTCGAGGACGGCCGGCTGACCGACTCCGCCGCGCTGGTCGACGCCCACCGGCGGGCGCTGACGAACGACAGCCTTGAGTCGCGCCTGCGGTCGAACCTCACCCAGCGGGTGCCGACCTCCTCGAACACGACGCGGCTCGTGGAGACGACGATCACCCAGCGAGTGGTCGCCGAGCGGGGCGCGCGGCCGTACCGCTACCGGCGCACCGACCGGGCGACGGGGACCACGTTCCAAGCGTGGGGCAACGACACCGTCCAGGCGGTCCGCGGGCTCCAGGGCGATCAGGTCGTCACGCGGCGGGTCGGCCAGCCGGAGTCGCCGGCGGCGATCACTACCGCCCGGCCCCTCGCCGAGTACCTCTCGCTGGGCGAGTACCGGGTCGTCGAGCGGACGACCCGCGACGGGGAGCGGTTGGCGGTCCTCCGGGCCGAGGGGCTGACCGTTGAGGACGACTCGGGGCTGTTCGTCCGCGGATCGGAGAACGTCTCGAACTTCAGTGCGACCGCCGTCGTCGACGGCGACGGGCGGATCCGGTCGCTGTCGCTAACCGCGGACTACACTATCGACGGCGAGGCGGCGACCGTCGACCTGGTCTACGAAGTAGTGCGGATCGGCGGGGTGAGCTTCGAGCAGCCCGGCTGGGCGGCCGATATCATCGCTGCGAGCGGTGGCGACAGCGAGAACCGGACCGCCGCGGCGCGGGGGACCGCACCGGCCAAACACAACGGCTAAACGGCCGACTCCGGAATGGCCGGTATGCAGCGGGGCGCCCCCGAGCCCGGACCGCAGGAGTTCGACCGCGTCCTCTCCTCGATGTGCACGGACCCCCACCCCGAGGCGCGGGCGGCCGCCGAGCGGTTCCTCGCGACCAACCCCGGCGACCCCGGAACCTACGAGACGGTCGCGGCCCTCGAGCGCGACGCGGTCGACCTGCTGGGCTCGGTGGCCGGCCTCCCGGACCCGTCGGGCTACGTCACCTCCGGGGGGACCGAGGCCAACCTCCAGGCGATCCGGATCGCCCGCAACCGCGCCCGCGGCCGGACCGACGCGCCCAACGCCGTCGTCCCCGAGAGCGCCCACTTCTCGTTCACCAAGGCCGCCGACGTCCTCGGCGTCGAGTTGCGCCGCGCGCCCCTCTCCGATCGCCGGGCCGACCCCGCGGCCGTCGCCGAACTGATCGACGGCGACACGGTCGCGGTCGTCGGCGTGGCCGGGTCGACGGAGTACGGCCGCGTCGATCCGATCCCCCGACTCGCCGCGCTGGCCGAGGACGCCGGCGCGCTCTTCCACGCCGACGCCGCCTGGGGCGGGTTCGCGCTCCCGTTCACCGACTACGACTGGGACTTCGGCGACGCCCCCGTCGACACGATGACGATCGACCCGCACAAGCTGGGGCAGGCACCGGTGCCCGCGGGCGGCCTGCTGACGCGGTCGCCGGACCTGCTCGACGAACTGGCCGTGGACGCGCCGTACCTCGACTCCCCGTCACAGGTCTCCCTAACCGGGACGCGGTCGGGCGCGGGCGTCGCCGGCGCCGTCGCCGCGATGGAGGCGCTGTGGCCGGAGGGCTACCGGGCGGAGTACGAGCGCGCGATGGCCCTCGCGGAGTGGCTCGCCGCCGAACTCCGCGACCGGGGCGTCCGGGTCGTCGACCCGACGCTCCCGCTGGTCGCGGCCGACCTCGCCGAGGGGAGCGTCGACCGCCTCCGGGCGGCCGGCTGGCGGCTGGCGACGACCGCAGCGGGCGAACTGCGCGTGGTCGTCATGCCCCACGTCACCCGAGACGCGCTGTCGTCGTTCCTCTCGGACCTCGACGCCCTCTAAGCGTATAGCCGCCCCGCCCCCCGAGGCTACACACGTTCGATGAATCCTTAGGTGGGTGTTCCCTACAAAGCAACGCGTGCCCGATCCCATCGTCCTACTGGCCGCACTCCTGGAGGCTCTCCAGTCCGGGCTCACCGCCGGACTCCGGGCGGCCGTCGAGACCGCCACGGGTCCGGCGGGACTGCTCATCATCGGGGTCTACTCCTTTCTCATCGCCATCGTCCTCCCGTTGCCCAGCGAGGTCGTCCTGCTCGCGCCGCTGAACCTGGGCCTGCCCGAGTGGACCGAGTTCCTCCTGATCATCCTCGCCAGCGCGGTCGGGAAGGCGGCGGGGAGCGTGCTCGCCCTGAAACTCGGCAACGAGGCCAAGGAGTACGGCCCGCTGTTGCGGGCCCTCAAGCAGTCCCGGTTCGACATCGTCTCCTGGTCGGAGCGGCGGACCGTCGAGATCGCCCGCCAGTACGGCTACATCGGCCTCGCGGTCGCCCTGTCGATCCCCTTCTTCCCCGACACCATCTCCATCTACGCGTTCACCGTCCTCGAGGACCACTACGTGCGGTTCGCGCTGGCGACGTTCGCGGGGAGCGTCGGCCGCCTGCTCGTGTGGGTCTCCGCCGGCGAGGCGGTCACGGCGGTGCTGCCGATGGTCACCTGAGACCGCCCGCGCCGGGGCGCCCGGGAGCGGACGGGGAGGAAACCGGCGGGTTTTAGGCCGCCACGGGCGCCACCGTACACATGAGCAACGGCCACGAGGACTTCCCGACGGACCGGCCGGCGGTGGTCACCTGCGGGTTGCCCTACGCCAACGGCGACCTCCACATCGGCCACCTCCGGACGTACGTCGGCGGCGACATCTACGCGCGCGCCCTCGAGACGCTCGGCCAGGAAACGGCGTTCGTCTGCGGGTCGGACATGCACGGCACGCCCATCGCGGTCCAGGCCGAGCGCGAGGGGGTCGACCCCGAGTCGTTCGCGTTGAACTGGCACGAGCAGTACCGGGAGACGTTCCCGGAGTTCGGCGTCGAGTTCGACAACTACGGCCACACCCACGACGAGACCAACACCGAACTCACCCTGGAGTTCGTCGAGCGCCTCGAGGCGGAGGGGTACGTCTACGAGAAGGAGATCAAGGTCGCCTGGGACCCCCGGGAGGACCAGCCCCTGCCCGACCGCTACGTCGAGGGGACCTGTCCCTACTGCGGCGAGCAGGCCCGCGGCGACGAGTGCGACGAGGGCTGCGGGCGCCACCTTGAACCCGGCGAGATCGAGGATCCCGTCTCGACGCTGACGGGCAACCCCGCGGAGTACCGCGACCGGACCCACGAGTTCTTCCGGGTCTCGGAGCTGTCCGACTACCTCTCTGAGTTCCTCGATCGCCTGGAGGGCACCTCGAACGCGAGAAACCAGCCCCGGGAGTGGATCGAGTCGGGGCTGCAGGACTGGTGTATCTCTCGGGACCTCGACTGGGGGATCGACTACCCCGGCGAGGACGACCTCGTGCTGTACGTCTGGGTCGACGCGCCCGTCGAGTACGTCGCCTCGACCAGGCAGTACTCCGAGCGGGTCGGCGCCGACGAGTACGACTGGGAGAGCGTCTGGAAGGACGACGGCGAGATCGTCCACGTCATCGGGCGGGACATCATTCAGCACCACACGATCTTCTGGCCGGCGATGCTACACGTCGCGGACTACGAGGAGCCCCGCGCGATCACGGCCAGCGGGTTCATGACGCTCAACGGGATGGGGTTCTCGACGTCCCGGAACCGCGCCGTCTGGGCCCGGGAGTACCTCGAGGAGGGGTTCCACGAGGACCTCCTGCGGTACTACCTGGCGACCAACGGCGGCTTCCAGCAGGACGTCGACTTCTCGTGGGGGCGCTTCCGGGAGCGGGTCAACTCCGAACTCGTCGGCGCGCTGGGTAACTTCGTCTACCGCTCGCTGTTGTTCGCCGAGCGCAACTACGACGGGACCCCCGACGCCGAGGTCAGCGACGACGTCCGACACCGCATCGAGTCGGCGATCGACGACTTCGCCGCCGCGATCAACGACTACTCGGTCCGGCGGGCCGGCAACGCCGCCGTCGACCTCTCGCGGTTCGGCAACGAGTACATCCAGCGCCACGAGCCCTGGAAGCTCGCCGACGAGTCCCCGGAGGAGGCCGCGCAGGTCATCCGCGACTGCGTCCAGATCGCGAAGGCCGTCGCCGTGCTCTTCGAGCCCGTCGCCCCCGACTCCGCCGAGCGGCTGTGGGATCAGCTCGGCGAGTCGGGCAGCGTCCACGAGGCGACCGTCGGGGACGCCCTCGAGGTGCCCCCCGAGACGTTCGGCGAACCCGAGGAGCTGTTCGAGAAGATCGACGACGAGCGGGTCGAGGAACTCAACGAGCGCCTCGAGGAGCGCACCGCCGAGGCCGAAGCGGCGGCGGAGACCGAGTCCGACGCCGACGCCGGAGACGAGGTCCCGGAGGGCGAGGACGTCGAGAGCGAGGCCGACTCGGGAGCCGGCCCCGACCTCGAACCGCTGGCCGACGAGCGGATCGACTTCGAGACCTTCCAGTCGATGGACCTCCGGGTCGGGGAGATCTTGGACGCCGAGCCGGTCGAGGGGGCCGACGAGCTCCTGCGGCTGGAGGTGGACATCGGTGCCGAGACGCGACAGATCGTCGCCGGCCTCCGGCAACTCCACGACGTCGACGCGCTCCCCGGCACGCGGGTCGTCGTCGTCGCGAACCTCGAGCGGGCGGAGCTGTTCGGCGTCGAGTCCAACGGGATGGTACTGGCCGCGGGCGACGAGGCCGACCTGCTGACCACCCACGGGGACGTCCCGCCCGGGACCAAGGTCCGGTAGGCCGCCGACAACGCTTTTCGGCTCGCTCCCGTCGGTGGTGACATGGCAGACGACGGCGGGAACGGCGACGACGACGGCGACGGTGGCTGGCGCTTCGGGATCGACGAGGTCGGCCCCGACTCGGATGACGACGGCGAGGAGGGGGAGGAGGGGAACGTCCTCGGGTCGGCCGACGCCGCCCTCGAGGACCCCGAGCCCGGAGCGCCGACCGCCGAGAACGCCTTCTTCGTCCTCTTGGGGGCGGCGACGATAATCGGCATCGTCGCCCTGCTCGTGCTGTGACCGCCGCCCGCGTCGGGGCCGGCGCGGTCGAGGCGACGACCTGCGGGGGGAGGATCCACAGCGAGAGGACCGCGTAGCCGCCGGTCAGCGCCGCCAGCGGGAGCATGAGGGGCGCGCGCTCGCGCCCGTCACTCCAGCAGGTCGTCGACGAGGCGCTCGAACCGATCGACCAGGCGCCCGAACGTCGACGGATCGGCCGCCTCCAGCAGCCGGACCGTCTCCGCCGGACGGGCGAGCGCGAGCGTCACCGCGAGTTCCGGGCTGTGGCCTCCGAGCATGGGTCGGGTTGGTCGCCGTCGGGTGATGGGGGTTCCGGTCCGGTCCGGTCCGGTTCTCGAACCCAGTCGGCGCGGGCGGTCACCCGTCGGCGGATCCCCCGGGACCGGAGACGGGCGCCAGCGGGTCGGCGGCCGTCTCTCCCGCCGTGGAGCCGAAGGGTTAACCGGGTGACGTGCCTAGGAGTGGCATGGTCGCCCTCCAGATCGGCGACGTGCTCTCGCTGTCGATCCCGGTGTTGCTGTTACTGGCGGGAACGGGGCTGATCGTCGCGGAGGCGCTCGCGCCGGGGGCACACTTCATCGTCCTCGGGGTGGCGCTGTTCGTCGCGGGCCTGATCGGGCTCGTCGTCGGGTCGACGCCGCTGGGGCTGTTCCTGATGGCCCTGGCGGTGGTCGTCGCCGGCGCCGCCACCTTCTACGCCTACCGCGAGTTCGACGTCTACGGCGGCACCTCGCGGGGGCGGACGAGCGACTCGACCTCCCTGCAGGGCAAGTTCGGGACGGTCACCGAGCGAGTCACCCCCTCGGACGGCGAGGTGAAACTCGAGGGGGGCGGCTTCAACCCCTACTACCGCGCCCGGACGATGGACGGCGAGATCGCGGAGGGGACGGAGGTGATGGTGATCGACCCGGGCGGCGGCAACGTCGTCACCGTGGAACCGGTCGCGGCCGTCGAGGACCCGATCGACCGCGAACTCAGACGCGAGCGCGCGACCGACGACGAGGAGAGCGAGCGGGGCAACGCCGGCCGGGAAACCGCCTGAGAGCGCCCGCGGAGTGCGAACCCTTTTGTCAATCGTCACCATAGTTCGGCTATGGCCCCCGCAGTGCTCACAGGACCGTTACAGGTCGGCGGCGGCGTCGTCGTCTCGGTGGTCGCGCTGGTCGTACTGGTCATCGCGATCGCCGCGGTGTACAGCGCCGTCCAGATCGTCAACGCCTACGAGAAGCGGGCGTACACCCGCTTCGGCGAGTACCAGCGCTTGCTCGAACCGGGAATCAACTTCGTCTGGCCGTTCGTCTCCCGGACCTACCCCTTCGACATGCGCACCCAGACCCTGGACGTGCCCCGCCAGGAGGCGATCACGCGGGACAACTCCCCGGTGACCGCCGACGCCGTCGTCTACATCAAGGTGATGGACGCCAAGAAGGCGTTCCTCGAAGTCGACAACTACAAGAAGGCGGTCTCGAACCTCGCCCAGACGACGCTGCGGGCGGTGCTCGGCGACATGGAACTCGACGACACGCTGAACAAGCGCCAGGAGATCAACGCCAAGATCCGGAAGGAACTCGACGAGCCGACCGACGAGTGGGGGATCCGCGTGGAGTCGGTCGAGGTCCGCGAGGTCAACCCCAGTTCGGACGTCCAGCAGGCGATGGAGCAACAGACCTCGGCGGAGCGGCGCCGGCGGGCGATGATCCTCGAGGCCCAGGGGGAACGCCGCAGCGCCGTCGAGCAGGCCGAAGGGGAGAAGCAGTCCAACATCATCCGCGCGCAGGGCGAGAAGCAGAGCCAGATCCTGGAGGCGCAGGGCGACGCCATCTCGACAGTGCTACGCGCGAAGTCCGCCCAGTCGATGGGCGAGCGCGCCGTCGTCGAGAAGGGCATGGAAACCCTCGCGGAGATCGGACAGGGCGAGTCGACGACGTTCGTGATGCCCCAGGAGCTCACCTCGCTGGTGGGCCGGTACGGCAGGCACCTCACCGGCAGCGACGTCGCCACCGACGGCCACTCCCTGGACAGCCTCGACTTCGACGCCGAGACCCGCGAGATGCTCGGCCTCGACGACATCGAGGAGATCCTCGGTCAGATCGACGAGGCCGCGGAGATGGACGTCGAGGCCATGGAACAGGAGGCCCAGGCGATCAAGGAGGGCGAGGACCCGGCGGACATCCGCGACCCCGACGCGGTCATCGAAGAGATGGACGCCGAGATGGGCGGTTCGGCGATGGACACGCCCGCCGAGGGCGCGGGAACCGACGGTACCGGCCGCGACGAGACCGACCGGACGTCCGACTCCGAGTCGGACGCCGACCGGGAGCCCGAACCCGAGTCGGAGTGAGGCCGGTCTCGGGCCCGGAGCGGGCCCGAATTCGGCCCGAATAGCCAAAGCGGTTTTACTGTTCTCCGTCCAACGGACGAGCGTGACGGGCGATCCCGACGGGGTCGACGAGGACAAACGGGCGACGCTCAGGCGGTTCGCCGCGCTCGGCGCGGCCGGTCCGCTGGCCCGCTTCGCCGACGAGGACGCGGTCGACGGCGCCGACTCCAGCGACGCCCGCGACGCCATCGCCGGCTACCTCTCGACGACCCCCGGCGCCCACTTCTCGAAGATCCGCGACGACCTCTCGCTGGGGACCGGCGAGACCCAACACCACCTCCGTCGGCTGGTCGAGGCCGGGGCCGTCGAGAGCTTCCGGGACGGGGAGTACCGCCGGTACGTTCCGGCCGACCGGTTCGGGCCCTTCGAGAAGCGCGCGCTGGGGTACCTCCGGCGCTCGACGCCCCGGGGGATGGTCGTCGCGCTCCTCCGAGACCCGACCGCGTCGGGCAGCGACCTCGCGGACGCGCTGTCGGTCTCCCGGCCGACGGTGAGCAAGTACGCCAAGGAACTCGAGGAGGCCGGCCTGCTCTCGCGGAGCGACGGCTACACGCTGGAGCGCCCCGAGGCGCTGCTGACGCTGCTGGTCAGGTACGCCCACTCCTTCGGCCCGGCGGCGGCCGCCGTCGCCGACGACGCGGACTCGCTGATCCGGTACGACCCTTGAAGTGAACCGCGCTCCGGCGTCCGGTATGGACGCCGAGACGGACGCGGACTCCACGCGCGATCCCGACGTCGTCGCCGTCACCGGCGGGAACGGGACGCTCGGCCGGGCAGTCGTGGCCCGCCTGAACGAGGCCGGCTACCGGACGGTCAACCTCAGCAGGGGGAAAAGCGACGCGGCGGAGGCCGACGGCTACCTGCGGACGGACCTCCTCGACGCCGGCGAGGTGTACGGCTCGCTGGCCCGGTCGGGCGCCGACGCGGTCGCCCACCTCGGCGCGCTGCCCACCCCCGAGCGGACGCCCGGCCACGTCACCTTCCGGAGCAACGCCCTCGGCGCGTACCACGTCCTGGAGGCCGCCGCGGCGCTCGGCGTCGGGTCGGTCGCGCTGGCCTCGAGCCTGAGCGCCCTGGGCGCCGGCTTCGACCCCGATCCCATCGACGTCCGCTACCTGCCGGTCGACGAGGACCACCCCGCGACGCCGACCAACCCCTACGGGATCGGTAAACTCGCGGCGGAGACCGCAGCCGACGGGTTCGGCCGACGCGACGGGCCCCCGCGGACGATCAGTTCGCTGCGCTTCCCGTGGGTGGTCACGCCCGAGGACGTCGCGGCGACCTTCGGGGGCGACCGGTCGCTGGCGGGGATCCGCGCGGGCGGGCACTTCGCGACGGCCCGGGACACGCTGTTCTCGTACGTCCACGTCGGGGACGCGGCACGGGCGGTCGAGCGGGCGCTGACGGCGGGTTTCGACGGTCACGAGCGGTTCTTCCCCGTCGCGGCCGACACGACGACGACGACCCCGAGCGCGCGCCTCGCGGAGGAGGTGTACCCGGACGCGACTGCGGGGGACCTGGAGGGGAGAGAGAGCCTCCTCAGCGGACGGAAGGCGGCCGACGCGCTCGGGTGGCGCCCCGGGCGGTCCTGGCGGGGCTAGGCGGTTACCTTCCAGGTGGTCCCGGAGGAGTAGCCCCACTTCTCGATGGTCAGCCCCGAGGCCTCCCGGACGGCCCGCATGTTGGCGCCGACCTCCTTGGCGCTCATGTCCAGTTCCTCGCCGATGAGCCGGGACTTGAAGTAGGTCCGCGTCCCCGCGTTCTCCCGGAGGAACCGAGCGATGCGCGCCTGTTTCTCGGTGAGGTCGGACCCGAACTGGGTGGTCGCACTCATTGCTCTACTCCACGAGAGGGTGAACAGGCGTATAGCGAGTTTGGTACGGTGGGTAAACACGCCGCAGTCGGGCGGCTCTCCCGGAAACACCCGTTCCAGACCGGGGCGCGACGGCGTCGGCGGCGCCGCTTCTGGTACGTGCGGGCAACACGGGACCCGCCCGGGGGACGGACCCTCGCTTCGCCGGTCGCGGGCGCCGGGCCGGCCGCGACTCGGTCGCTACTCGATGATCTCGCCGACCGCGAAGTTCGACTTGACCTCCGTGATCTCGATTTTGACCCGCTCGCCGACCTCGGCGTCCGGGACGATGATCACGTAGCCCCGCTCGACGCGCGCGATCCCGTCGCCCTGCTTTCCGAGGTCCTCGACCTCGACGTACCGGATCTCGCCGATCTCGACGGGGGGCTGCGGTTCGTCGCTCGCCGTCGTTGGCCCCGAGTCGGCGCCCTCGTCGGTCTCTGCGGCGATGAGGGCGAGGCGGTAGGTTTCGCCGGGGTCGATGGAGCCGGTCTCGATCTCGCGGCGAGGGATCTCGACGGTGTACTGGTCGCCGTCCGCGGTGACTTCAGCGCTAAACAGACACAGGAGTTTCTCTGAGATTTCCATGAGAGCCTCCGGGGAGTGTTCTCGCCGGGGGATCAAAGCCCTTGTCACGCGCTGGCGAGGTTCCGGCGGCTACCGCGGCGATCCGTCGGGGCGCTTGGCGCCCTCGGAGTCGTGGACGACGACTTCCCCGGGATCGGGGTCGGCCGGTTCGTAGCCGTCCCGGACGGCGATGGCCTCCTCGAGTTCCCGGACGGCGCGCTCTTTCAGCGCCGCCGCCAGTTCCTCGGCGTCCGCGCGGTCGATGTCGCGGCCCAGTCCCTCGCACTCGTGGGCGTGCAGCGCCCTCTCGAGGCGCTCCCCGGTCTCGGGGTCCGCCGCGTCCGAGGCTCCCAGCGGGACGCGGTCGACGACCTCCCCCATCGGCTGGCTCGTCCCCGTCAGCGCCACGGAGAACGGGTAGGTCCGGCAGATCAGCGGTCGCGCGCCGTGGACCGTACACGCGCCGGTGCCGTCGCCGTCCTCGGCGTAAAACGCGCAGTCGCCGCAGCCGTCGGTCGCCAGCGCCCACTCGAAGGTCTCCCCCTCCGGTCCCGCTTCCGCCTCGCCCTCGCGGAGGCCGAAGGGCATCGGCCGGGCGACGTCGCGCCACTCGCGGGGGGCGTCCGGGACGTTGCCTGCGGCGCCCTCCCCGACGTCCTCTGGGAGATCGGTCGCCGCCGCCTGCAGGTCGCGGACCTCGTCGGGGAAGACCGTCGCGGTGTGGTCCTCGCGCTCGCCGTCGACGGTGTGGCCCTTGCAGCAGGCGCCACAGCGCGTGCACTCGAAGCCGACGGCCTCGACGGCGTCGGCCAGCGCGGCGACGTCGAGGTCGCGGGCCCGCTCGAGTTCGGCCTCCAGCGACTCCATGGCCGTACTCGGGGACCGGGACGGGAAAAGCGACGCGCTCGCGGATCCGCTACGGGCCCTCCGCCGGCAGCGCGCGTTCGCCGTCGAATCGGACCCGCCGCTCGACGGCGAGTTTCTCGAGGTGGGCGCGGACGGTCGCCTCCGCGAGCGACCGGACGCCGCTCACGTCCTTCTCGTAGGCCGCGTCGGTCACCTCCGGGACCGTCCGGGCGCCGCCGTCGACGGCCGCGCGGACCCGCCGCTCGCGGTCGAGTCGGTGATCGATCAGCCGCCGAGCCCCCGCCCGCGGGTCACCGATGGCGGGCCCGTGGCCGGGGAGTAGTTCGGCCGGGGCGCGGGCGTGGACGCGGCGCAGCGCGGTGAGATACGCCCGCAGGTCGCCCTCCGGAGCGCCGACGGCGACGCTCCCCTCGGCGGCCGCGAGGTCGCCGCAGACGAGCCGTTCGCCGCGCTCGGAGGCGAACGCGAACCCGACGTGCTCGGGCGCGTGCCCCGGGGTCTCTACGACGGTCACGGGCCCCTCGCCCGTCTCGATGCGGGTCCCCTCCCGGAACGTCCGGTCCGGGCGGCGGCCGGTCGCGGCCGCGAAGTCGGCCTCGCGGCCCCTTCGCGCCCAGACCGTCGCGCCCGTCTCGCCGGCGGCGGCCGCGACGGCCCCGACGTGATCGGGGTGGTGGTGGGTGACGGCGATGTGGGCGACGTCATCGAGAAGCGCCGCGAGCGCGCCGCCGGTCGCGGCGGGGTCGACCAGCAGCGCGTCGTCCGCGCCGATCCGGTAGGCGTTGGTCGCTCCCCCCGGGGCGGCCGTCTCCACCGGAACGCCGCGGCTGGTCAGGAACACCTCGAACGCGCGATCACTCGGTGAGGAAGTAGACCTGCTTCCGGGCGTCGCGGAAACTGTAGCGGGACTCGACGAGGTCGGCCTCGTCGAGGCGGTTCAGCGCGTAGCGGACGGTCCGGTCGGGCAGGAGCGACTCCTCGGCGAGCTGGCCCTGCGAGAGGGGCGCGTCGCCCTCGAGGACCTTCGCGACCAGCTTCGCGCTCGGGGGAAGCTCCCGGAGCCGCTCGCGGACGTCGGGGTTCGATAAGGGCGTCTCCTCCGCCGACTGCTTCTCGGCCTGCGTGCTCATACTGTGCTGTTGGCGAACATCCGTGTAAACCTTCGCTATAGGGAGAACAAAGCCATACGTACTTTTCAATGAATGGGGGGCTACCTTATACACAGCTGGCCGACAAATGTTGCCGACAACGTAACAGCCCGTAGTCCGTCGGTTTCGTCGCTCGGCGTCGCTGACTTCCCGGCAAAGTTTTCTTTTCGGCGCTCGACAGTCCGGCGTGACGATCCCCTCACGGTTCCGCGACCTCTTCGAGAAGCGAACGTTCGCTCACTTTTCGACGCTGATGCCTGACGGAACGCCCCAGACCACGCCGGTGTGGGTCGACTACGACCCCGACGCCGGCCACCTCCTCGTGAACACGGCGCGGGGGCGACGGAAGGAGCGCAACGCCCGCCGGGATCCGTCGGTCGGCGCCAGCATGGTCGACCCGGACGACCCCTACCGGTTCCTCTCGGTCCGCGGGCGGGTCGTCGAGTTCCAGGAGGAGGGGGCCGACGACCACATCGACGACCTCGCCCGCCGGTACATGGATGTCGATGAGTACCCCGGACGCGGCGACGATGAGGGCGCGCGGGTGATCCTCCGGATCAGCGTCGACGGAGTCGCCACCTCCTGATCGCGCTCGCTGGATCCAGTACCGTTTTATTTCCCGCCCGGATTGTTCCCGACAGCGTGAAGGGACAGGAGTGGTATCAGGCCGACGACGTAGCCCAGGAGTATGACGACAAGCGGTTCTCCCGCGGCGGCCGCCTGATCGACGAGCGCGAGAAGCGGGCGGTCCTCGAGGCCATCACCCCAGTCGAGGACCGCCGGGTCCTCGAGATCGCCTGCGGGACGGGCCGGTTCACCGTGATGCTGGCCGAACGGGGGGCGGAGATCGTCGGCCTCGACATCTCGGCGGCCATGCTCCAGCAGGGGCGAGAGAAGGCCCGGTCGGCCGGCGTCGACGACCACCTCGAGTTCATGCGGGGAGACGCCGCCCGCCTCCCCTTCCCGGACGATCACTTCGACGTGGTGTTCGCAATGCGGTTCTTCCACCTCGCGGATACGCCGGCCTCGTTCCTCAGCGAGATGTGCCGCGTCTCCCGCGAGCAGGTGTTCTTCGACACGTTCAACCGCGTCTCGACGCGGACCATCTACAACTGGCTGCTCCCGATGGGGTCGCGGCTCTACTCGGAGTCGGAGGTGCTCCGCCTGCTCAACGGCGCCGGCCTGCGACTGGCCGACGAGGCCCACGACTTCGTCCTCCCCTACGGGTTCTACCGGCAGATCCCCGACGGCGTCGCCGAGACGTTCCGCGACGCCGACCGCCTGATCGGGAGCACGCCCGTCGGTCGGCGGATGGCGTCGGTCTCCTACTGGGACGCGCGGGTCGACTGACGATCCGCTCGTCGCGCCGTACAGCACCGTGTGAGTACGGGGTCTTTTTAACCCTCGGGAGCGGGAGGTAGCAGTATGCAGCTCTCGGTAGTCGTCCCGACACTGAACGGCCGGGAGCGCCTCGCCCGCTGTCTGGACGCGCTCGCGAAGCACGCGCCGTCGGCGGAGGTGATCATCGTCAACGGTCCGAGCGTCGACGGGACGACCGGGATGGTCCGCGACCGCGACGACGTGGACGTGCTCGTCGAGATCGACGAGCGCAACATCAACGTGGCGCGCAACGCGGGCATCAAGCGGAGCCGCGGCGACCACGTCGCGTTCGTCGACTACCGCCACCAGATCGAGCCCGGGTGGTACGACGCGGCGCTGGACGCGCTCGACGGGCCGGCCAGCGCTCACCAGGCCAGCGGTCACGGACCGAACCTGCCGACGGCGGTGACCGGTCCCACCCACCGGTCGCTGCGCGGCGGCGTCACGACCGAGGACCCCGAGCGCCGCCGGATCGCCGGTCGACAGATCACCTACTTCAGCGGGGGGAACGCCGCGTTCTCCAGAGAGGCGCTCGACGCCATCGACGGCTTCGACGAGTACCTCCAGACCGGGGGCGCCCGCGACGCCGCCCACCGGCTGGTCGGGACCGGCTACCAGGTGACCTGGACGCCGGGCATGTGCGTCCGCCGGGACGGGGACCGGGGGCGCGGACAGCCCTCGCTCGCGGCCGACGGGGGGGAGGCGAGCCGCGACTGGTACTGGCGGTACCGCGCGCTGGCCTACCGGCTCGTGAAGAACTACGGGGTCCGCCCGACGAGCGTCGGCCGCGTGCTCCGGCACGCCACCGCCGACGCCGCCGGCGCGCTGCGGGACGTCGCCGGCGGGTCGGCGGAGCTCTCGGGGTGGTTCGGCAACGGGCGGGACGTCACTATCGGGTCGCTCGGCGGCGGCGTCGACGGCCTGATCGCCCGCCTGCGCGACCGCACTCCGCGGCGGAACTCCCGGGGGGTCTCCCAGCGGGAGGACCGCGCCGTCGCCGTCTACGACCGCCGGTAAGTACCACGTTCCGAGGGGTGTCACGATGTACCATACGACGCTTTCTCGCGGTTTTCTAGCCGGTACTCGAAGCTTTTATATAGAATCGCAAACCATGTCCCTCTTGATATGGGACAATCCTTCCAGCAGCGCGGTCAGCCGATGTTCATCCTCGCCGAGGACACGGAGCGAACCCGCGGCGAGGACGCGCAGTCGTCGAACATCTCCGCCGGGAAAGCGGTGAGCAACGCGGTACGCACGACGCTCGGCCCCCGCGGGATGGACAAGATGCTCGTCTCCGATTCCGGGGACGTCGTGATCACCAACGACGGCGCGACGATCCTCGAGGAGATGGACATCGAGCACCCCGCGGCCCAGATGATCGTCGAGGTCGCCGAGACTCAGGAGGAGGAGGTCGGCGACGGCACCACGACGGCGTCGGTGCTCGCCGGCGAACTCCTCTCCCGGGCCGAGGACCTGCTCGACGACGACGTCCACCCGACGGCGATCGTCGAGGGGTACAACCGCGCCGTCGAACTCGCCCTGGAGGCCGTCGAGGAGCAGGTCCTCGACGACGAACTCGACGACGACCTGCTGGAGAAGGTCGCCGAGACCTCGATGACGGGCAAGGGCACCGGCGACGTCAACGCCGCCCCGCTGGCCGAAACCATCGTCGCGGCCGTCCGCCAGGTCCGCGCCGAGGAGGGCGTCGACCGGGACAGCATCCAGGTCCGCACGCAGGTCGGCGCCAGTTCCAGCGCGACGGAACTGGTCTCGGGGGTCATTAGTGAGGAGGAGCCGGTCCACGAGAACATGCCCCGCGGCGTCGAGGACGCCACCATCGCCGTCCTCGACGTCGACCTCGAGGTCCGCGAGGGCGAGATCGACGCCGAGTACAACATCACCGACATCGACCAGCTCAACGCCGCCCTCGACGCCGAGGAGAGCGAGCTCCGGGGCTACGCGGAGACGGTCGCCGAGGCCGGCATCGACGTCGCGTTCGTCACCGGCGACGTCGACGACCGCGTCGCCTCCTACCTCGCCAGTGAGGGCGCGCTCGCGTTCGACGGCGTCGACGACGACGAGGCGACCGCCATCGCCCGCGCGACCGGCGCCAGCCAGATCGGTACCGTCAACGACCTCGACGAGGACGACTTCGGCTTCGCCGAGACGGTCCGCGTCGAGAAGTTCGGCGAGGACGAACTCGCGTTCGTCGAGGGCGGCGCCGAGGCCGAGGCCGTGACGGTGTTCGTCCGCGGCGGCACCGAGCACGTCGCCGACGAGCTCGAGCGCGCGCTCAACGACGCCATCGACGTGGTCACGGTCGCGCTCGACCGCGGCGGCGTCGTCCCCGGCGCCGGCGCGACCGAGATCGCCATCGCCGACCACATCCGCTCGGAGGCCGCCTCCGTCACCGGCCGCAAGCAGCTCGCCGTCGAGGCGTTCGCCGACGCCGTCGACCTCCTGCCCCGGACGCTCGCCGCGAACGCCGGGATGGACCCCATCGACGCACTGGTCGAACTGCGCTCGACCTTCCAGGACGAGGGCCGCGCCGGCATCATCGCCGAGAACCAGACCGGCGAGGTCGTCGACCCCACCGAGCAGGGCGTCCTCGACCCGGCCGCGGTCAAGCGCGAGGCCGTCGAGTCCGCCACCGAGGCCGCGACGATGATCGTCCGGATCGACGACGTCATCGCGTCGAACTGACCGAGCGACCGAGTCGGCGGTCGACCGCCGATTCGGCGCGAGGAGCGTCGAACTGACCGGACGGCGAAGTCCATCGGCCGGATGCGGATTCCGGCGCGAACAGTCGAACGTTCTCGTTTTTCGCCCGGCTAGTCGCTACTCGGCTCCGACAGTCTGACGGGGTCCCCGACGCCGACGCCAAACGCCGCCTCGCCCCGGCCGCGGTTGACCGCGAGTTCGACGTTGCCGTGGCTCCCGACGGTGACGAGCGGTTCGCCGGCCGGCAGTTCGGCGTAGGCCCGGGCGACCGGGTAGGGGTCGCCGTTCACCCGGACGCGCTCGCGGCCCGCGAGCAGGTCGCCGGGGAGGTCCGTGATCGCGTTGCCGAAGCCGTCGACGACGAGCACCTCGCCGGTCGCCGCGCCGTCGAGGTCCGAGGCCGAGTCCGGGGCCGGGAACCGGAGGTCCGTCCAGTCGTCGGTTCGCGCGGCGCGGTCGAGGGCCGCGACGGGATCCGCCTCGCCCTCGGCGGCGGCGGGCCACCCGGCCCCGGCCAGCGCCTCGTGGACCGCCGCCGCCGCGGGGGCGAAAACGTCTCGACCGTGGAACGTCGAACTCGCGGGATCGTCGGCGCGCCACTCGTAGACCCGGAGGTCGTCGGTCGCGCTCTCCGCGCTCCCGCCGCTCTCACCGCCGTCGCTCCCGGCGATAGCGCGGGCGGTCGGCACCAGGAGGCCGTTGTCGGGACCGACCAGGGCGGTCTCGCCGGCCCGGACGACGAGCGCGGCCCGGTCGGTGCCGACGCCGGGGTCGATCACGGCACAGTGGACCGCCGGGGGGAACCAGGGGAGCACCTCGCGGAGCCAGAACGCCGCCGTTCGGACGTCCTGGCGGGGGAAGTCGTGGGCGACGTCGACGAGGCGGGCGTCGCACCGCGAGAGGACGACGCCTTTCATCGCGGCGGGGTACGGCGAGCCGAAGTCCGAGGCGAGCGTGATCACGGACGGCGGGTGACGCGCGGGGAGGGTACGCCTTTTGCCTTTCTCTCGTCCGCGGCGGGCCCCGGGTGCCGTCCGCGCCCGCTACTCCGGATCGGCGGTGGCGTCGGACCCGTCGCTCTCGGCGACCTTCCGCAGTCGACCGATGCCGTCGACCTCGTGGATCACGCCGACGACGGCATCGGGGACCAGGCTCTCCCAGTCGCCGTCGGTGCGGATGCGCTCGCGGACCTCGGTCCCCTCCAGTTCCTCGCGGCGAAACATCGGCGAGGTGCGGACCTCGATGCCGGCCTCCTCGAAGAGGCGGATCACGAGCGGGTTGTTCGAGTACGCGACCTCGAACCGGGGGGACATGCTCTCGACGTGGCCGACCCAGACGGAGTTGCGGTCGAGGTCCTCGATGGGGACCGCGTAGGTGACGAGGTCGTAGTCGACCAGCGATTTCCTGATCATCATGATGCGCTCGCCGGCGGTAAACGGGTTTCGAACGGTGTGTGACTGGTCGGCGCTGCCGATCCCGAGCACGAGTTCGTCGACCTCGTCGGCGATCCGCTCGACCATCCGGTGGTGGCCGTCGTGGTAGGGCTGGAATCGCCCGATGTAGAACCCCCGCGTCATACGGCAACGCTCGTCCCCCGGTTTAATAAGCCCGGCGAGTTCTGGCCGCTGCACGGCGCTCGCGTCAGACGTCTCGCTGTAGTGCGGTTTCGAGGGTGTGTCACACCCGGACGAGGGGAGAAAGTATATCAGTAAACGGTCCGTCTGTATCGATGACAGCAACGGTTCTATGAGCAACAACAACGCAGACGATGTTCCGTCGGAAGACACGGGGGGAGAGCGGGAGGTCGAACTCCCCCCGGAGCGGCGGGACCAGTCAGAGTCCAACCCCGACTCCGACCTCGGACGCGACGTCGTGACCGACATGGAGGTCGACGAGGAGTCGACCGACAACCTGCTGGGCGGGCTCCGGATCGGTTCGACCGACGACATCGAGGTGCCGGACCGCTTGGTCGACCAGGTCATCGGGCAGGATCACGCGAGGGATATCGTACTGAAGGCGGCCAAGCAGCGCCGCCACGTGATGATGATCGGGTCCCCGGGGACGGGGAAGTCGATGCTCGCGAAGGCGATGAGTCAGCTGCTCCCCCGGGAGGAGCTCCAGGACGTTCTCATCTACCACAACCCCGACGACGGCAACGAGCCCAAGGTCCGTACGGTGCCGGCGGGCAAGGGCGAACAGATCGTCGACGCGCACAAGGAGGAGGCCCGCAAGCGCAACCAGATGCGGAGCTTCCTCATGTGGATCATCATCGCCATCGTCATCGGCTACGCGCTCCTGATCGAGGGGGCCGTCCTGCTGGGGATCCTCGCGGCCGGCGTGATCTACCTCGCCTTCCGCTACTCCTCGCGGGGTAGCGACGCGATGATCCCGAACCTGCTGGTCAACAACGCCGACCAGCAGACCGCGCCGTTCCGGGACGCCCCCCCAGCCACGACCGCGTCGAGTCCGGCGCAATCCACGAGGCCAACAAAGGCGTGCTCTACGTCGACGAGATCAACACCCTCGACATCCGGTCCCAGCAGAAGCTGATGACCGCGATCCAGGAGGGCGAGTTCTCGATCACGGGCCAGTCCGAGCGCTCCTCGGGCGCGATGGTCCAGACCGAGCCCGTCCCGTGTGACTTCGTGATGGTCGCCTCGGGGAACCTCGACGCGATGGAGAACATGCATCCGGCGCTGCGCTCCCGGATCAAGGGGTACGGCTACGAGGTGTACATGGACGACACCATCGAGGACACCCCCGAGATGCGCCGGAAGTACGCCCGCTTCGTCGCTCAGGAGGTCGAGAAGGACGGCCGCCTGCCGCACTTCACCGACGAGGCGGTCAAGGAGGTCATCCTCGAGGCCCAGCGCCGCTCCGGGCGGAAGGGCCACCTCACCCTCGAACTACGGAACCTCGGCGGTCTCGTCCGCGTGGCCGGTGACATCGCCCGCGCCGAGGACGTCGAGCACACCACCCGCGACCACGTCCTGCAGGCCAAGCGGCGCAGCCGCTCGATCGAGCAGCAGCTCGCCGACGACTACATCGAGCGCCGCAAGGACTACGACATGACCGTCGCGGCCGGCGACGTGGTCGGCCGGGTCAACGGCCTCGCGGTGATGGGCGAGGACAGCGGGATCGTCATGCCCGTCATGGCCGAAATCGCCCCCTCGCAGGGCCCCGGGGAGGTCATCGCCACCGGGAAACTGCAGGACATCGCTCAGGAGGCCGTCCAGAACGTCTCGGCGATCATCAAGAAGTTCTCCGACGAGGACATCTCCCAGAAGGACATCCACATCCAGTACGTCCAGTCCTACGAGGGCGTACAGGGGGACTCCGCGAGCGTGACGATGGCCACCGCGGTCATCAGCGCGCTGGAGAACATTCCCGTCGACCAGTCGGTCGCGATGACCGGCTCGCTGTCGGTCCGCGGGGACGTACTGCCCGTCGGGGGCGTCACCCACAAGATCGAGGCCGCCGCGAAGGCCGGCCTGGACACGGTGATCATCCCCGCCGCCAACGAGCAGGACGTGATGATCGAAGACGAGTTCAAGGAGGAAGTCGAGATCGTCCCGGTGAGCCACATCAGCGAGGTGCTGGAGGTGGCGCTGGCCGGCGAACCCGAGAAGGACTCGCTGGTCGACCGACTCAAGAACATCACCGGACAGGCGCTGGAGCGCAGCGGCGGCGCCTCCAACTCGCAGGGCCGCGGCAGCCCCAGCCCGCAGTAGCGTAGATGTCCGAGTGGGCGGCGTTCGCCGGACTGACGGCCGCCGTCCTCCTCTCGCTTCTCGCGCTCGCCCGTGCCTCGCAGACCGCCGTCGTCGAGAGCGACGCCCACGAGGGAGGCGGTGACGACGGAGTCGGCGGGAGCGCTCCCGAGGCGGGCGCAGACGCGGACGCGACCGCGAGTGCGAACCGCGAGCCGGGGTCGGACGCGAGCGACGGTCTCGCCGACCGGTCCGCCGGGACGCCGCCCGGCCGACCGGCGGGACCGACCGGACGCGTCGATCCGACGGTCCCGGACCGGGTCGGGGAGGGGGGAACGCCCGCCGGCGCGACCGCCGACGAGGGAGACGTCGCTCCCGGGCCGGAGATGACGACCGCCGGGTTGCTCGTGAACGTCGCGCTCTCCCAGGGGCTGCTGGGGGCCGTGCTGCTCGGCGGGGCGTGGTACACGCGGATCCCGCCGGCGGCGCTCGGCGTCGACCTCGGCGACCCGCTCTCGACGGGCCCGCCGGCGCTGGCCGTCGGGGTCGGCCTCGGCACCGCCCTGTACCTGCTCAGCGCGGCGGGAGCGGCCGGCGCCGCGGCGTTCGGAATGGAGCACGACGAGACGCTGCGGGAGATGCTGCTCCCCGACGCCCCGGGCGGGTGGGCGCTGTTGCTCCTCGCCGTGTTGCCCGTCATCGCCGGGTTCGAGGAACTGCTCTTCCGGGCGGCGGTGATCGGCGCCACGAGCGCCGGCTTCCCGGTCTCGCCGTGGCTCCTCGCGGTCGTCTCCTCGGTGGCCTTCGCGCTGGGCCACGGCGCGCAGGGGCGGGCGGGGATCGTCGTCACGGGGTCGCTGGGGTTCGTTCTCGCCGTCGCCTTCGTCCTCACCAACAGCACGCTGGCGGTCGTCGTCGCTCACTACCTCGTCAACGCCCTGGAGTTCGTCGTGAGCGGTCACTTCGGGATCGAGTGGGGGGAAGCGTAGGCGGTCGAGTCCCGGCCCGCCGGACGGGCCGCGTCGCGCTCGTCGTCGTCCTCGTCCTCGCCCGCGAACGCTCTCGGGGTCGAACGGCAACACCCGCCATGACCAGCCTCGCGGAGGTCTACGAGGGAGGCAGCGGCGGGGACAACCTCCGACGGCTGTACCTCGGCGTCGCCCTGTTCCTGACCGGCGTCGCGCTGGTGTTCGCCGGCATCGTCTTCGCGACGACGGACCTGGGCGCGTCGCTGTTCGGCCTGAACTGGGAGGGGCAGCGCGAACTGGCCGGCGTCATCGCGGGCGTCGGCCTCCCGGCGGTGTTCCTGGGCGTACTGTCGGTGCTGCCGGCCAGCCGGTTCGTCCGGGGCGCCGCGCTCGCGGGGGCGGCCGTCGCGATGGTCGGCGTCGTCCTCTTCTGGGCCGTCTACCCCGAGAACTGGGTGCGCGGGGAACAGCTCGCGCTGTTCGTCGTCGTGGTGTACTTCGCCGGCGCGATCGCCACGTTCTGGTGTCTGTTCACTGGGGTGGCGAACTTCAAGACGCGCAACGACCCCGGCGGCACCGTCACCCTGGAGATCACGGAGGGCGGCGAGACCCGCGTCGTCGAAGTCGAGGGCGAGAACCTCTCCCAGCGGCTCGGCGGCATCGGTCTGCTCGGGACGACCCCCGACGGCGACGTGGCGACACAGACCGCCGGTGACGCGAGCGCCCGCAGCGACGGCGGCACCGGCACCGACGCGTCCGGTCCGGCCGTCGGTCCGAACGCCGGTCCGGGGCCCGCCGACGACGCGGAACTGCTCGACGAGGACGACCCCGCCGACCGGACCGACGCCTACTGCGGGAACTGCGCGCACTTCAGCTACGTCCGCACCGAGGAGGGGCTGGAGCCCTACTGTGGCTACTACGGGGAACTGATGGACGACATGGACCCCTGTCGGCACTGGGAGCGCACCTAGGTCCAACGGCTTCGCTGCCCCCGGGAGCGCGCTCGGCGATCAGAGGTCGGCCAGCGTCTCGCGCACTCGGTCCCAGTGGCTGCCCGTCCAGAAGTACTGGCCGCAGTCCACACACCGGAAGGCGGCCTCCTCGTCGGGGTCGGGAACGCCCTCGGGGGTCGGTCCGTCGACCGCGGTCAGCCGACCGTTACAGGCGCCACACCGGGTCGGCGGCTCCGCGAGGGACAGCGACACGCCGGCCGCCCGGAGTTCGCGCAACTGCTCGCGGACGTCTCTCGACTCGAGCAGGACCGCGTCCGCCCGGCCGGCGGCGAGCGCGGCGTCCCGGGTCACCAGCCGGCGGTCCTCGGCGTCGGCCAGCGCCGCGAGGCGGTCGTCGGCCTCGACGCCCCGCTCGATCGCGTAGGCGGCGTCGTGGCCGCACATCCGCAGGTAGCTCCGGAGGCCGCCGCACATGGCGTCGAGCAGGAGCCGCACGCTACTCCAGGAACTCCCGGACCCCCTCGGCCGACCGGGCGTTGAGGAGGTCGCCCCGCTCGGCCCACCCCCGGCGCGCGGTGTAGACGCCGTAGCACACCAGATCGAAGCTCCCCGGGGCGTGGGCGTCGGTGTTCACCGCCAGCGTCGCCCCCGCGTCGAGGGCGGCCTTGGCGGCCCCGCCTCGGAGGTCGAGGCGGTTGGGGTCGGCGTTGATCTCGAGGGCGGTCCCGGCGTCGGCGGCGGCGGCCGCCAGTTCGCCGACGTCGAGGTCGAGGCCCGGGCGTCGATTGAGCTGTCGGCCCGTCGGGTGGCCGATGACGTCGACGTGCGGGTGTTCGGCGGCCCGGACCAGCCGCTCGGTCCCGGTGCCGTCGAGGGCGGCGTGGGGCGAGGCGACCACGCAGTCGAGCCGTTCGAGCACGTCGTCGCTCACCGAGATTCCGCCGTCCTCGTCGACGTTGGCTTCGACCCCGGCGAACAGTTCGAGGTCGGCGTCCTCGCCGACCGCGCGGACCTCGGCGAGCTGCTCCTCCAGGTCCGCGTCCGAGAGGCCGACGCCGCCGACCATCCCCGGCCCGGTCGCGTGGTCGGTGATCGCCAGGAAGTCGTAACCGCGCTCCTCGGCGCCCGCGACCATCTCCCGGATCGTGTTCCGGCCGTCGGACCACTCCGTGTGAGAGTGGAGGTCCCCGCGGACCGCGTCCGGTTCGACCAGGTCCGGCAGGTCGCCCGCGGCCGCGGCGTCGAGCTCCCCGCGGCCCTCCCGGAGTTCCGGCGGGATCCATGGGAGGTCGAGCGCCGCGTACACCGCCTCTTCGTCGACGCCGGCCACCCGCTCGCCGGCGTGCTGGCCGTCGGGGTCCTCGATCCCCGAGGCGTCGTCGGACGCGTCCGCGTCCGACTGGCCGGCCGAGCTGCGCTCGGCGACGTCGAAGACGCCGTACTCGTTGACCTTGAGGCCGCGCTCGATGGCGCGGTCGCGCACGCGGATGTTGTGGTCCTTGCCCCCCGTGAAGTACTGGAGCGCGGCGCCGAACTCCTCGGGGTCGGTCACCCGGAGATCGACCCTGATCCCCTCCGAGCGGACGCTCGCCTTGTTCGTCCCGGCCTCGATGACGGTGTCCGCGGCCGGCCAGTCGGTGAACGCCCCGACGACGGCCTCCGGGTCGTCGCTCGCGGCCAGCAGGTCGATGTCGCCGATGGTAGACCGCCAGCGCCGCAGGGAGCCGGCGACCTCCCAGCGGTCGGCGGCCTCGACGCCCTCGAAGTACGCCAGGACGTCGTCGGCCAGCGGCCGGGCGTCGGCCAGGAGCTGTCGGCCCTGCGACCGGCGGGCGAACTCGACGTTCTCGAGGATGTTCTGTTCGGTCTTCGCGCCGAACCCCTCGACCTCGCGGATCTCGCCCGCGCGGGCGGCGGTCTCGAGGTCGTCGAGCGTCCCGACGTCCAGCGCCCGGTAGAGGTCGCCGACGGTCTTCGGGCCGACCCCCTGGACGCTCGTCAGCGCGGCCATCTCGACGGGGAGGTCCTCGCGGAGCTCCTCTAGTTCCTCGATCCGGCCGGTCTCGACGTACTCGACGATCTTGGCCGCGATCGCCTCGCCGACGCGGTCGATCCCACGAACGGCCTCGCTGCCCCCCTCGCGGGCGAGGTCGGCGACCGGCTCGGGGTGGTCGCGGATGTTCTCGGCGGCGCGGCGGTAGGTCCGGTGCTTGTAGTCGACGCCCTGGGCCTCCAGGCGGTCGCCGAACTCCTCGAACAGCTCCGCGAGCTCCTCGTTGCGGACCCGGCGCCCGCCCTCCTCCCCGTCGCCGCCGTCGTCGCTCATCGCCGGCCTCGCGTCTTGTTCCCGGACTCCCGGCCCAGCGCTTTCTTGAGGAAGTTCATCCAGCGCTTCTGGTCCATGGCCTCCTTCCGGCGGGCCTCCTGTTCGACGTCCCCGCCGTCGAGGCTCTCGAGGGCCGACAGCGCCCGGTCGAGCCCGATGACGCTCTCGGCGAGGCGCTCGCCCTCCTCGTAGCTCACCTCGCCGCGCTCGATGCGCTGCTTGCGCTGGAGGCGCTCGCGCCGGAGGTTCTTCTTCGCGCGCTCGACGCGCTCGCGCTCGCCGGGGGGGACCGTGTCGCGGCGCTTGATCTCGAAGACGAACTCCTGGAGGTCGATCTCCTCGCCCTGCACGGTGATCGTCTCCGGGATGCTCGCACCGACCGTCGCGCCCTCGCGGTCGACGCGTTCGAGCAACTGCTTGCGCTCGAATTCCTTCATACCCGTCCTTCGCGGGCGAGGAACAAAAGCCCAAGCGAAAGGCCTAATCGCCGCCCTTCCGCAGGTGCAGGTATGGCCGACGAGGACGAAGAAGAGGACGAAGAGGGGCCCGTCGTCGAACTCGGCGAGGTCGACCCCGTCGAGGGCGCGCCCGTAGCCCGCCCGCTGAGCCGCCTCCACTACGGCGTCGACAAGAGCGAGGCGATCCGCCGGGAGGGCGACACGACGATCCGGACGCCCGACGGCCCCCGCGAACTGGGCGACGTGCTCGAGCGCGTCGACGAGACGTACTTCGAGACCCGCGAGGGAATCGAGCGGACGGTCCGGGACGTCATCGGTCGCGGGCCCGTCCCGACGAGCGACGACGAGCGCGAGTCGCAGTAGCGGTCCCGGCCCGGGTCCGGGTTTCCGCCCCCGCCCGAAGCGCGCCGCGTTGCTCCGTCGGGGTGAAGGTCTCCGCTACCGTGCCGGCCCGCCGCGGGCGACGGGCACGCTTTTGCGTCGCCCCGGCCAAGCCCGAGCATGCTCCCGATCGACCCCGAGCGGATCGACGCCGCCGACGTCGGCGAGAAGCGCGCGACGCTGCGCATGGACCACGAGGCGGCCGTCGAACACGTCCGCGCGACGTTCACCGACGCCGGCTTCGGCGTCCCCGTGGAGTTCTCCCCGTCGGAACTGCTCAACGAGAAGGTCGACGCCGGCCGCGATCCTTACTACGTGCTGGGGGCGTGCAACCCGGGGATGGCCGACCGCGCCCTCGAGATGGCCGACGAGATGGGTGGCCTGTTCCCGTGTAACGTGGTGATCTGGCAGGAGGAGCCCGGCGTCCAGCAGGTCTACCACCTCTCGATCATGCGGGTCGCGCGGCTGGTCGGGATCGCCCCCGACAGCGAGGAGTGGGCGGACCTGATCGCTGACACGGGGGAACTGGCCGACGAGGCGTTCGCGAACCTCGACGGCGAGCGGCAGTAACCGCCCGCTCACCCGGCGTCGGAGCCGTCATCGTCGCGGGCGCGGAGTTTCAGCCACGCCAGCGCCGCGACCCCCGGGACGCCGAAGGCGGCCAGCGCCAGCAGGCCGACGACCATCAGGTCGACCGGCGCGACGGTCGCTATCGTGGGCGCGACCGGGCGCCGGACCGCGGGCACGGTCATCGGCGCTCCCCCGGTCCCGGGCCCGCGCTCGCGCCCGTCCAGTCGTTCAGCGTCGCCTGCAGTCCCGCGACCAGTTCGGAGTTGCGCCGCAGTCGGTCCAGTCCCACCGGCAGTCCGTCGGCGACCGTTCGGACGGCGTCGTGGAACGTCTCGGCCGTGCCGGGGTCGCCCTCCGCGAAGGCGTTGCGGACCGTCTCGCGGACCTGCCAGACGCCCGCCGGCCCCCAGTAGTCCTCGGTCACCTCCCGGAGGACCAGGACCTTCGCCTGTCGGCCCCGCTCGGCGAGGTGTTCGAGGACGCCCAGTCGGGCGGCGAAGTACGCCCCCGCGGTCTCCTCGACGTAGCCGGTGCGGCCCTCGGGGCCCTCGCGGTCGCTCGCGACCAGGTAGCCCCCCTCGGGGTCGTAGTTCCAGACGCTGCCCGGCGCCTTCAGTTCGACGAGTTCGAACTCCCAGTCGCCGGGCGCCAGCACGACCCAGAACCGGTTGGCGAGGTATTCGTTGTACCGGACCTCGACCCGGTCGATGCCGGGGGCGTTGCGGATCGAGCCCCGGAGGTACCGGCCGACGGTGTCGTCGACGGCGGTGATCGACCAGCGGGTGGGGACGAGTCGGCGGTCCTCGCCGCGGCCCAGCGCGCCCGCCGAGAGGATCGTGTTGA
>PXRR01000016.1:55018-80441 GCA_003021975.1 Halobacteriales archaeon QS_5_70_17 | reverse complement strand
GTAGTAGACGAGCACCTCGTCGCCGGGTTCGAGGTCGGTGACCGCCGTTCGGCCGTCGCGGGTGGCGACCTTGATCGTCTCGGCGTTCTGGAGCAGCGTTTCGATGCGGTCCGCCGGCCCGTCGCCGTCGCCGCCGACCTCGGCCTCGACGCGGAACATGGGCCGCTTCTCGATCTTCGAGCGGCCGACGATGGCCGACCGGGTGTTGCCCTCGAGGTCGACCGCCTGGACCTCGTCGCCGCTTTTCAGCTCCGCGAGGTACTTGGTCTTCCCGTCGGGCGCGCGGACGTAGGCGTGGACGGCGCCGGCGTTGACCCGGAACGGCCGGGAGGCGACGTACGGCGAGTCGGCGGTCTCCGCGTGGACGAAAAACAGCCCCCGCGACATGCTGCCGACGAGCATCCCCTCGTCGTGGTCGAACAGCGACCCGGTGTCGACACACACTCGATCGGCGCTGCCGGTCTGCTCGACGGCTGTGACGGTCGCCCAGGTGAGGTCGAGCTGTTCGCGCCGCCCCTCGTCGCGGACCTCGACGGTGCGGCGGATCTCGTCGGGGTCGGCGCTGTCGAGCAGCACGGCGTCGGCGCCCTGTTCGAGCGTCTCGAAGGCGGTCCGTGCCTCGTCGGCGGTCTGGACGCCGGCGACCAGCGTCGTCTCGTCGCCGATGCGGGCGATGAGGTTCTCCAGCGGGATGATCTGCCAGTCCTCGCCGACGACGACGGTGAACTGGGCGGTCTCTGCGGCGGCCTCGGCGAACGCCTCGTAGCGCTCGTCGAAGATCCGGACGTACGCGCCGTTGGCGCCGGCGTCCTGGCGCAGCGCCGTGAGGTCGGCCGACCCGGAGAATTCCCCCGGCAGGTCGACGGTCCCGTCGCCCTCGGTGCCCTTTCCGACGATCAGCGCGTCGGGGAGCGCCCGCCGTTCGGGTTCGGCGTCGTCGATGACGTGGACGTCGTCGCCGGCGAACGCGGCGACGTTCACCTCGCCGAGGTCCCGGACCCGCTCGACGTCCTCGCGGTCGACGAGCACCCAGTCGACGCCTGCTTCGAGCCCCGCCGTGATGCGCCTGCGGCGGGCGTCCCAGTCCCCCACCTCGTCGTCGGCTTTCAGCCAGACGGACCGTGTCATTGTCTGCTCGGGGGGTTGCGTGGGGTGCTATTGAACGTGGTGGAACGTCCCGCCGGCCGGCGAACGGCGGCGACCGCGCCGTACGCAGTCGGGACCGCGAGCCGGTAAACGGGCGCACAACGCTTATCCACCACGGAGCGCCTACGGGAAGCGAGTGCAGTCACCGAGTCCGATCACGACGGTCCTGTTCGACCTCGACGACACCCTCCTGGAGTACAACCGGTCGCGCGCGGCGGCCCTGCGCGCGGCGTTCGACGACGCCGGCACCGAACCGTTCTGCGGCCCCGAGGACCTCCGGCGGGCGGCCCGCGCCGTCGAGGGCGCCGACAGCGACCGCGAGTTCCTGCGCCACCTGTTCGCCGTCGCCGCCGACCGCGCCGGCGCGAGCGACCGGTGTGACCCGGCCGCGCTCGCACGGGCCTACGACGGGGCGCGCGATCACGCCGACGTCGCCTTCCGACCGGGCGCGGAGGCGGCGCTGGCGCTCCGCGAGGAGTACGCGGTCGGCCTGATCACCAACGGGAGCCGAGCGACCCAGCGGACGAAACTCGAGGCGCTCGGGATCGACGACGCCTTCGAGACCGCGGTCTACGCCGGCGACGGGGTGGCCTCCAAGCCCGACCCGGAACCGTTCGAGCGCGCGCTCGCGGCGCTGGACGCGACGCCGGCGGAGTGTCTCTACGTCGGCAACTCGCTGTACGCCGACGTCCGCGGAGCGGGCGACGCCGGCCTCCGGACCGCCTGGTTCCCCACGAGCGACGCCGCCGACGCGAACCCGGATCCGGATCCGGTCCCCGACTACGTGCTCGACTCGCTGTCGGACCTGCCGGCGCTCCTCCGGGCGGCCTGACCGCCGTCGACGGCCAGCAGTTCCCCCGTGACGCGGCCGGCGGCCCCGCTGGTCAGAAAGAGCACCGCCGGGACGACGTCCTCCGGATAGCCGGCCGAACCGAGAAGCACGTCGCCCGGGTCGGCCCGGTCGGTCGCGCTCTCCCCGGTGCCGACGGTCCGGGTCGCGCCGACACCCCCGAAGTCGTCCTCGGTCTCAGTCTCGCTTTCGGTCTCGTTTCCGTCGCTCCCGTCGCTCTGAGACGCCCCCATGCCGGACTCCGCGGTCGGTCCCGGGCGCGCGACGACGCCGTTGACGCGGACGCCGTCGCCGGCGAACGCGAGGGCGGCGTCGACGACCGTCTCCGCGGCCGCGGAGCGGGCGCCCGGCCGCGTCACGGCGACGACGCTCCCGCGCCCCCGGTCGGCCATCTCCGCTGCGGCCGCCCGGATCGCGCTCTCGCGGTCGGCGGACCGAGCGTCGATGGCGTCGGCGCCAGTCGCGTCGTCGACCAGCACGTCGGCGCCGCCGGCCTCGCGGGCCGCGGCGAGCACCGCGCTCGGGTCGTCGGTCGCGCGGTCGAACTCGACGTACTCGGCGGTCCCCCCGCCCTCGCGGATCACGCGGTGGGTCGGCACGCTGGCGTGGGGGTCGGCCGGCGCCTCTCGGCCGGCGGCGACTACGACGGTCGCGCCGGCGCGGGCGAACGCCAGCGCCGCCGCCCGTCCGACGCCGCTGGCCCCGCCCGCGACGGCGACCGTCGCGTCGGCGAAGTCGAACGACGCCGAACCCACGGGCGCGAGGTCGTCCGCCTCCGCGTCCCCCCCGATCGGAATCGGAGTCGCGTCGATGTCCATGCGACGGGTGACGCCGCGGCGAGAGAAATGCGTACTCCTTTCAGGCCGTCGAGGACGCGGAGAGACCGGCGCGCTCGAGGGCCGCGTCCGCGCTGAGGTCGTCGTGGACGACGCCGGCGACCGCCCGCGCGATGGCCTCGGGGTCGTCGTGCTGGAAGATCGACCGCCCCATCGAGACGCCCGCGCCGCCGGCGTCCATCGCCCCTCGGACCGTCCGGAGGGTGGCGCGGTCGCCATCGGGTTCGCCGCCGGCGATGATCACCGGGAGCCGCGTCGAGGAACAGACGTGCTCGAAGCTCTCGGCGTCCCCCGAGTAGGCGGTCTTCACGAGGTCGGCGTCCAGTTCCTCCGCGAGGCGGACGGCGTGGCCGAGGTACTCCGGGTCGTGTTCGGGGTCCTCGCCGGTCAGGTTCGCGCCGCGGGCGTAGGCCATCGCCAGCACCGGCATCCCGAGGCGGTGGGCCTCCTCGGTCACCCGGGCGAGGTCCTCGATGTGCTTGCCCTCGTAGTCGCTGCCGACGTTGAGGTGCAGCGAGACGGCGTCGGCGCCTGCCCGGACCGCCTCCTCGACGGTGCCGGTGATCCGCTTGTCGTTGGAGTCGGGGCCGACCGACGTCGACCCGTTGAGGTGGACGACGTAGCCCGCGCCGTTGACCTTGCCGTGGACTCGGGGAGCGATCCCCCTCTGGGTGAGCACGGAGTCGGCGCCGCCGCGCGTGACGGCGTCGATGGTCGCCTCGATGTCTTTCAGCCCCCGTACCGCGCCGAGCGTCAGCCCGTGGTCCATCGGGACGACGACGTAGTTCCCCCCCGTCCCGATGCGGTCGAGTCGTGCCTGGATCCCTGTGTTCATTGTGTGAACCTGTGGCAGTTTCGCCTCAAGTCCGTTCCGGTCGCGTCGTGGATTGCGAGCGCTCGGCGGCGCCGGCGACGGCTCCCTCGTTCAATTCGCGGGCCGTCGCCTCGAGGCGCGCCGCGACCTCCTCGGTCGGGTCGCCGTTCTCCGTTCCCTCCGCCACGATGTCGAC
Source organism: Halobacteriales archaeon QS_5_70_17 (assembly GCA_003021975.1). Lineage (GTDB taxonomy): Archaea > Halobacteriota > Halobacteria > Halobacteriales > Haloarculaceae > Halomarina. The sequence continues at coordinate 76,599 of PXRR01000016.1, read as the reverse complement.
GAGCGCGCTGCCGACGATGATGCCGTCGGCGCCGGCCGCGACGACCTCGCGGGCCTGCTCGCCCGAGGAGATGCCGAAGCCGACCGCCTTCGGGACGTCCCACTCCGCGAGGCGGTCGAGGCTCTCCGCGGTCCGGTCGGAGACGTCCGCCCGGGCGCCGGTCACGCCCAGGCGGGCCTGCACGTAGACGTACCCGGAGGTCCGCTCCATCAGTTTCCGGAGGCGCTCGCCGCGGGTCGTCGGCGCGACGATGAAGATCAGGTCGAGGTCCCGCTCGTCGCAGGTCCGCCGCAGCGGGCCGCTCTCCTCGGCGGGCAGGTCCGGGACGACGAAGCCGTCGATGCCGGCCTCGGCGGCCCGCTCGACGAACGCCTCGGGGCCCCTGTCGGCCCCCTCGCCGCCGTACTGGTAGATGAGGTTGTAGTAGGTCATGCAGACCAGCGGCACGTCGATGTCGTCCCGGAGGCGCTCGACGGCCTCGAAGAACCGCTCGACGGTCATCCCGCCTTCGAGCGCCCGGGCGACGGCTCCCTGGATGGTCGGCCCCTCGGCGATGGGCTCCGAGAACGGGAGCCCGAGTTCGATGACGTCGGCGCCGCCGCGTTCGAGCGCGCGGACGTACTCCAGGCTCGACTCGACGTCGGGATCGCCGACGGCCAAGTACGGGACGAACGCGGGGTCGCCCCCGAAGGCGGCGTCGATGGCCTCGCTCATAGCGACCCCCCGTCGGCGTCGGCCTCCGCGAACACGTCCATCGACGGCGCGTTCTCCAGGTCGCGGGACTCGGTCTCCTCGACGACCGACTCCAGGTCCTTGTCGCCCCGCCCGGAGACGTTGAGGACGACGCACTCCCCCAGTTGGTCGGCGGTCGCCTCGCCGAGCCACGCGACGGCGTGGGCGCTCTCCAGGGCGGGGATGATCCCCTCGTCCTGGGAGAGCCGGTGGAACCCCTCCAGGGCGTCGTCGTCGTCGACGGTCGCGGGCGTGACCCGCCCCTCGTCGACGAGGTGAGCGAGTTCCGGGCCGACGCCGGCGTAGTCCAGCCCCGAGGAGACGCTGTGGGACTCGACGATCTGGCCGTCCGGGTCCTGCAGGAGCTTGGTGCGGGCCCCGTGGAGCACCCCCTCGGTCCCGGTCGACAGCGACGCGGAGTTGGGCGCGACGCCGGCCTCCTCGTCGACCTCCAGCGAGGAGCCGCCGGCCTCGACGGCGTACAGCCCCACGTCCTCGTCGTCGACGAACTCGGCGAACGTGCCCATCGTGTTCGACCCGCCGCCGGCGCAGGCGACGACCGCCGAGGGGAGCCGGCCGGCCTCCTCGCGGACCTGTCGGCGGGCCTCCTCGGAGATGACCGACTGGAACTCCCGGACCATCGTCGGGAACGGGTGGGGACCGACGACGGAGCCGATCACGTAGTGGGTCCGCTCGACGGTAGTCGCCCAGTCGCGCATGGTCTCGCTGATGGCCTCCTTCAGCGTCCCGCGGCCGGTCGTGACGGGCGTCACCTCGGCCCCGTTGAGCCGCATCCGGAAGACGTTGGGTCGCTGGCGGTTGATGTCGCGGCGCCCCATGTACACCTCGCAGGGCATGTCGAGGTGGGCAGCGGCCATCGCCGTCGCGGTGCCGTGCTGGCCGGCGCCGGTCTCGGCGACGATCCGCTCTTTGCCCATGTACTTCGCGAGCAGTACCTGTCCGAGCGCGTTGTTGAGCTTGTGGGCGCCGCCGTGCAGCAGGTCCTCGCGCTTGAGGTAGATGTCGGTGCCGTGGCGCTCGCTCAACTGCTCGGCGTACTGGAGGGGCGTCGGTCGCCCGCCGAAGGTCCGCAGGCGCTCGCGGAACTCGTCCATGAAGCCGTCCTCGTTCTCCAGCACGTACCGCTTGAAGGCGTCCTCCAGCTCCTCGATCGCCGGCATGAGCGCCTCGGGCACGTACTGACCGCCGTAGTCGCCGAATTTCGTACTCATTGATTAGGTGTCGTCAGTTGTCGCGTGTTCTCGGAGACCGAACCGCGGCCGCGCACGACGACCGTCCCGACCAGCAGGCCGTCGGCGCCCGCCCGGCGCATCCGGGCGGCGTCGGCGGGCGACCCGATCCCGCTCTCCGCGATCAGCGTCACGTCGTCGGGGGCTTCGGGCGCCACGCGCTCGAACGTTTCGAGGTCGACCTCCAGCGCGGCGAGGTCGCGGTTGTTCACGCCGACGAGGTCGGCGCCGGCAGCCACCGCGGTCTCGAGTTCCTCGGCGCTGTGGACCTCGACGAGCGCCTGGAACCCCCGCTCGCGGGCGGCCGCGAGCATCCCGGGCAGGTCGTCGAGGAAGCGCGCGATCAGGAGGACGACGTCGGCCGCGACTGCGTCCAGGTGTTCCGGTTCCAGCAGGAAGTCCTTCCGGAGAACGGGGACGTCGACGGCCTGTCGGACGCGCTCCAGGGCCGCCGGGGATCCGCCGAAGTGCTCGGGTTCGGTCAGCACTGACAGCGCCGCCGCCCCGCCGTCGACCATCTCACGGGCCAGGTCGACCGGGTCGCGGTCCTCGCGGCCCTCGGTCGTCGGACTGGTCGGCTTCACCTCCGCGATCACCGGTACCCGCCCGCCGCGCTCGGCCGCGGCCAGCGCGGCCGGCAGGTCCCGGGGATCGACGGTCACGCGGTCGCTCGGAACGGACCGCTCGCGGGCGGCGTCGAGGATGGACGCCACGGCCGGCGCGAGTCTCTCGTTTTGCTCCATCGTTGTACGTCAATGTACTAGTCTGGGCATAAGGCTTGCGCGTCGAGGCGGCGGGCTTTTGCCCGGGAGCGGCGTAGCCGCGACCGGATGGACGGACGCGACGAGTCGGCGACGAGACCGGTGTTGCTCGTACACGGCTTCGGCGACGTCAGCGCCTCGCCGTGGTGGGAAACGCTCGCGGATCGCCTCGACGCCGCAGGCTACGAAAACGGCGTCGAGACGCTGAACATGGGTGCCGTTCCGGGGACGACCCTCTGGTCGCCGGTCTGCTACGCGCGGCTGATCGGCCGGGCGGCCGAGCGCCTGCACGAGACCCACGGCGAACCGCCGGGGGTGGTCGCCCACTCGATGGGCGGCCTCGGCGCGCGCTGGTACGTCGAGCAGCGGGGAGGCGCGCCGAACGTCGACAACCTCGTCACGCTCGGGACGCCCCACCGGGGCTCCCGGCTGGCGTACCTGGGGGCGTGGACGCCCGGCGGGCAGGCGATGCTGCCGGGCAGCCCCTTCCTGCGGCGCCTCAACGACGACCCGCCGCCGGCGGGGGTCGACTACACGGCCATCTGGAGCGAGGAGGACGGGCTCATCCGGCCGACGGAGTACGCGAAGCTCCCCTTCGAGACCGACAACGTCGCTAACCGGCGCGTCTCGGGGACCGGCCACATGGGGCTGGTCTCGGACCCGTCCGTGTTCCGGCGGTACGTCGACGCGCTCTGAGCGGGTGAAGATTCTTGCCCGCGTTCGACGTATGTCCACCATGGAGGACGTAGCCGGTATCTTCGCCCGCGAGTCCCCGTACCTCGAGTGCTACGTGCAACTCGGCGTCGCCAGCGACCGGGTCATCTCCGTCTCGTTCCCGGGCGCGCCCGAGGACGACGCCGGTGACGACCACCCCCTGCTCGACCGCATCGATGCGTACCTCGAGGGGGAGCGCGACGCGTTCGAGAACGTGACCGTGGCGCTGACCGTCCCGACTGACCACCGGGCGGTCCTGGGGGCGACCCGCGAAATCCCCTACGGCGAGCAGGTGACCGTCGAGCGACTCGCCCGGCGGGTGGCGACCCTCGACGCCGACGACGAGGGCGACCACGAGACGGTCCGGGCGGCGCTGGCGGACAACCCCGCGCCGCTGCTCGTCCCCGACCACCGCGTTCGGGACGCCCCCGGCGGCGCGCCCCCGGAGGTCGAACAGCGCCTGCGGAGCCTCGAGGGGCTGTAGGCGGTCCGACCCGTTCCCGGCTCTCGGGGGCGAACCGCGAATCGGGATCCCAAACGCCTTCCCTGCAAACGCCGTAGAACCTCGCAATGGCGAGATGTGACGAGTGTGGGCGGGAGGAAAACATGCCCTACCAGTGTCGGCACTGCGGCGGGACCTACTGCTCGGAACACCGCCTGCCGGAGAGCCACGACTGCCCGGGGCTCGAAAACTGGGACGACCCGGACGGAGTCTTCGACAGCGGCTTCGACGACAGCGTCGACAACCGGGGGCGGACGGCCTCCGGACGGGGCGCGAGCGGCGGCCTCCGATCGCGGCTCGCCGCGACCGGCGGCCCGCTGAGCTACTTCCGCGGGAACGCGACCTACCTCTTTCTCGCGGTCATGCTCCTCACCTTCGTCGCCGAGCAGATCGTCCTCCGGCTGTACGGCGTCGAGGCGTTCCGCTCGATCTTCGTGCTCAGCGCCGAGCACCCCTTCTACGTCTGGACGTGGGTCACGTCGGTGTTCGCCCACGACCCGACTGGCTTCTTCCACCTGTTCGGTAACGGGATCGCGCTGTTCTTCTTCGGACCCATCGTCGAGCGCCGGGTCGGCACGCGGGCGTACGTCGCCCTGTTTCTCGCGAGCGGGATGCTCGCGGGGCTGGGACAGATCGGCCTCGGGTTCCTGCTGGGTAACCCGGTGACCGCCGGCGTACTGGGCGCCAGCGGCGCCGTCATGGCGATCCTCGCCGTGCTGACCGTGCTCAATCCCGACCTCAGGGTGCTGCTGTATTTCTTCATCCCGGTGCCGATCTGGGTGCTCACGTTCGGCTACGCCGCGCTGTCGCTGCTGGGGACGTTCTCGAACTTCAGTATCCTCGGCGGCAACATCGCCCACATCGCCCACCTGACCGGCCTCGTGATCGGGCTGGCCTACGGCGAGTACGTCCGCCGACAGGGAGTCAGCGCTCCCGGCCAGCTCCAGTTCGGCGGCGGGGGCGGGGGCGGACGCGGCGGAATGGGCGGCCCGGGGCGCGGACGGTAGTGATGGAGATCCCTCGTCCGGAGTTCCGGCCGGATCCGGACGCCGACCGCGCGGCCATGGAAGCGATGCAGGACGACATCGCCGCGACCGCGGTCTTCGAGGACGTGATCGACGTCGACCCGGCCGCCGTCGACGTCGGTTCACGCGCAAGCGCGGACGGGGACGCCGACGCCGACGCGGACTCCGTTCAGGGGACTCTCGACGTCGGTCGGACCGACCGGCCGCTGGTCGCCGGCGTCGACCAGGCGTTCCTCGACGGCCGGGTGGTGAGCGTGATCGTCGTCCTCCGCGGACGCGAGGTCGTCGAGCGAGCCCACGCCGTCTCCCCCCAGCGGTTCCCGTACGTCCCCGGCCTGCTGTCGTTCCGGGAGGGCGGGCCGATCCTCGACGCCTTCGAGGCCCTGGAGACGGTCCCCGACCTGGTCGTCTTCGACGGCAGCGGCCGGATCCACTACCGGCAGGCGGGGCTGGCCACACACATGGGCGTGGCGCTGGACCTGCCGGCGGTCGGGGTGGCGAAGAACCTCCTCTGCGGCCGGCCGGTCGCACCGACCGACGAACTCGCGGCCGGCGAGCGAATCGCGGTCGGGGCCGACGGCGACGTGACCGCCCCCGAGGGGACGGTGATCGGCTACGCCGTCCAGACGCGCCAGTTCGACTCCTCCTACCGGATCAACCCGGTCTACGTCTCTCCGGGCCACCGGCTGAGCGCCGAGACGGCGGCCGACGTGGTCGACCGCTGCCGGGGCGGGTACAAGCTCCCGGAACCGACGCGGATCGCCGACGCGTACGCGGACGAAGTGAAATCGGACGCGGGATAAGGGGGGAGTATCGGCCGCTGCGGGGCCGCGCTCGGGACCGTCGTCGCTCGGCGGCGAGCGGTCGTCAGCGGTCGCCGGGGGAGGAGCGGCGACTCCCGTCGGTCGGGTCGTCCGCGCCCCCGTCGACGTCGCGTCGCCCGCCGATCCGCTCGACGTATACGTGCGCGCCCTCGGCTCTGATCGCCCGGAGGGTCCCGGCGGCCTCCCTGCGCATGGTCGCCCGGCCGGGGTCGCCGGGCGTGTCCGCGAACGCGTCGATCAGCGCCTCCAACAGGTCGTCGTCAGCGCGCTCGCACCGGTCCGCGGGGAGCAGGTCGTGATCGCCCTCCTCGAGGACCGACTCCGCGACCGTCTTGGGCACCGCGAATGCGGATCCGTGCTCGTCGTAGCGGCGCCTGACGGCGTCGCTGCGGGCGGTCGGCTCGATGGCGTCACCGGCGCCGTCATCAGTGTCGTTCGCGTCGTGCTGGACCATGGATTACTGTCGGCGGGGCCTCCCCCACGGATTCGGCTACGCGGTTACCGGGCCTACCCGTTGGGCTTGCGTCACAAACCCGCCCCGACCGTCGACCCTTAAGTACCGGGCGCGAGAGTCCCGAACATGGCAAAGACCGTGTTGATCACGGGCTGCTCGTCCGGCATCGGCCGGGCGACCGCCCGCGCGTTCCGCGGCGAGGACTGGATCGTCTACGCCACGGCCCGGGACGCCGACGACGTCTCGGATCTCGCCGACCTGGGCTGTGAGACCGCCGCGCTCGACGTGACCGACCCCGGCGCGGTGGAGTCGGTCGTCGACCGGATCGTCACCGAGGAGGGCCGGATCGACTGCCTCGTCAACAACGCCGGCTACGGCCAGTTCGGCCCCGTCGAGGACCTCCCGACGGACGCCCTCCACCGGCAGTTCGACGTCAACGTCTACGGTCCCCATCGGACGGTCCGGGCCGTCCTGCCCCACATGCGCGAGCGGGGAGACGGCCGGATCGTCAACGTCTCCAGCGTCGCCAGCCGGATCGTCACGCCGGGGATGGGCGCCTACAGCGGGTCGAAGGCCGCGCTGGAGGCGCTGACCGACGCGCTGCGCAACGAGGTCGAGGCCTACGGGATCGAGGCGGTGCTCGTCCAGCCCGGCCCCGTCGAGACGGAGTTCGGCGAGCGGGCCGAGGATCAGTTCGCGGCTCTGGAGCGGTCGGGCGCCTACGAGTCGCTCTACCGGATCTTCGAGGACCGCCAGTTGCTGGGCGGCCAGTTACCCGTTGCCGTCTCGCCGGCCGCGGTCGCCGAGACCATCCTGGAGGCCGGCGTGACGCCCGACCCCGACCCGCGCTACCCCGTCGGGACGGTCGCCGAACTGGCGCTGAAGACGCGCCTCCTGCCGGACGGCGTCCGCGACGCCGGGTTCCGGCTGCTCTCCCGGATCGCCTGAGCGTGGCGGACCCCACTGATCCCGCCGACGGCGAGGCCGGACCGGAGCCGCGCGCGCTCGCCCGGAAGTGCGTCCAGGCCGGCGTCGACGCCGCCGACCCCGAGCAGGCGGTCCGGGACCAGATCGCGGTCGACGGCGACCGGCTGACGGTCGGCGACAGCGAGTTCGACCTCGCGGGGTACGACCGGGTGCTCGTCGCCGGCGGCGGGAAGGCCGCCGCTGCGGTCGCCCGCGGCCTCCGGTCGGTGCTGGGCGACCGGGTCGCGAGCGGCCTCGTCGTCACCGACGGGGACACCGACGGCCTGGAGCGGGTCGATCCCGAGAGCGGCGCCCTCCCGGAGGGTGCCGTCGCCGTCGCCGTCGGGGACCACCCCGTTCCCGGCGAGCGCAACGTCGCGGCCGCCTCCCGCGTCGTCGACCTGCTGGAGGGGGCCGACGAGGGGACGCTCGTGCTCGCCCCGGTGACCGGGGGCGGGAGCGCGCTGCTGGCGGCGCCGACGGTTCCGCTGGCGGAGTTCCGGGACCTGACCGAGGCGCTCGTCGAGAGCGGCGCCGACATCGGCGAGATCAACGCCGTCCGAAAGCGACTCTCGCAGGTGAAAGGGGGCGGGCTGGCGGCCGCGGCCGCGCCCGCGACCGTCGTCGCCCTGCTGGTCAGCGACGTGGTCGGCGACGATCCCGGCGTCATCGCCAGCGGCCCGTTCGTCGCCGACGACACGAGCGCGGAGGCCGCGCTCGCGGTGCTGGAGCGCTACGACATCGCGGCCCCGGAGTCGGTCCGGGCGGCGATCCGGGAGGGCGGACCCGGCGGCGACGCGAGCGACGTCCACACCCACCTGCTCGTCCGGACCCGGACGGCCGTCGACGCGGCGGCCGAGCGCGCTCGCGCGGCAGGCTACGACCCGCTGGTGCTCTCCTCGCGGATGCGCGGGGAGGCCCGCGAGGCCGCGCTCGCGCACGTCGCGGTCGCCGAGGAGTGTCTCGCGGAGGGCGACCCCGCCGCCCCGCCGGCGGCGCTGCTCTCGGGCGGCGAGGTAACCGTCACCGTCCGCGGCGACGGGTCGGGCGGTCCGAACCAGGAGTTCGCGCTCGCGGCCGGCCTCGAACTCTCCGAGAGGGCCGTGCTGGCCAGCGTCGACACCGACGGCCGCGACGGGGGGACCGACGTGGCGGGCGCGCTCGTCGACGTCGACACGGTCGACGACCCGGAGGCCGCCCGCGACGCGCTCGCCGACAACGATAGCTACCCCTACCTCGCCGAGCGGGACGCGCTGCTGGCCGTCGAGAGCGCGACGAACGTCAACGACCTTCGGGTCCTCCTGCTCAGTTCAGACAGGCCGCGATAACGCGCAGCATCCCCTCGCCGCTGACTTCCCGGGCGAACAAGGGGACCCGCTCGACGTCGTAGTCCCGGAACACCTCATGGGCGCGCGAGAGCGCCGCCTGCTGGCTCTCCCAGCGCTGCGAGCAGAACGAACAGGAGTCGGGGTTGGGCGTCGGGAACGCGTCGGCGTCGACGTCCGCGAGGTCGGTCACGTCGGAGGTGACGCGGTTGACGACGACCGTGTTCGCGGCGACGCCGTAGTCCTCGAGTTCCCGCAGCAGGCGCTCGGACTCGATGACGCTCAGGCGCTCGGGCACCATCACCACCCGGAAGTCCGTCCTGGCGGGGTCGCGCAGCGCGTCCCGGAGCCGCTCGATCCGGGCGGCGAACTCCCGCAGGCCGTCGACGTCGGCGGCGTCGGGATCGCCGAACGGCCCGGGGGCGTCGCCGAGCATCCCGCTCAGGCGCTCCTGGAGCGCGCGCATCCGTCCGACCATCGTGTCCATCGCCTCGGGGAGACGCAGCAGGCGCAGCGTGTGACCCGTCGGGGCGGTGTCGATCACGACCCGTTCGAACCGCGGGTCGTCCATGTACTCGAGCAGGAGCTGCACGGCGGCCGCCTCGTCGGCGCCCGGCGTGGCGCCGCCCATCGGGTTCATCGCGCCGAACGTGGCGTCGGCCGCGCCGAACCCCTCGCCGACACCGAAGCCGCTCTCGGCGCCCGCATCGCCCTGTCCGGGGGCGGGCCCGGCGCCGCCGCCGAGACCGAACCCGCCGTCCGAGTCCGACCCCGGTCCGAAGTCGAATCCGCCGGATCCCCCCGACCCGGAGGAACTCCCGCGACCGCTACCCCCGCCGCCGTCCGCGGGTCCCGGTCCCGGTCTCGGTCCCGCCCCCTCGAAGGGCGTCTCCGCGCTCTCGGGATCGATCTCGACGCCGTACAGCGGCATGTCCTCGCGGATCCGCTCGGGTTCGTCGGGGATGGGGGTCTCCAGGACGTCCGACAGAGAGTGCGCCGGGTCCGTCGAGACTGCGAGCGTCGGCGTGCCGTCGTTGGCGCTCGCCAGCGCCGTCGCGGCGGCCATCGTCGTCTTGCCGACGCCCCCTTTCCCGCCGTAGATGACGTACTCCGGGGCGTCGACCCCCTCCGGCGTGACGTCCTCGGCGTCGACCGACTCGACGGCCTCGACCTCGATGGAGTCCATACCCCCGCTACCCGGTCGTCGCTTGTGTACTCGTTGGTAGCGACCTACTCCGTCCGCTCGCGGCACCGCTCGCAGTATTCGACGCCGGCGGCCGCGACGGCGCCGCAGGATCGGCAGATCCCCGGACCGGCCGAGGCCAGCGCGGGCCCGGCGTCGCCGCCCCCGCCGCTGCCGGGGACGACTTCCTTTCTATCGGGGCCGACGGGGGCGAGCGCCGGCGGCACGGCCCGGGCCGGATCGACGTCGAACCCTCCGCCGTTCGCGTTCAGCACCCTGTTGACCAGGTCGTCGTCGCGCATCCGCACGAGGCCGCGCCACAGCCCTACGAATAGCAGCGTGGGCGCGACGACGCAGACGCCGGCGACGAGTAGCCGAGCGGCCACGTGGGGTTCCATACCGCGGTAAGGGCCGGCACGTACTTGACTGTTCACCGGCGCCAGCGCCGGTCGGTGCCCGGTCCGCGGGCGGTCCGCCCGCGGCGTGGGGCCTCCAGACGGCGCTACCCGAACCGCTCGACCAGGCGCTCGGCGGCCGTCTCGACGCGGGGCGTGACGAGCGCGAACCGGAACCAGTCCTCGATCGTCTCGCCGAACGTCTCGCCGGGCATCCCGGCGACGCCCGCCTCGTCGATCAGGCGCCGGGCGTTCTCGAGGCTCCCCTCGAAGCCCGGGAACCGCGCGAGCACGTAGAAGGCCCCGTCCGGGACGGTGTACTCCGCGCCGGCGGCGTCGAGCGCGCCCGTGAACGTCTCCACGCGCTCCCGGAGGCGCTCGCGACTGCGCTCGTAGTACGAGCGGTCGGTGCGCTCGAGGGCCGTCAGGACCGCCTGCTGGGCGGGTCGGCTGCCGGCGACGTTGACCAGCATGTGTCGCGTCCGGGCCGGGCCGACCATCGACTCCGGGAAGACGCCGTACCCGACTCGGAGGCCCGTGATCGCCATCGACTTCGAGAAGGAGGCCGTGACGGCGACGTTCGACGCGTCGAGCGCGAGCGCGCTCTCGAACCGCCCCGAGTAGTCGAAGTGGTCGTACACCTCGTCGCTGAGCAGGAGGGCGTCGCGGTCGGCCGCGAGGTCCGCGAGGCCGCGCATCGTCGCCTCGTCGTAGACCGCGCCCGTCGGGTTGTTCGGCGAGTTGGCGACGACCACGGCGGCGTCCTCTGAGGCGGCGGCCCGGGCGTCCGCCGGGTCGAGGTCGCCCTCGGGACCGACCGGTACCCACGAGACGTCGGCGCCGAGCATCCGCGCGCGACCCGTGTAGTAGGGGTAGGTCGGGTCGGGGAGCAGGACCTCGCCGCCGTCGCAGGCCGCCAGCGCGCAGGCCATCGCGAGGTAGTTGGCCTCGCCGGCGCCGTTCGCTGGGCGGGTACTGGAACGAGTCCGGGTCGCCGTCCGCGTACGCCGCCAGTCCGGCCGGCAGCGCCTCCGGGGGCGCCCAGTCGGGGTTGCCGCTGACCATGTCAACCACGTCGCGGTCGGCCGCCTCCGCGTAGGACATCACGTGGAAGAACAGCGGGCGGTCGTAGTCCATGCCGGCACTGTCGCGGCCAGCAGCCTCCCTCTTTCGCTCCGGGCGGCGCTCGGCGCGACGGGGCCGCGACCGGCGCCAATCGGGTCCCGGAGGACGCCGGATTCTTTTCGCCCGCCCGCGTGGGCCCGACATGAGCGATCCTGGAGACGCCGACCGCGACCCCGGTTCGACCCCCGGCGCCGACCGGGCGGAGAGCGAGGGAACGGTTCCCGTCGAGCGCCGCGCCGGCGACCCCCTCCGTGAGACCGACGCGACCGTCGCCGTCGCGGAGTCGTGCACCGGCGGACTGATCGGGTCGCTGATCACGGACGTCCCCGGCGCGAGCGACTACTTCGACCGCTCGGTCGTCACTTACTCCTACGACGCCAAGCGGGACCTGCTGGCAGTCCCCCGGGAGACCCTCGACGCCCACGGTGCCGTGAGCGAACCGGTCGCGCGGCGGATGGCCCGGGCGATCCGCGACACCGCAGACACCCGCTGGGGCGTGGCGACGACCGGCATCGCCGGCCCGGAGGGAGGCACCGACGAGGACCCCGTGGGGACGGTCTACGCCGCCGTCGCCAGCGCCGCCCCGTGGGGGACCGGCGCCTCCGAGACGACCGTCGAGCGCTACGTGGTCGAGGGGACTCGCCGGGAGCGCAAGGCGGCGTTCGCCCGGCAGGCGCTGCGGGACCTGCTCGCGCGGATCGACCGCGAGCGGGGGCGGGCGTGACCGGCGAGGGACGCCCCCGCCCGCGCGGAGCGTCCGCGGATCGGTCGAGGACAAAGCGTATGCCCCGACCCCCCCACGGACGCCCGTGAGCCAGCCGTGAACAAGGAAGGACACGTGATCAACGGTCTCCTGCTGGGGATCGGACTGGGCTTCGTCCTCCGGCCGGGCGGAGACGTCGAAACGCTGCGGACCGTCGTGGCCGTCACCGTCCCGGTCGTGCTCGGTGCGCTGTTTCCCGACGTCGACACCGTCTTCGGGACCCACCGGAAGACGCTGCACAACCTGCTCACGCTCGGAGTCTTCGTCGCGTTTCCGATCGCCTTCGGCAACCTCCGGTACGTCTGGATCGGCGTCCTCACCCACTACGTGCTGGACGTCGTCGGGAGCAAGCGCGGCATCGCGCTGTTCTATCCCCTCTCCGGGGAGTACGGCCTGCCGACGGGCGTCGCGACCAGCAGCCGCTTCGCCAACGCGGTCACGCTGGCGGTCACGGCCGTCGAACTCGCCGTCGCGGCCGTACTCGTCGAGCACGCGCCCGACCTGCTCGCGGTCATCGGAGCGACGCCCGGCTAGAACTCCCGCAGCGTCCTGAACCCCGCGCCCGTCGCCGACTCGTCGATCCCGGTCCGGTCTCGGTGGGCGGGCGGAGGTCGCGCCACGGCACGTCGACGCGCTCGCCGGCGGGGAGCCGAACCGGAGAGAGCAGGGGACGGCGCTCGTCACCGGTCGACCCCCTCTCGCCCGCCTGCGACGCGAACCGCCCGCCCGTTCGCGCTACCGTTCCCCGGAACCCATCGCCGTCAGTAGACCGCCACGTCGTCGAACCGGCCGTCGTAAGCGATGTGTCTCGGATGGGTCGGTTCCGTCGCCGAGAGCAACACCCGATCGACCTTCCCCCAGCTGTTCTCGTAGAAGAGGTGCGCGAACTCCGCGGTGCACCGCAGGCGGTGGCCGATCCCGCGTCGGTGGAACACCCGTCGGGGCGCCCGCGACTTCAGCAGGTCGGCCAGTTCGGCCGCGCTCCCGGCCGGCTCCTGGAAGGTCGTCCACGCCTCCCCGACGATCCCCCGGAGGTGGGCGTACGAGGAGGTGAAGCCCGGCCGGTCGGTCGCGCGCGCGACCTCCCGCGCGCGCTCGTTGTGCTCCGGCCAGTGCTTCGGGTTGTAGATCTCGACCGCGTCGACGTCGTAGGCCCGTATCTCCCGCTCGGAGAGACTGACCGTCAGGAACTCCGGGTGGGGCGCGAGGACGGCCGCGTCCTGGCGGTCCAGTTCCCGCATCGCCCCCTCGAGAGTGATGAAGTCCGGGACCGGTTCCTCGAGGCCGACTGCGAGGACGTGCCGGCGGTTCCGCCAGTCCCCGGTGAAGATTTCCCGGGCCGGGAAGATCCGCAGGTCGTCGTCGGCGAAAGCGTCGGCCTTCGCGCGGATGTTCGGCAGCCGCGTGAAGTGCGGCGCGTAGACCAGGGCGTCCAGACCGCGGGTCTTCGCTCGCTCGACGACTCGGTCGTCGAGCACCTTCACGTGCATGTCGACGTGAAACCCGTCTCCCGACACGGCCGCCGGTACTCGCGGTCCGGGCATAACTGGTTCGACTGCGGGCGGTGTCGACCCCGGCTCAGGTCCGGGGGCGCCGGTCGAGCCGGGCTACTCGACCGGCGGCAGGCCCCGCCGGGTGTTCTCGACTGCGATCCCCAGTCGAGTCGGCGCGAACCTCCCGCCCTCGACCGTCTCTATCAGTCCGGCCTCCCGCATCCGGGGGAGCACCTCCCCCCGGAGGTCGCTCCGGAGCGTCTCCCGTTCGGCGTCGGCGAACTCCTCCCGGTCGAGGAGCCGCTCTACCAGGTCATAGATCGGACGGGGGTGGTAGTGGTGGATCAGTTCGGTCAGCACGATTCGACGCCGGGGGTCCTCGATCGCGGCCAGGCTGTCGTCGATCCGTTCGGCTCGGAACTCCCCTCGCACGGTCGTGGTTTCTCGTGACATTTCCTCTCCCCGGAGTCACTCCCACCGACCACGGCTTAATATTATCTCATAATTACGGTTGTTCCACACACACGAACGAAACTAGTTAACTTGGGCTGTTACGAACCCGCTCCGCACTCGTTCCGGAGAGCCCTCACTTCCAGCCGTTCAAATCCGCCTGACGGCAGTCCGAGACCACTAGTCCGTTGACCTGAAAGTTCGCTCGCCGGTTATCAGCTACAATATATAAAATTACTTGAATCTCTTGGAGGTATGTCTGAGAGACCTGACAGCGACCGCCGCTCTTTTCTCGCGAGCGTGGGGGCGGTAGTCCTCTCCGCTGGCTGTTCTACCGTATCGACCGACGTGGAGTCTCCGGAGACTCCGACGACCCGCGCGCGGACGACCGATCCGTCCCCTACTTCCACGGACACCGAGACGGCGACAGGAACTGAAACGGACACCGAAACGGAGACCGCCACCCCCGAACCGGAGTCGGAACCCGATCTTCCGGGCGGGGAGTCGCTCGCGGACCTCGCGGCCTTCGATGACGCCTGGACCGTCGAGAGCGGGCGCGCCGGCGTTCCGTGGAACGAGTACGGCGACCTGCCGGCGGTCGCGATGTCGTCGGACGGCGACAGTCGCGCCCGCTTCACCCGGAAGTTCGACCGTCCCAGGGATCTCAGCGAGTGGGACCTCTCGGTCGCCGCGCAGTTGCACTCGACCGGGAAGGGGCTCTTCCAGCTGCACCTCACTCTCGTTGACGCGCACGGCGAGCGCTCCCGGCTGTCGGGGTCGATCCAGTCGACGGCGACCGGCCGGTGGGTCCGGCTGGACGCGGGCGTCCGCGAGAGCACCGGGATCGACGCCAGCGCGGTCACGGAGCTCCGGATCGAGCACTGGGCCGGCGACGCCGAGTCGCGGTTCGGCGTCGCGGACCTCCGACGACACTCCGCCCCCGAGCGGGGGTACGTGATGCTCACCTTCGACGACGGGCCCTCGGAGGACTACACCGTCGCCTACGACGTCATCTCGGCGTACGGTTTCGCGGGGGCCGCGTTCCTTCACACCGAGACCGTTACGGGCGACCGCGGACCCTCCGTCGAGCAGTACCGGGAGATGGTCGCCGACGGCTGGGACGTCGGTGGCCACACCCACGATCACACCCGGCTGTCGGAGCCTCCCCGACAGAGCCAGCGGGAGATCCTGACCGAGAACCGGGCGTTCCTCGCCGAGCACGGCCTCACCCCGACGGTCTTCCGGACCCCCTACGGCGCCTACGACGGCCACACGCTCGACTTGATGGATGACCTGTTCGACGTCTCGATCGTCGGCAGCGGCTCGGCGACGGGGACGGACCTCACCGTTTTCGATCCCTCCCCCGTCGGGTTCAATCCCGACGACTACGAGAGGGCGAAGCGGTTCGTCGGCGCCGCCGTCGAGCACAACAGGCTGTTGGGGCTGACGATCCACATGGCCCCGATGCCCTCCCGGCGGGCCTTCGAATCGCTGATCGAGTACGTCCACCGCCGCGAACGCTGCGGCGACCTCGCGGTCATCACTCCCACCGAACTCTACGACGACTACATCTGCGACTGATCGGCGCGTAGAGTGCTTCTCGCCGTAGAGGACGGCCTGGACCACGGATCCGAGAGCCGGGGCCGACGGTCCGGTTTCAGGGGGCGCCTCTTCGCACGGGAGAAGGCGTTCAGCGCACCTCGCTAGGCGGAGGGCAAGAGCGGGCGCACGAAGAGCGCGCTAGCGCTCTCCGAAGACTGCTCGCGGAACGAAGTCCCGCTCGCACGGGACGAGAACGCTGTCAGCGGTCCTCGCTATCGAGGACCCGGATCTGGTCGCCGCGGACGGTCACGGGGATCGGGACCGTCGCCTCGTAGAGTTCGACGGTCACCTGATCCTTCCCTTCGTCGATGCGCTGGACCTGGGCCTTCTCGCCTTTGAACGGGCCGGCGATCAGTTCGACGATGTCGCCCTCGGCGATCCCCTCGACGTCGGGTTTCGGCGAGAGGAAGTGCTCGACCTCCATGATCGAGGACTCCCCCTCGACGACGCCACGGGCGTGGGGGATCTCGTCGAGGATGCGCTCGAAGACGCTGAAGTCCTCGGCCTCCACCATTACGTAGGAGGTCAGCGAGTCCGGCGCCAGCGCCGCGTGGATCGCGTTCTCCTCGCGGTTCATGATCATGTCCGCGACGGTGCGCTCCTGGCTCGCCGTGGTCTTGACGGCGTAGATGGCCATCAGACACCACCCGGCAGCAGCGACATGATCACGAAGATGACGAATCCGAGGAAGCCGACGAAGACGATGCCGGCGCCGGCGATCAGCGAAACCTGTGAGAACTCCTCGGTGGACGGCGTGCTCGCCAGTTTGAGCACGCGGACGTACGAGGAGAGGTCCTTCGGTACTTCCATGCGCGGGGGTTACCGACGCGCCTTTTTCTATCTTTCTACAAGCGGAGCGACGAAGCGCGACCCCGTCGGCGGGACGAACCGCTTCCGGGCAGTGCGGAACGAACCGGACCCCGAGAGCGGCGCGCGTTATTCGATGAAGTCGATCTCGTCTTCCTCCTCGTCGGGGACCGCGTCGCCGCCGGCGGCGCGGGCGGTGCTGACCTCCTCGGCGTCGTCGGTCTTGCCGTAGATCTGCGGGGAGTCCACGCCCGTGACGACGACCATCGTCTCCATCGTGTCCTGGAGTTCGGGGTTGACCGACGCCCCCCAGATGATGCGGGCGTCGGTGTCGATGCGCTCGTAGATCTCCTCGACGACGCCCTCGGCCTCCTCGATGGACATGTCGGGGCCGCCGACGACGTTGATCAGCGCGGAGTCGGCGCCGCTGAACTCGACGTCCAGCAGCGGCGAGCGCAGCGCCGAGCGGATGGAGTCCTGCGCGCGGTTCTCCGAGTCGGACTCGCCGAGGCCGATCATGGCGACACCGCCGTTCTCCATGATCGTCTTCACGTCCGCGAAGTCGACGTTGACGAGGCCGGGTTTCGTGATCAGTTCGGTCATCCCCTTGACGCTGCGCATGAGGATGCGGTCGCAGATCTTGAACGCGTCCTGCAGCGGGAGGTTCGGCGCGTAGTCCAGCAGCCGGTCGTTCGGGATGACGATCACCGTGTCGGCGACGCTGCGCAGCCGCTCCAGGCCCGCGTCGGCGTTCGCCCGCCGTCGCTCCCCCTCCGCGGTGAAGGGGATGGTGACGACGGCGATGGTGAGCGCGTCGGCCTCCTGGGCGGCCTGCGCGACGACCGGGGCGGCGCCGGTGCCGGTGCCGCCGCCCAGGCCGGCCGTGACGAAGACCATGTCGGAGTCGCCGATGGCGTGCTGGATGTCGTCGATGTTCTCCTGAGCGGCCTCCTCGCCGATCTGGGGGACCGACCCGGCGCCCCGACCGCCGGTCCGCTGGCGGCCGATGAGGATCTTCGAGTCCGCCTGCACCTGCTGGGCGAGGTGCTGCGCGTCGGTGTTGGCGGCGACGGTCGTCGCGCCGTGGATGCCCTCCCGGGCCATCCGGGTGACCGTGTTACCGCCCGCACCGCCGCATCCGAACACCGTGATCTTGGTCTCCAGGTCCTCGACGACCGACGCGAGTTCCTCGTCGGTCATCGTCCCGGACCCGGTCCCGGAGCCGGCGGGTTCGGTGTTCTTGGAGCCTGACGGCTCCGCCCCGTTCCCACGCGGGGACTCCTCCTCCCGTTCTCCTTCGGCCTCGTCGATGGCGTCCTCGATGAGCGAGTCCATGCCTGCGCGGGATATTACAGAGGTGGGATAATTACTTTTCGCCGTTCGTCTGACGGGCGTCAGACGCTCAGCCGAGCGAAAACCGGCGTTCCCGGACTCGATGAACGTCCTCCGGCGAGACGGTCCGGCCGTTCGTCTCGACTTTCTGTCCATTCGAGAGGCGGCCGAACGCCGGCCCCTCCTCGACGCCCAGTTCCCGCGCGAGGCCGGGGTCGAACGCCCGCTCGCGAACCACCAGTTCGCCGTCGCGCCGCTCGACGGCCTCGTAGTCGGTCGCGAGGACGTCGGCCAGCGCGTCGACGACCGCCGAGCGAGACCGGTCAGCGAGGACGACCGGTCCCGCGAGCCGGGTTCCCCCCTCGTCGGTGCCGACCGCGAGCGCCCGCTCGCGGACCGCAGCGAGGACCCGGTCGGCGTCGACGCCGTTGGCCGCCGCGAGCAGTTCCTCGGGGAGGTCGACCGTCCGAAAGCCGACGTCGGCGCCGACGCCAGCGCCGCGCGCCTGCGCTCCGAACCGGAGGCCGTCCTCGACCCTCTCCACCTCTCGCTCGACGCGCTCGACGAGCGCGAGCGGGACGCCCGTGGTCTCCCGGAGCCACGTCTCGCTCACCACCGGACAGCCCAGCGCCTCGATCCGCCGTTCGAGGCCGGGGCGGTCGCCCTCGACGATCGCACGGGTCGCCCCGCTGCGCTCGATCGCTCGCTCGAAGACCGCGGGGTCGGGGCCGTCCATCGCGTCGAGCGCCCAGTCGGCGGCGACGTGGCCGACCGCCCAGTCGGTCTCCCGGACGATCCGCTCGAACCGGGGGGCGTAGTGGCCGCCCCCGAAGCCGACGACCGTCCGCTCCGCGCCGGGGGCGACCCCGCGGAGCGCGAGGATCGACCGCGCGACGGCGCGGGCCCCCTCGGGGTCCGACCACTCGGCCTCGCCGCTCCCCAGTTCGACGAACAGCGAGGGGACGTCGACGTCGGTCGGGCCGTGGTGGGTCGCCTCCGTGCCGACCTCGTAGCCGTCCGGCGCGTGGTCGTCGAAGGCGGCGAGCGTCCGGCGGTGCGCGTTCGGAGCGGCGCGGGCGAACCGGCCGGCAGCGCCGCCGTAGTCGGCCGGCCCGAAGTTGCCGGTGTGGTGGGCGGTCAACAGGGGTCCCGTCTCCCCGGAGTGGCGGGAGGCGACCGCGAGCAGGGCGACGGCGTCGGAGAAGGCCTCGTCAACCCCCTCGAGCCGGATGTGGAGGTCGTCGAACGTCCGTAGTTCGGCGTCAGAGAGGCGGTAGACCGTCCCTCCCCCGTCGGCGTCGGGGCGGCCGTCGTCGGTGCTCTCGGTCCAGTCGGCGAGCGCGAGCAACTGCTCGCCGACGGCGACCGAGGCGCTGTCCTCCCGGCTGACGACGATTCCGAGCACGGCGGGAAGTAGGCGCGGCGGCGGTGAAATCGGTGTCGGGACGGTCGCGAGCGGTTCAGTCGGCCCGCTCGGGGCGGGGCTGCGAGGAGCCGAAGGCGTCCCTGGCGTTCCCCACCGCCCGCCGGAAGAGCCGCCGCAACTCGTCGCGGCGAATCGCGAACAGATACCCCCCGATCAGGAGGTAGACGACCGTGTAGGCGTAGAGGACGTAGATGCTGTAGGTCTCCGCCAGCCCCTCCGGGTAGAGCTGGATGATGCCGAACTCGACGATCACCTGCGAGAGGAACAACACCAGCAGCGCGATCGCCTCCTGGAGCGATATCTCGAAGTTCGTCAGGATGGCGATGGCGAAGAGGCTCTGTGCGGCGGTGATCCAGATCTCGGCGATCTGCTTCTGGTCGAACGGGAGCGTCGCGACCTGTCCGGCGGCGATGGAGTAGACCACCGCGAGCGTGCCGATCAGCAGCGTCCACTGGTTGAGTTTCGAGGAGATGAGCGCGTTGAACCCCGCCGTCGAGCGCGCCTTGTTGACGAGGTAGGCGACGACGATGAGTTCGGGGCTCTCGGAGGCCAGCGGCGCGATCCACTGGATCATGAAGAACGGCGGGATGCCGGCGGCCTTCCCGAGTTCCTCCAGCCCGTGGGCGAACGGCTCGACCGCGGTGAAGATCATCACGCCGGAGTAGGCGAACAAGAAGAGGACGACCGCGATCCGCCGGGGCTTGGGGTACGACTGAAAGTAGCGAGGGACGCCGACCTGTTCCTCGGGCGGTTCGACGTCGCCGCGGATGATGATCGCGATGTACAATACGTAGAGCCCGACGAGCACCAGCGTGTCGACGATACCGATGCCGCCGACCGATCCGCTCCCGTTGAACGTCCCCGTGCTGAGCGGGATGAAGAAGGCGTAGGCCGTGGCAGCCAGGAGGAAAGCGATCTCCGTCGAGATGTCGCGGTCGAGTTTCACCACGTCTCGGAGAGCGCCGGAGCGGCGCTCGACGGCCGGATCGTTCGACGACCGGGCCTTGTAGACGGTGAAGATGGCGATAGCCGACCAGCCGATGCCGATGAGGATACGGTTCGCGCCGGTCATGTTCGCGACGGCGAGGTTCGCGGCCTCCGCGCCCTGGGTCGTTCCCGCGTTCGCCCCCGCGTTCCAGGCGTACAGCGCGTCGACGGCGTATTCGGGCGCCACTGCGAGCACCGCGAGGACGGCGATGGCGAACGCCTGCGGGACGTCCTTCTCGGCGGTCTCGGCCCCCCACGCGAGCAGGAACGAGGCGCCGAGGACCGCCAGACCGCTGATGAAAACCGTAGTTCCGATCCCCAGCGATTCGACCGTGCCGGACGCCCAGAACCAGACCCACGGAACCGTCAGAAGCAGCGCTGCGACGACGGCCCCGAGCGGATGCCGCAAGCGGGAACTCATGGTTGCTACAGTGCTCGTGGGTCCGAAAGGTGATTCTGTCGGTTCAGGCCGATCCGGACGCCTGGAGCAGGACGCTTAAGCGGCTTCCGGGCCGATCCCGCCGCATGCAGGTGTTCGGACTCCTCGGCAATCCGGTGGAACACTCCCTCTCCCCGCCGATGCACGAGGCCGCGTACGACGCCCTCGGGATGGACGCCCGCTACGTCACCTTCGAACCCGCGCCGGAGGACCTCGCGGCCGCCGTCGAGGGGGCGCGGGCGCTCGGCGTCGCGGGGTTGAACGTGACGATCCCGTTCAAGCGGGACGTCCTCGAACTGGTCGATCCCGACCCGCTGGCGGAACGGATCGGCGCGGTGAACGCGATCGACCTGCCGGAGATGCGGGGGTACAACACCGACGCCGTCGGCGCGGTCCGGGCGCTGCGCGAGCACGGGGTCGACTGCTCGGGGACCGCGGTCGTCGTCGGGGCCGGCGGCGCGGGCCGGGCCGTCGCGTTCGGCCTCGCCGACGAGGGGATGGCGGTCCGGGTCGCCAACCGCACGGCGGAGCGGGCCGAGGAACTGTCCGCCGACGTCGGGAAGGCCGCGACCGCTCACCCGCTGGACGCGCTCCCGGACCTGCTCGCGGACGCCGACGTGCTGGTCAACTGCACGAGCGTCGGGATGGAGGAAGACCGCTCGCCGGTGCCGGCCGGCGCGCTCCACCCCGACCTCGCGGTGCTCGACGCCGTCTACACGCCCCCCGAGACGCGGCTCCTGCGGGACGCCGCGGACGCGGGCGCCGATACCGTCGACGGCGCGTGGATGCTCCTCTACCAGGGCGTGGCGGCCTTCGAGCGGTGGACGGGACGGGAGGCGCCCGTCGGCGCGATGAACGATGCACTCCGGAGTGGGCTTTAAATATTAAGTAGACGCCCGTATCAGTACCCGACATGAGCATCCTCGACAAGATCAAGTCGGTACTCGGAATGGGCGACTCGAAGTCGAGCGGGGACAGGTCGAGGTCCGCCGAGTCCGGGTCCGGCGTCACCGTCGAGCGCGAGCC
>PXRR01000016.1:0-54975 GCA_003021975.1 Halobacteriales archaeon QS_5_70_17 | reverse complement strand
GGCCGAGGCGGCCGGACCGGGGTCCGGGGCCGACGAGTCGGAACTGGAAGCCGAGGACGACCTCGAACCGGAGGCGGGAGCGGACGCGGAAGCGACCGACCCCGAGACCCAGCACGGGCCGGCGGACGAGGAGTCCGGGGAACCGGCCGAGGAAGAGGCCGCCGCGGCCGACACCGACGCGGCGGCCTCGTCGGGATCGATGGTCGACGAGGAGGCGGGCGTGGAACCGGGCGAGGCCGCCGGTCCGGAGGGGCCCGCGACCGACGCGGTCGAGGAGGACGCCGCGGCAGAGCCCGAGCCCGATACCGAGAGCGAGTCCGAGTCCGAAGCCGAGGCAGAGGCAGGAGACGAGGGCGCCGATACCGTCGAGGAGTCGGGTGCCCAGGCCACCCGCATCAAGGGGATCGGGCCGGCC
The DNA here is from genome assembly GCA_003021975.1 of Halobacteriales archaeon QS_5_70_17. Taxonomy (GTDB): domain Archaea; phylum Halobacteriota; class Halobacteria; order Halobacteriales; family Haloarculaceae; genus Halomarina. The sequence goes on along the minus strand of PXRR01000016.1, from coordinate 54,560 downwards.
TACGCCGAGACGCTGGCCGACGCCGGCGTCGAGACGGTCGGCGACCTCGCGAACGCGGACGCCGCCGACCTCGCCGAGGAGACAGGGGTCTCCGAGAAGCGTATCGAGCGGTGGATCGGCCGCGCCGAGAACCGCTGAGCGGGCCGGATCCCTTTCGGTTCCGGCCGGTGGAAGCGCCGCCCGGCGGGCCCCGCCGAAACCGGAAGTCCGATACTCGGTCGCGTTCGAGTGACGGCGATGCCAGCGGTCGCCACCGACCGGTCGACGTTCCTCGCCGCCGCGCGCTCGGCGGCCGCCGGGGCGCGCGTCCCGGTCGAGGTGCGAGTCGACGCCGAACCGTTCGCCGCCTACCGGCGGGCCCGCGACGGCACGCCGGGGGTCTTCCTCGAGACGACCGGCGGCCAGTCCGGGTGGGGGTACTTCGCGGTCGACCCCGTCGACTACCGCCGGATCGACCCCGGCGACGGCTCCGCGCTCGGGGCGCTGGCGGCCCGTCTGTCCGACGAGTCGCTCGCCCGCGGGGACTGTTCGGTCCCCTACCCCTGCGGCGCGTTCGGGTGGCTCTCCTACGACGTCGCGCGCGAACTGGAGGCCCTCCCCGGCGGGGCGGTCCGCGACCGCGACCTGCCGCGCCTCGAACTCGCCGTCTACGACCGCGTCGCCGCGTGGCGAGAACCGCACGACGGCGAGACGACGCTCCGCGCGACCGCCTGCCCCCGACTCGACGACCACGACGACCCCGCGGCGGCCTACGAGCGGGGCCGCGAGCGGGCGCTCGCGCTCGCCCGGGCCGCGACGGAGGGTGATCCGTCGGTCGGCCCGCCGCCGGTCGATCCGGGCGAGGGGGACAGCGGGGACGAGGTCCCCGGGAGCGTCGCCTTCGAGGGCGACTGCACGCGCGCGGCGTTCGCCGAGCGCGTCCGTCGCGTCAAAGAGCACGTCCGGGACGGGGACACCTTCCAGGCGAACGTCTCCCAGCGGCTCCGCGCCCCGGCGGCCGTCCACCCCGTGGTGGCCTACGCGGCGCTGCGGGAGGTCAACCCGGCGCCGTACTCCGCGCTGGTGGAGTTCCCCGCCTGCGACCTCGTGAGCGCGAGCCCCGAACTCCTGCTCGAGCGCCGCGGCGACCGGCTGGTGACCGAACCGATCGCCGGCACGCGGCCCCGCGGGAAGACGCCCGCCGCGGACGAGCGGCTGGCGGCCGACCTCCGTGCCGACGAGAAAGAGCGCGCGGAGCACGCCATGCTGGTCGACCTCGAGCGTAACGACCTCGGGAAGGTCAGCGAGTTCGGCAGCGTCGAGGTCAGCGACTACCGCCGGATCGACCGCTACTCGGAGGTGATGCACCTCGTCTCGCAGGTCGAGGGCCGCCAGCGCGACGACCTCGGCCTGGCGGACGTCGCTCCCCTCCCGGCGGACGCGCTCCCCGACGGCGTCGCCGGCACCGACGCCGACCGGCTGTGTGCCGCGGTCGCGGCCGTCTTCCCCGGCGGGACGATCACGGGCGCGCCCAAGCCCCGGACCATGGAGATCATCGACGAGGTGGAGGCGACCCGCCGGGGGCCCTACACGGGCAGCGTCGGCGCGTTCGGCTTCGACGGCCGCGCGACGCTCAACATCGTCATCCGGACGCTCGTGGCCGACGGCGGGGAGTACCACCTTCGGGTCGGCGCCGGCGTCGTCCACGACTCCGACCCGGACCGGGAGTACGAGGAAACCCTCGACAAGGGGCGGGCGCTCGTGACCGCGCTCGACGAGGCGCTCGACCGCTCGCTGCGGGTGACCGACGGCACCGGAAGCGACGGTGACAGCCGACGCTCCGAGGGGGCCGAAGCGGACGCGGGGGCCACGGAGAGATCCGGCGGTCGGAGCGAGCGCGAGCGTCGGAGCGACAGCGAGAGCGAGCGGGGAGCGAACGCGGGTGACGGCGAGTGAGGGTTCTCGTCGTCGACAACTACGATTCGTTCGCGTACAACCTCGTCCAGTTCGTCGGGGAGGCACTGCTCGATCTGGGGGTCGAGGACCCCCGCGAGCGGATCGCCGTCCGGCGCAACGACGCCGTCGACGTCGACGGCGTCCGCGCGCTCGACCCCGACGGGATCATCGTCTCGCCGGGGCCCGGGACGCCCGGCGAGGCGGGCGTCTCGACGGACGTCTTCGACCTCGACTACCCGGCGCTGGGCGTCTGTCTCGGCCACCAGGCGCTCTGTGCGGTCAACGGCGCGTCGGTCGGCCACGCCGCCGAGGTCGTCCACGGCAAGCCCTCGACGGTGTGCCACGACGGCGCGGGGATCTTCGAGGGACTCCCCCGAGAGATCGAGGTCGGGCGGTACCACTCCCTGTCGGCCGCCCGGGTCGACCTCCCGCCGGAACTGGAACCGACCGCGGCGACGGAGGAGGGGGCGTTGATGGCCGTGCGCCACCGCGACCGGCCCCACGTCGGGGTCCAGTTCCACCCGGAGAGCATCCTCACGGACGGGGGGCGGCGGATGGTGCGGAACTTCTGTACCGCCTGCCGGTGACCGGGCGACAACCGCGACGAGGAGACCGCCGAGTAGGCCAGCATCGACGAGAGTGCCGGCGAGCGGGCGAGGTTCTCGCTTGCTCGGTACCCGAACCCTGGAGCTGCGAGCGACAGCCTCTAACGCTGACCCGACCAACGCCCGGCGGATGCAGTACCACGTCGACGGCGCGCTGGTCCCCGAGGGGGAGGCGACGGTGAGCGTCCGGGACCGGGGGTTCCGGTACGGCGACGCCGCCTTCGAGACGCTGCGGGCCTACGGCGGCGAGGTCTTCGAGTGGGCGGCCCACCGCGACCGCCTCCGGGCCACCTGCGAGGCGCTCGGGATGCCCGACGCGGTGCCCGACAACCTCGCGGTCCGGGTCGCCGAGACCCTCGACGCCAACGACCTCCGGGACGCCTACGTCCGCGTCTCGGTCACGCGGGGCGTCCAGCCGGGGAAGCTCACCCCGCGCGAGGACGTCGATCCGACGGTCGTCGTCGTCGCGAAGCCCCTCCCGCGGGGCGGGGTCGGCGGCGAGCGCGTCTGGGACGGCCCGGCGGTCGTCCAGTCGGTGCGCACGCGGCGCCCGCCCGACAGCGCCCTCCCGGCGGACGCGAAGACCCACAACTACCTCACGGGGATCCTCGCGCGCCTCGAACTCCGGCGGGCCGCGGGCGAGGGCTACCGGCCCGACGAGGCGCTGCTGCGCGACCCCGACGGGAACGTCGCCGAGGGGGCGACGAGCAACCTGTTTTTCGTGACCGACGGAGCGCTGAAGACGCCCGCCGAGGGCGCGCTCCTGCCGGGGATCACCCGCCGGGTCGTCCTCGACCTCGCCGAGGGCGAGTCGTTCCCCGTCGAGATCGGTCGGTACGACCCCGCTGACGTCCGCGAGGCCGACGAGGCGTTTCTCACCAACACGACCTGGGAGGTCCGGCCGGTGGCCTCGGTCGACGGCATCGACGTCGGCGCCGGGCCGATCGCCCGCCTCCTCCAGCGGCTCTACGACGAGCGCGTCCAGCGGCGGTGTTACTGATCTCCGGCCCCGTCGGCGCGCTCGCCGACCGAGAGGGCGGTCGGGGCGTCGACGGGCCGGGCGTCGGCGCGTTCGACGCCCGCGAACTCGGTGACGTAGTCGGCGCCGAACGCCGTCGACGGCGTCCGGTAGCCGTCCGGGGCGTCGCCCGCGAGCGCCCGCCGAGCGGACTCGACGGCCGTCAGCGCCGTCAGCGCGTACGGTTCGGGGGTGGTCAGCCGCGCCTCGTAGGTCGCCTCGCCGTCGGTGATCTCGCCCCAGACGTACGCCGCGCCGCGCTCGCGCTCCTCGGGGTCGGGACCGATGACCGTCCGGTCGACGATCGCCGAGAGCGCCCCCCGGACCCACTCGCGGGCCAGCAGCGGCGCGAGGCGGTCGGTCGCGCGGAGGACGCCGATCGCGCGGTCGGGGACCGCGGCGTAGACCTCGACGTTCGGAACGCCCGTCGAGCGGTAGGCGGTGGCGACGTCGCCCCACGGGATCGTCACCGCCCGCGTCGGTCCGCGTCCGAAGTCGATCTCGGGGGTGCGGTAGTCCGCGGGAACGCCCGTGATCCGCCCCTCGCGGCGGACGGCGCCCCCCTCGCCGATAGACTCGACGGCCGTCCGCAGCGTCCCCGGCGAGACCGAACCGGCGGCCTGGAACCCGACCGCGAGGCGGGTGGCGTCGGGCAGCGCGTCCGCGAGGTGGGCCGCCAGGCAGTCCGTCGGGACGACGTCGAACCCGACCCCGGGGAGGAGCGTCGCGCCCGCGCCCTCGGCCTCGGCGTCGCGGGTCGCGAGCGACTCGAAGACGTCGATCTCGCCGGTGATATCGAGGTAGTCGGTCCCCGTCGCGAGGCAGGCGTCGACCAGCGGATCGGCGGTCCGGACGAACGGCCCGGCGCAGTTGAGCACGGCGTCGACCCCCTCGAGGTTGCGCTCGACCGCACCGGAGTGCTCGAGGGTAAACGCGCGGGCCGGGCAGTCGTACTCGACGGCCTGCTCCTCCAGTCTCTCGGGCGTCCGTCCGGCGAGGACGACCTCGGCGTCGATCCCGCCGACGCCGGCACTCTCGCCGGCGCCGTCCGCCTCCTCCGGGGTCGCGGCTCCGGGCCCGGACTCCGCTCCGAGCGCCCGCTGGACGACGAGGTCGCCGGTGTAGCCGTACGAGCCGTAGATCAACAGGGTGTCCGTCGATGCCATGCCGGGGCGTCGAACCCCGGCTACGTAACGGCCGGCCCTGACGCTGCCGGGGCCGGGAGAGAGGAGGGGGATCCGACGCCGGTCCGGACGCGGATCACTCCGCCAGCCCCTCGTGGCGCGCGATCCCGTCGCGCCAGCGCTCGGGCAGCGGGCGCGCGCTCTCGCTGTCGGGATCGAAGGCGACGAGCGTCGCCTCGGCGGTGGCGGCCACGTCGCCGTCGGTCTCCAGGAGGGTCTCGATGGGGAAACTCGACGTTCCGAGCGACGGGACGCGCGTGTAGACGGTGACGCGATCCCCATAGGAGAGCGGCGCGGCGTACTCGACCTCGAGGCGGGCCAGCGCGACCTCGGCCTCGGCCAGCGAGACGCCGATCACGTCGTCGAAGTACTCCGCGCGGCCCTGTTCGAGGTAGGAGACGTAGACGGCGTTGTTGACGTGGCGGTTCGTATCGAGGTCGCGGAACTGCACCCCGATCTCGGTCGCGTGGTCGTAGCCGTTAGGGTCGGCGGCGTCCATGGGAGGAGGGAGGCCGACGGGGGCTATTAACGGTCCGGGTCCAGGGAGGGCCGGGAGGCGCCGGCGGACGGCGGGACGCCGGCGCCGCGCGACCGAAGACGGAGCGTTGAAACGGCCGGAGGGGAACTACCGGCCGATGACAGGCAGTCGGATCGCGACCGTCGACGAGGTGCCGGCCGACGGATCGTTCCTCTTCACCCTCCGTCGCGTCGAGGACGGCGAGGAGCGGGAGGCCGTCCTGTTGCGCCTCGAAGACGGGATCGCCGGATGGCTGAACTACTGCCAGCACTTCACGCACATCCGCCTCGACAAGGGGTCGGGCGCGCCCGTCCGCGACGGGGAGGTGGTCTGCGCCAACCACGGTGCCATGTTCGAGAAGGACACCGGGCTCTGTACGTACGGCCCCTGCGAGGGGGCGTACCTCAATCCGGTCGACCTCGAGGTCCGGGACGGCACGGTCTACCTGGCCGACGAGGAGTTCGAGTTCGTCCGGGTCGGCCCGACGGAGCGCGATCCGACCGACCTCTCCTCGAAGTCGAACATCGAGTTCTGAGTTCTACTCGATGACGAACCGGGGCTCCTCGACGCCCTCGGCCTTGCACTCCGGGCACCGCGAGGGCCGGTTGATCAGGTCGTCGAAGTCGGTGAACCCGCAGTCCCGACACTCCGGGGGCGCCACCAGCAGTCGCTCGTCGGTCGCCTCCAGGGACTTCGAGATGTGCTCGACGTGGGAGAGCGCCGTCGCCGTCCGGATGTCGAACTCCCGGGCGAGGCTCCCGGCCGCCGCCGGTTCCCGGCGGAGGTGATCGGCGATGCGCTGGCGGGTGGTCGTCTCGTCGCCGCGCATGGAGGCCCGTTGCGTCCGGCCGATCAAACAGTTGTCGGCGACGGACGGCGACGCGCGACTGGAGGAGGCGCAATATCTATACCCGCAGGCGATGACGTGCCGCCATATGCACGCCGTCGTTCTGGCCGGCGGATACGCGACGCGTCTCTGGCCCATCACGCGCCACCGTCCGAAGATGCTGCTCCCAGTGGGCGAGACGACCGTCATCGACCGCATCCTCGGGAGTCTCGAGTCCGACGAGCGCATCGAGGACGTCTACGTCAGCACCAACGAGCGCTTCGCCGACACCTTCGCCGAGCACATCGACGACCGGGGCTACGAGAAGGCGAGGCTGTCGGTGGAGGAGACCACCGAAGAGAACGAGAAGTTCGGCGTCGTCGGCGCGCTCGCCCAGCTCGTCGACCGCGAGGGCGTCGACGACGACCTGCTGGTCGTCGCCGGCGACAACCTCATGGGCTTCGACCTGGACGACTTCCTCGACTTCTACGAGGGTCACGACGGGCCGACTATCGCGGCCTACGACGTCGGGTCCCGCGAGCGGGCGAGATCATACGGACTGGTGGACCTCGACGGCGAGCGCGTCCGGGACTTCCAGGAGAAGCCCGACGACCCCAAGAGCACGCTCGTCTCCATCTGCTGTTACGCCTTCCCGGAGGAGTCCGTGCGCTTCGAGGAGTACCTCTCGGGGGACAACAACCCCGACGAGCCGGGCTGGTTCATCGAGTGGCTCCAGCGCAAGGAGGACGTCTACGCCTACAGCTTCGACGAGCCGTGGTTCGACATCGGCACGCCCGAGGCGTACCTGGAGGCCGTCGCGTGGGAGCTGGACGGCGAGAACCGGATCTCCGACGACGCAGTCGTCGAGAACTGCACGTTCGGCGAGAACGTCCACGTGCTCGGGGGCGTCGAGCTGACGAACGTGTCGCTGACGGACTCGGTCGTCTTCCCGGGTACCGAGATCGAGCGCTCCGACCTCGCCCGGTCGATCGTCGACGAGCATAGCCACATCGAAGACAAGGACCTCGTGGACTCGCTGGTCGGCTCGTACTCGCGGCTCTGCTGAGCGGGCCCGGGCGGCGGCCGCGAGACTCGTTGCGCCGCGGCCGGTCCCCCGCACGCGCGAGAGACGACTGACGCGACCCGTCGAGCGGACGCTCCCGCTACCGGCGACCGCGCTCCGGGATCGTCCCGCCCTCGTCGACCGCCACGTCCAGCAGGGTGTCGGCGAGGACGACGTCGCGCAGGTCGTTCCCGGTCGGAGGTCGCAGGGACCGCGATCGACTCCCGCTACCGCTGCAACACGAACGAGACGTGGATCGTCGTCTTGTAGCGGGTGATCTCCCCGTCCTCCACGTCGGCGGTCTGGGACGCGATCTCGAGGCCGCTGATCTCCTTGAGGGTCCCGTCGGCGTCGTCGAGCGCGCTCCGGGCCGCGTCCTCCCAGGACTCCGACGAGTTCCTCATCAGTTCGATTGCCTCGGTGGTTGATGACATTGCACACAGTTCCGACGCCACCGCCGCACGCAACTGTCGTCCCGTTAACACTACGTGGGGCGGCTCGCGGGCGTGGGCGACCGGCGGCGACCCCCGCCCCGATCGGACGGGAGGGACCGGGTTCGCTCGCTACGCCAGCCAGGCGTCCTCGATCCGGAGTCGCCCCCGCGTGCCCTCCCAGACCGGGTCGGCCTCGAGTTCGATCCGGCGGTCCATGTGGGGGGCGTCGACGACCAGCGTCTCGAACTCCCCGCCCTCGCCCAGCAGGTGGACGCCGTACTCCTCGTTGAGCGCCTCGAGGTCCGCCAGCGCCGCCCGATCGAGGCGGCGGCCCAGCCACGACTCGTCCAGGCCGGCCGCGGCGACCTGGATGATCCGGACGTCGAAGCCGGCCGCCAGCATCGCGTCGGCCAGTTCGCGGGGGTCCTCCCGCCAGAGCGGGGCGAAGAGGTCGGCGCCCAGTCGCTCGCACATCGCGCGGATGCGGGAGGTCTGGTACTCGCTCTCGACGGCGCCGGCGGTGACGCCACCGACACCTCCGCGGTCCGCCCAGACCTCGTTGAGGGCCGCGAGCGCGCGCTCCAGCGGCGCGAGTTCGGCGTCGCCCTGCGCCGTCGAGTCCACCGCCCCGGCGGCGCCGACGTCGCCGGGACGGACGTCGAGCAGTTCGATCCCGATCGACTCGGCGGCCAGCGCGGCCAGTTCAGTCGCCGGGACGTGGTACATGTAGGAGTCGCCCTCCGGGTGAACGGTGACCAGGCGCTCGACGGGGGAGCCCGCCTCCAGCGCGCGGTGGAGCGCCCACGAGGAGTCCTTCCCGCCGGAGAAGAGACTGACCCACGGGCGGGCGTCGGCCCCGGACTCCGGGGGCGCTGTGTCGTCGGACATACCCGAGGTAGCCCCCGGCGGAGTATACCGCCTGCGGTCGGGTCCGGCGTGCCCCGCTCGCGCTCCGTCACGTGCGCTGTTCGAGTTCCTCGTCGACGTCGGGGCCGGTCATCTGCGAGGAGAACCAGACGCCGATCAGGCTGACGAGCACGCCCACGGCGACGAGCGCGGCCAGGCGGACCTCGGGAGCGATCCGGATGGGGCCGTCGACGGTGACCGGGCCGAGCGCGACCCGGGGGACGACGACCGGGGCGACGATGTCTGCGTTCTCGAGGAAGAACGCGGAGAACCCGCGGGCGACGAAGCCGATGGCGACGACCCCGAACGGGAGGTTCATCACCGCGGTCTCGACGCCCTCGTCGTGGAGGAGTTCGTCGAGCAGGCGGCCGGTGGCGGCGGCCAGCGCCGCCAGCGCCAGCCAGGGGACGCTCTCGTAGACGAACCGGACCCCCAGCAACGCGACGCCGGCGTCCATTCCCGACACCGAGAGGCCGCCGACGAACGCGCCGACCAGCGCCAGGCCCGCGGCGACGACGTAGGTCACGAGCGACACCTGCCCGGAGTAGAAGGCGTCCCGGACGGCCGTCGGGAGACCGGTCAGCAGGTCGTCGATCCCCAGGCCCTTGTAGAGGAAGAACGTGCCGATGACGCCGGCGACGACGGCGACCGCCGTGGTGACGCTAGCGGCGACGGTCAGCAACACCGGGAAGACCAGCAGCGCCGCGCCGATCGGAACCAGCACCGTCCCTCTGAGTTCCTCGTCGCCGAGGAACTGCTTGAGCAGGTAGTAGGTCGACTCGATGTCGCGGGCCTGCCGGACGATCACCCGGTCGACGGCGTCGACCCGAACCCGGCTCTCGACGATGGGGACGATCCGCTCGTCCTCGGCGCTGTCGACGATGACGACGGCCGCCTCGGGGTCGTGCTCGACGACGAGGTCCTCCACCTGGCGGGCGATGGCGCGGTCGGCGTCGACGGACTTGCCGGCGCTGGAGACGACCGAGACGACCGCCGCCTCTCCCCCCTCCGGGAGGTCGCGGGCGACCCGCAGGCCCTCGAGCATGCAGTTGACGCTGGCGTCCTCGGGGTCCTCGATCCCGATGTCCGTGACCAGCGACTCGACGCGGCGCTCGCCGACGACGGGCGGGTCGTGGCCCGCTGCCGTCACGCGCGCCTCGCGGTCGACACACAGGACCAGCGTCGTCACGGGCGTCGAGAGGGACCACCCGGACAAAAAACCTACAGCCTGAACGAGACGTCGTCGTCGACCCGCCCGGCGAGGCCGGCGCCGAAGGCGTAGGCCACCCCGCGGGCGCCCCCCGAGAGCCGGCTGACGACGCTCCTGGAGGGGGGGAACTCGGTCGCGCCGACCGGCCGGTCGAGCCGGTCCTCGAGCCGGTCGAGGGCGTCCTCGCGCGTGCCGAGGGCGTCGACGAGCCCGAGGTCCGCCGCCCGCTCGCCGATGTAGACCCGCGCCTCCGTCTCGCGGACGACGCCGGGCGGGACGTCCCGCCCCCGGGCGACCCGCTCGACGAAGTGCTGGTAGAAGTCGTCGACGATCCCCTGGAGGTACTCGCGCTCGTGGTCGTCGATCTCCCGGAGGGGGACGCCGGCGTCCTTGTACTCGCCGGCGGCGAAGCGCTCGTAGGAGAGTCCGAGTTCCTCCGCGAACCGCGAGGCGTTGACCCGCGAGCCGATGACGCCGATCGACCCCACGAGGCTCGTGTCCCGCGCGAGCAGTTCGTCACAGCCCGACGCGATCCAGTAGCCGCCGCTGGCGCAGGTGTCGGTCGCGTAGGCGACCGTCGGCCCGTCGAAGTCGACGGCCGCGTTGCGGATGTCGTCGCTGGGAACGATCTCGCCGCCGGGCGTGTTCAACCGGAGGAGCAGCGCCTCGCTGTTGCCGTCGCCGTCCGCCTGCTCGATCTGCTCGACGACGTCGTCGGCCGACGCCGCCGGCCCGCCGGTCGGGACCGCGCCGGGCGAGCCGTCGCGCGTGATCGGCCCCTCGACGGCCACCTCGGCGACGTTGTACCGCGGGACCGCCCGGGAGGCGATCCGCCCGCCGACGCGGAACGCGACCAGGCCGACGAGGACGACCAGCACCATCCCGAGGACCGTCGGCCCGCCGACCGGGACGACGACGAACAGGAGGTATCCGACGAACGCGCCGACCAGCGCGACCGCGACCGCGACGGCTAGCTGGGCGAGGCGACGCTCCGTGCTGTCGGGATCGGACATAGCAGGCGTGGGGCGCGCGCCGTGTTAAAGCTACGCGGCCGCCGGGCGGCGGAGCCAGCGCGCCGCCCGGGCGCTCGGGTAGCGACAGTGACATATCCGACGGGACCGTTGCGAACGTATGCCACGGACCGTGAAGCTCAGCCGGCTGTGGCCCGTACTCGACGACCACGACTATCCGACGACGCGCGCGGCGGCCGACCGCTTCGAGGACGTCACCGTGTCGCTCGCCGACGGGGAGGTGAACCTGGGGGCGGCCGTCGAGGACCTCCCTCCGAGGAGTTCGACTCCGCCGCCGACCTCGAGACCGAACTGTACTCCGCGCTCCCGGTGGAGGCCGTCGGTGAACCCGGACGGTCCGAGGGCGAGGGCGGACGACGCGAGCGCTAACACGGCGTTTATACTTCCGGGTCCAGTGGCCACGGTATGGAGTTCTGCGACGAATGCGGCTCGATGATGAAAACCGAGGGCGACGTCTGGGTCTGCGGGAGCTGCGGCAACGAGACGCCACGCGACGCCGCCAAGGAGGAGGCGATGGTCACGACCCAGGGCCAGGAGGCCAGCGAGATCATCGACGTCAGCGACGCCGAGGACAGGGGCCTGCCGACCACGTCGGTCCACTGCCCGGAGTGTGGCAACGACCGCGCCTACTGGTACATGCAGCAGATCCGGGCGGCCGACGAGTCTGAGACCCGGTTTTTCGTCTGCACCGAGTGCGAGCACAAGTGGCGCGAGGACGACCACTAGCGGCGTTCGGACGGACCCGACGCCCCGCCGTCCCGGACCTCCGGATCGCGCCGCCGGACCTGTGGCGGCCGGAGCGAGACCGAGTGCTCCCCGCGGACCGCTCAGTTACAAACCGCTGGCGCACGTAGCCGCCCTCATGGGCCCGTCGGTCCCCGAGGAGCGATTGGCCGAGGGCGGGTGGTCGCTCGTCGAGGAGACGACGGAGACGCTCGTCCGCCTCCCGGCGGTCCGGGTGCGCGGACGCACCCGGCTGTACGAGGACGGGGCACTGCGAGAGCGACTCCGCGAGGCCGCCGGCGTCGACCGCCGGTGGCGCTTCTTCTTCGCCACGCGCGTCGAGTTCGTTCCGGGGCTGGCGCCCGGCGTCGGACCGGCGACGCTCCTCCCGACGGTGACGGCGGCGGCGCGTCGGGCGTTCGCCGACGACCTCCGGGAGCGGGGGTTCGAGGGCGTCCGCCGGGGCCGCACCGAACGGCTCGGGATCCGGTCGGGGGCGCGGGCGCGCCTCCAGCAGTACCTGGCGACGCTGCCGGCCGACGGCACGTTCCCGGACGACGTCGAGGTGGAGGGGTGGTTCGGCGCCTGGACCGCGGACGGCGAGTTCCGCCTGGCCGGGGGCGCACACCCCCGGCGCTTCGAGGCAGTCCGGGAGGCGCTCGGCGTCGAGGGCGCACCCGGGGACCCGGACGCAACCGGCTGGCGCCGGGAGCTGTTCGAACTGGTGCGCCGAGTGGAGTAGCCGCAGCCCCGGCTCGCGGCTCAGCTGAAAAACCGGAGCGGGGCCGCGACCGCGGCCCGGAGGAGTCCGGGGGCGACGAACTCGACCGGGGCGAACCGCTCGACCTGCGGGTCGGCGTCCGTCCCGATCCGCGCGACGGGCGTCCCGTCGACCAGCACCGCGAGGGTCAGATCGAACTCCCGGAGCGTGCGGTCGAGGGGCCGGAGGCGTCCGGCCTCGGTACGCAGGATCGCGACGCCGACCCGGACCGACGGCAGGTCTACGAGGATCGTATCGGTGTACGACTCGACGGCGATGGGCTGGCTCTCGACGGTGACCGTCAGGTCGGCGGTGACGTCGACGGGGCGGCTCACTCCTCCTCCCGGTCCTCTTCTCGGGTGGCGATCGTCACCGTCCCGTCGATGCGCCAGTGGGCGTGGTTCGCGTCCTCGCCGGCGCGGCTGGGGACGTAGACGTTCATGTCCTCGAAGTCGTACTCGATCACCGCGTTCCGACCGGTCAGCCGGTCGTACAGCGCGATCCCGAGGTCGGGCCAGGTCGTGGTCTCGTCGAGGCGCTCGTCGGGGGTCCCTGCGTCGCTCATGGCTCGGCGGTACCTACGCCGGTCAGCCACATAATACCCCCGCGGAGCCGGGAGGGCGGCTCCGGCCGCCGACTACGCCCGCGCGAAGACGAGGTAGCCGGTGTGGCCGACGCCGGTCGTCGACGGCCGCGATCCGCGCTCGTCGAAGTCCATCTCCCGCTGGAGCGTCTCGAAGGTCGTGATCCCCGAGAGACCCGCCTCCCGGGCGGCCTCGACGACGGCCCGCGTCCGCTCGACGAAGGGGACGTACGCCGCGAGGTAGCCGCCGGCGACGAGCAGTTCCGGCGCGCGCTCGACTGCCGCGGGGGCGTCCTCGGTGTCGAGCGTGAGGACGTCGAACGCCTCGTCCGCGAGGTCGTCGACCGCCTCCAGGAGGTCGCCGGTGCGGACGTCGACGCGGTCGGGGACCTCCGCGAGCGCCATGTTCTCGCGGGCGACCTCGGCGAACTCCGGGTCGCGCTCGTAGGTGGTCACCCGGGCGCCGGCGCGTGCGAGATACGCCGCGAGCACGCCCGTCCCAGTGCCGGCGTCGAGGACGCGGTCGCCCTCGCTCGCGCCGGTGTGCCCCATTACCAGCCCCACGTCCCGGGGGAGCATCGGCGCGCCGGTCCGCTCGAAGTGATCGAACAGGTCGGGGCCGCGCAGCGCCCGCGCCTCGAAGGCGTCGCCGAGGTGCGTCTCGACGGTGTCGCCCGGGGCGACGTCCTCGGGGACCTCGAGGACCCCGAGGTCGGTCTCCATGGTCTCGCCGGGAGCGAGGAGGTACTCCCGGTTGTCCCGGACGAGGAGTATCACTCGAGCCGCGAGACGGCCGCCGCGAGGTCGCCGCCCTCGGCCCGGAGCGCCTCCCGGGCCTCTTCCTCGGTCGCGCCCGTCCGCTGGGCGACGATCTCGACGTCCGAGTCGGGGATCTCGCCGGCGCTGCCGGCGTCCTCGACCGCGCCGGCGGTCGCCGCGTCGGCGTCGGTCTCAGCGTCCTCGACCGCCGCGTCGGCGCTCCCGCCGCCCGCGCCCCGCTCCCGGGTCTCGGGCTGGCCGACGATCTGGTAGGTCGCCTGTCCCTGCGCGTCCATCCGCTGGACCTCCGCGTCGGTGAAGACCAGTTCCTCGTCGGCCGTGCGGATGACGATCTCCTCGGCGTCGATCTCCGTGACGTCGATGCCCATCTGCTTCATCATCTGTTTCATCTTGCGGGGGTTCAGCCCGCCGCCGCCTCCTCCGAACATACGCGAACGGTCGTGAGGCGTCGTGAAAAACCCAGCGCACTCCCGCGCGGCGAGCGACCGCGCTCCGCGGCTCGTCCCCGGTCCGCCCCGCCACCGGGGACGCACGCCGTCCCTGCTCTCAGGCCTCGGCGCCCTCCCGGACCTTCACGGCGACGCCGGTCTCGAAGTCGCGCATCCCGTCGGCGTGTAGCTCCGCCCGGCCGACCGCCAGCAGCGCGCCGTCGGAGGTGACACAGACCTCGTCGCCGGGGCGGACGTCGCCGTCGACCCGGCGGACGAACTTCGCGAAGGCGTTCTTCCCGTCGCGGACGAACGGCTCCGATTCCTCGCCGACCGCGGCGACCGGGCGGCCCAGTTCCGACAGGAGCCGCCGGCCGCCGTCGACCGACAGCGTGAACCGCCCCTCGACGGTGTAGGAGACCAGCCGCGGGCCGCCGTCCGGGCCGGGCGCGAGCACCTGCTGGGGGCGGCCGCTCGAGGACCGGACGACCGTCAGCGCCTCGTCGTCGGGGAAGAGCGTCCGGCCGGCGCCGCCGCCGAACTGGTAGTCGGCGACGGTCCGCAGGCGGGCGCGCTCGTCGGCGTCCATGGGTGCGCTCGGCGCCCCGCGGCCAAAAGCGCGCCGACCGGCGCCGCGCGAGTCCGGGCTCGATCAGGAGCGCCGGCTCCGGCGTTGGCGCCGGCGCCCGCCTACAGGAGATACCTGTCGGTGTGGTCGCTCAGGTCGACGAAGGAGTCGGCGGCCTCGACCAGTTCGGCGGCCGTCGAGGAGCCGAAACTCATTACCTCGACGCGCGTTCCCTCGTGGCGGACGTGCGAGCAGAGGCGCGCGAAGTCGCCGTCGCCCGTACAGAGCACGACCGTGTCGACCTTGCGCGCGAGCGTGGCGGCGTCGAGGCTCAGCCCGACGTCCCAGTCGGCCTTCTTCGAGCCGTCCGAGTAGGTCTTGAGGTCCTTGATCTTCGTCTCGAAGCCGATGTCCCGCAGCGCCTCGAAGAAGGACTGCTCCTCGGGGGCCTCCGCCCGGACGACGTACGCGATGGCGCGCACGAGTCGGCGGTCCTGGACGGCGCCCGCGAGCAGTTCCGAGTAGTCGACGTTCTGGGAGTAGAGGCTGTGAGAGGTGTGATAGAGGTTGCGCGCGTCGGCCAGTACCGCGACGCGCTGGTCGGAGTGCAACGGCGGCATATCCCCCCTCTCTCGCCCTCGCTGATAAAGACGGCGAGGCGCTCGCGCGGCGTCGCCGCCACGCGCTCCGGGCCTGGACGGCACCGGGGAACTGTCCGTCCCGCCGGTCAGATCGCGGTGCCCTCCCGGAGCTGGAGTTCCTCGTCGGTCACCGCCCGTACGTCGTCGCTGGAGAGGGCGACGGTGTTCTCGTCGGCGCTGCCGACGCCGAGCCGCGAGGCGAGTTCGTCGACGACCGACGGGTCGGGGTCGACGTACGCCCGGTCGGCCTGGACGTCCTTCACGACGCCGACCTCGCGGCCGTTGGCGTCGACGACCCGCTTGCCCACCTCTTCGGAGTCGAACTGGACCACCGCGATCACCCCGGCCGGCCGCTCGCCGCGGCCGGCGGTCGCGTCTTCTGTGCCATACGATACCAGCTGTCATCGCCTCGCCGGATAAACGGTGTTCCCGATTCCCGCGACAGTGTCCGATTCCGACGGGAGAGGCGCGGGCGCCGCGCGGCGAGAACGAAGACGGGGATTGCCGCGAGCGTCGCCCGCAATATTTCGCGAGCGGCGCAACCGCTAAGTGCCGGGAGACCGCTCGGACAGGTATGCGAGTCACCCGCGACGGGTGCGAGACGGTCCGCCGCAAACGCGCGTAGCGGCGGGTTCACGGCGGGGTGGCGACCCGTCGCGGGCTCTTCTCGGGGATCGAAACGCAGCGACGCGCAACGGACGACCGACGGCAGAACGCAGACCACCACATGACACACGAACCCTACACCGGCGTCTTCCCGGCGCTGACGACACCCTTCCACGAGGACGAGAGCATCGACCACGAGACGCTCGCGGACAACGCCCGCCGACTGGAGTCGGCCGGCGTCGACGGGGTCGTCCCCGTCGGCACCACCGGCGAGAGCGCGACCCTGACGCACGACGAGCACGTCGCGGTCGTCGAGACCGTCGCCGACGCCGTCGAGGACGTCCCGGTCATCGCGGGATCGGGGAGCAACTCGACCCACGAGGCGCTGGACCTCTCGCGGCGCTCGGCCGAGGCCGGCGCCGACGGCCTGCTGTTGATCTCGCCGTACTACAACAAGCCCGAACCCGCGGGCATGGAGGAGCACTTCCGGGCGGTCGCCGACGAGGTCGACCTCCCGCAGATCATCTACAACGTCCCCAGTCGGACGGGGCGCAACATCGCCGTCGAAACCGCCGCGGCGCTGGCCCCTCACCCCAACATCGTCGGCTACAAGGCCGCCAGCGGCGATCTCAACCGCGTCACGCAGGTGATCGAGGCCACCCGCGGGGAGTCGTTCGCCGTCCTCTCGGGCGACGACGCCCTGACCCTCCCGATCTGCTCGATCGGCGGCAGCGGCTGTATCAGCGTCACCGCCAACGTCGAACCCGAGCGGGTCTGCGCGATGGTCGGCGCCGCGCTGTCGGGGGACTACGACCTCGCCCGGGAGATCCACCACGAACTCGGCCCGCTGAACCGCGCGCTGTTCGCCGAGACCAACCCCATCCCCGTGAAGACGGCGCTGGGTATCCGCGGGCACATGTCCGAGCGCATGCGCTCGCCGCTGTCGCCGCTGGGCGATGACAACCACGCCGAACTGGAGTCGATCCTCGCGGAACTGGCGGAGGCGACGCCCCCGCAGGTCGAGGCCGAAGCATGAGAGTCGCCGTCACCGGCGCGACCGGGCGGATGGGCGGCGAGGTGCTCGCCGCCGCCGCCGATCGGGGCCACGAGCGGAGGCGGTCTACCCCGCCGACGCCGTCGCGCGGGCGCTGGCCGAGGAGGCCCCCGACGCGCTGGTCGACTTCACGGTCCCCGAGTCGAGCGTCGACTACGTCGCCGCCTGCGCGGAGGCGGGCGTCCCGGCGGTCGTCGGGACGACCGGCTTCGACGACGAGAGCGCGCTCGACGCGGCAGGCGAGTCGATCCCGCTGCTGCACGCGCCGAACTTCGCGCGGGGGGTCGCGACGCTGCGCGCGCTGGTCGGCGAGGCCGCGAGCGCGCTGGAGGGCTACGACGTGGAACTGACCGAGACCCACCACAACGGCAAGCGCGACGCCCCCAGCGGGACCGCCGAGAGCCTGCTCGACGCGGTCGAGAGAGCGACCGGGACGACCGGCCGGACCTACGGCCGCGAGGGGATCCAGCCCCGCGAGGCCGGCGAGGTCGGCGTCCACGTCCGCCGGGCTGGCGACGTCCGCGGCGAGCACGAACTGCTGTTCGCGGGCAACGACGAGGTGCTGACGCTGACCCACCGCGCCGAGAGCCGCGGGGTGTTCGCCGCCGGCGCCCTCGACGCCGCCGAGTGGCTGACCGGGCGCGAACCCGGTAGATACGACTTCGAGGAGGTAATAGCGGGGGACCGATGAGCGCGCTCGACTCCGACATCGACGACCTGTGGCAGCGCTACGAGGAGGGACTGACCGCGGCCGACGTCCGCGCCGCCGACCTGGCGGCCCTGGACGCCTTCCTCGAGGCCCTCGAGGCCGGCGAAGTCCGCGCCGCCGAGCGCCGGGGCGGCGACTGGGAGGCCAACGAGTGGGTCAAGCGGGGGATCCTGCTGAACTTCTCGCTGCGCGAGACCGAGACGCGAACGTACGGCGGGGTCGACTACCACGACGTGCTCCCGCTGCGGGAAACCGACGACCTCGGCGAGCGCGGGACGCGCAACACGCCCGACGGGACCGTCATCCGCCGGGGGGCGTACGTCGGGAGCGACGCCATCCTGATGTCGCCGGCGTTCGTCAACGTCGGCGCCCACGTCGGCGACGGGGCGCTCGTCGACTCCTGTGACACCGTCGGCTCCTGCGCCCAGATCGGCGCGAACGTGAAACTCGGCGCGGGGCGCGGGCTGTCGGGTCACCAGCGGCTTCGTCGTCGGCGAGAACAGCGTCGTCGGCGAGAACACGCTGCTCACTCCCCGGATCCCCGTCTACGACCTCGTCGAGGAGGAGGTCGTCTACGGCCGCCTGCCCCCCGAGCGGCGGGCGTTCATCCGGTACGTGGAGTCGAGCGTCGGCGACCACGAGATGTTCGGCGGCGGGGCGTACAAGCCGGCCGTCGTCGCCACTCACGTCGAGGAGGAGACCCTGGAGGCGACCGAACGCGAGGCCGCGCTCCGAGAATGACCGGGGGCGAGGACGTCAGGCGGCCGGCCGACTGGGACGACGCCCGGCTCCGGACCGTCGCCGAGGAGTTCGGCACGCCCCTGTACGTCCTCGACCCCGAGCGCGTCCGGGAGAACTGCGAGCGCCTGAGGTCGTAGACGGGGATCCGGGGAGTGAGCAGCGTGTTCTCGCCGACGACGCTGTTCTCGCCGACGACGAAGCCGCTGGTGACCCGACAGCCCGCGCCCTCGACAGCGTCGTCGAGCGGGCCGCCGAGCGCGACATCGTCGTGACGGTCGGCGCCGCCGACACGCTGAACGCGCTCGCCGAGCGGGGGTACGACGGCCGGCTCTGCGTGCGCGTCAATCCGGGCGTCGGCGCGGGCCACCACGAGAAGGTGACGACCGGCGACGCCCCCCAGTTCGGCGTCCCCTACGACCGGGCGGCGGAGCTCTGTGCGACCGCCCGCGAGCGCGGGTTCGACCTCGTCGGCCTGCACGCTCACGCCGGCAGCGGCATCTCCGGGGAGGACCTCTCGGCCCACGAGCGGCTGGTCGAGCGGGTGGCCGCGCTCGAGCGCGAGGTGAGCGTCGAGTTCGTCGCCGTCGGCGGCGGCTTCGGCGTCCCCTACCGGCCGGAGGAGCCGCCGCTCGACATCGACGCGGTGGCGGAGACCACCCGCGCGGCCTTCGACTGCGAGGCGACGCTCGCGGTCGAACCCGGCCGGTACGTCGTCGCCGACGCCGGCGTCCTGCTGACCGAGACGCGGGTGGTCAAGCCCACCGAGGCGGCGACGGTCGTCGGCGTCGACGCCGGTATGACGACGCTGCTGCGGCCGGCGCTGTACGACGCCTACCACGAGATCCGCAGCCTGGCGCCCGGCGCCGGTGAGCGCGACCGCCGGGCGTGCCTGGTCGCCGGCCCGGTCTGCGAGACGGCCGACGTCCTCGGGCGCGAGCGGTCGCTGCCGGCCCCCGAGCGGGGCGACCTGCTGGCGGTCGGAACGGCCGGCGCGTACGGCTACGAGATGGCCAGCCAGTACAACTCCCGGCCGCGGCCGGCGGTCGTCACTCTCGGCGGCGACGTCGTCGCCCGCCGCGAGACCCTCTCGGACCTGACGCGACTGGAGGATCCACCACGGAGACACGACACATGATCCCAGCAGAGAAGTACCACGGCACCGGTAACGACTTCCTCGTCGTCGACGCGGACCACTCGGTCCCCGATCGGCGGGCGTTCGCGAGGACCCACTGCGACCGCGAGACGGGCGTCGAGGGCGAGCGCGGCGTCGGCGCCGACGGCGTGCTCTTCCTGGCGCTCGAACCCGCCTTCTCCCCCCCGCGGGTCGTGATGACGCTCGTTCAGCCCGACGGCTCGACGGCCGCGATGTGCGGCAACGGGGCGCGCTGTGCGGCCGCGTGGGCGGCCGACCGCACCGACAGCGACGAGGTGATGATCGACACGCCCGCCGGCACGCGGCGCGCCTTCGTCGATCGGGACGAGAGCGACGTCGAGGTCGACATGGGCCGCCCCAGTTTCGACCCCGCGGCGGTGCCGGTCGACGCCGACGGTCCGCTGATCGAGAGCGAGGTCGAGGGGATGACCGTCACTGCCGTGAACACGGGCGTCCCCCACGCCGTCGCGTTCGTCGACGACGTGGACGCGGTGGACCTCGAGGCGGTCGCGCCGCCGGTGCGCCACGCCGACCGCTTCCCCGCGGGCGCGAACGTGACGCTCGCGAGCGCCGACGGCCACGGCGGGTTCCGCCAGCGCACCTTCGAGCGGGGCGTCGAGGGCGAGACCGACGCCTGCGGGACCGGCGCCGTCGCCGTCGTCGCCGTCGCCGACGAACTCGGGACGGTCAACCGCGGGACCCCGGTGGCCGTCCGGCCGCCGGGCGGCGACCTCGCCGTGACGGTCACCGAGGGGGGCACGAGCCTCCGGGGGCCGGTCGTCCGGGAGTTCGCGACCGAACTGCCCGCCGCGCAGACCCCCTGACCGTGGGCGCGAACGCCGGGGGGTTCGACCCGCTCGACTTCCACGAGCGGGCCGTCCGCACCCCCTCCCACGAGTCGCCCGACGCGATGCGGGAGGTCCTCGTCGACGCGCTCGAAGCGGCCGGCGCCGCTCCCACCGTCGACGACGCGGGGAACGTCCGCGCGACGCGGGGCGGGAGCAGGGGATCGCCGCACGTCGCCCTCAACACCCACGTCGACACCGTCCCCCCACACGTCCCCTTCGAGCGCGACGGCGATGTCGTCCGCGGGCGGGGGGCCTGCGACGCGAAGGGGCCGCTGGCGGCGCTGGTCGACGCCTTCCTCGCCGTCGACCCCGGCGACGGCCGCCTGACGCTGGCGGTGACCCCGGACGAGGAGACCACCTCCGCCGGCGCGGCGGCGCTCGACATCGACGTCGACGCCGACGCCTACGTCGTGGGGGAGCCGACCGACCTCGACGCCTGCACCGCCGCCCGCGGGCGCTTCGAGGGGACGGTGACGGTCCGCGGCGAGGCCGCCCACGCCGCCAGCGGGGCCGGCCGCAACGCCGTCCTCGACGCCGAGGGGGTGCTGGGCGCGCTGCGGACCTTCGACGCCGAGCGCGGCCCCGACGAGCACGCGCAACTGGGCGGGCCGCTGCTCACGCCGACCCGGGTCCGGGGCGGCGAGGCGATCAACCAGGTGCCCGCCGAGTGCCGGATCGACGTCGACCGGCGGTCGGTCCCCCCGGAGACGGCCGACGGCTTCGAGCAGGCGCTGAACGACCACCTCGCCGAGCGGGCGCCCGACGCCCGCGCGGCGTTCGGACTGACCGACCGGGAGACGCCGTTCCTGGAGGCGTTCGCGACCGACACCGACGACCCGCTGGTCGAGGCGTTCCGGGCGGCGGGCGCCGGCGACCCGCGCCCGTTCGGCGCCGCTACGGAGGCGTCGTACTTCGCGCCCGCGCCGACGGTCGTCTTCGGACCGGGCGTCCTCGCCGACGGGGAGGGACCCGTCGCCCACGCCGACCGCGAGTACGTCCGCCGGAGCGACGTCGAGCGCGCGGCGGCGATCCTCCGAGACGCGCTGGCCTCGTTCGTGACCTCCGGTCCCGACGCCGATCCGGAGCGGCGCGCACTGTTCGCCTGCGACGACTGCGCGGTCGTGACCGCGCCCGCCGACGGCGACCCCGGCGCCTGCCGCGTCTGCGGCGCGACGTCGTTCACCTACGTCCGGAACCGCCGGTCCCGGACGGGCGGGGGCCCTGCGCCGTGACGAGCGAGGCGAGCGGCGACGCGGGCCGTCGCGCTCCCGCTGTCCGGGTCACTCCAGGTAGGACAGCGCCTCCTCGTCGCTGACCTGCTGGAACGAGCGGTAGTGACGGCCGACCGCGCCGAACGCCTCGGGCGCCTCGACGGCGACCACGGCGTCGGCCTCGCTCTCGAGCGCCTCGACGGCCCGCGGGGAGGCGACGGGCGCGGCGACGACGACGCGGGCGGCGCCGGCGGCGTAGGCCGCCCGGACGCAGGCGGTCATCGTCGCGCCGGTGGCGATGCCGTCGTCGACGATCAGGGCCGTCCGCCCCGAGAGATCGAGGTCGGCCCCGCGGTAGCGCTCTCGCTTCTCCCGGGCGGCGGCCGCCTGGCGCCCGCGCTCCTCCTCGACGTAGCTCTCCTCGACGTCGAGGCGGGCGATCAGGTCGTCGTTGCGCCAGAGGCTGCCGTCGGGCGCGACGGCGCCGATGGCCACCTCGGCGTTCGACGGCGCGCCCAGTTTCCGGGCGACGATCACGTCCAGCGGGCGGTCGAGCGCGTCGGCGACCGCCCGCCCGACCGGGAGTCCGCCCCGAGGCACGGCGAGGACGACGTCCGCTTCGACCCCCCGCCTCCGGAGGACGCCCGCGAGCCGAGCGCCCGCCTCCGTGCGGTTCGCGAACATACCCCAGTTCGGAGGCGAGCGGAGAAGAACCCTGGGCTACTCCAGTTCGTCGACGAGCGCGTCGGCCAGTCCGGTGTAGCCGGCGGGGGTGAGGGCGGCGAGTTCCTCGCGGACGCCCTCGTCGATGTCGAGGTCGGCGATCAGTCCCTCGAAGTCGGCCATCGTCACCTCGCGGCCGCGGGTGGCGGCCTTGACGAGTTCGTAGGCGTCCTCGCGGCCCTCCCGCCGGAGGATGGTCTGGACGGCCTCGCCGATCACGGCGGGGTTCGCTTCGAGGTCCTCGCGCATGACGCGCTCGCTGGGGACGACCTTCCCGAGGCCGTTCTGCAGTTTCCCGTAGCCGATCAGGCAGTGCGCGAGCGCCGCCCCGACGTTGCGCTTGACCGTCGAGTCCGAGAGGTCCCGCTGGAGCCGGGAGGTGGTGACGTAGTCCGCGAGGAAGGCCAGGTCGGAGTTGGCCTTCGAGAGGTTGCCCTCGCTGTTCTCGAAGTCGATGGGGTTGACCTTGTGGGGCATCGTCGACGAACCCGTCTCGCCCTCGTCGGCCTCCTGGCCGAGGTAGCGGTTCGAGACGTACAGCCAGACGTCCCGGTCGAGGTCCAGCAGGACGTCGTTCGCCCGACGGAACGCGTCGAACAGCTCCGCGAGGTCGTCACAGGGGTTGACCTGCGTCGCCAGCGGGACGTGGTCCAGCCCCAGCGAGGCGACGAACTCGCGGCTGAACGCCCGCCAGTCCACGTCGGGGTAGGCGGCGACGTGGGCGGCGTAGGTCCCGGAGGCGCCGGCGAGCTTCCCCGCGAGGTCGACCGACTCGACCGCGCCCAGCGCCCGGCCGACGCGGGCGGCGTAGACCGCCATCTCCTTGCCGAAGGTCGTCGGGGTCGCGGGCTGGCCGTGGGTGCGCCCGAGCATGGGGACGTCGCGGTGCTCGCGGGCGAGGTCCGCGAGCGCGTCCCGGACCGCTCGCAGTTCCGGCACGAGGACGTCGTCGACGGCGCCGGCGACCAGCAGGCGGTGGGCGAGGTTGTTGACGTCCTCGCTGGTCAGCCCGAAGTGGATCCAGGGGGCGTACTCCGGGAAGGCGTCGCGGACGAAGTACTCGACGGCCTTCACGTCGTGGTTGGTCGCGGCGAACTCGCCGTACCCCTCGGTCTCGATGCGTTTGATCAGGTCGGCGTCGTCGCCGTCGAACTCCCCGTAGAGGGCGCGCAGCCCCGCCCGGTCGCCCTCGGGGACCCAGAGGGGCGTCGCCTCGAGGTCCGCCAGCGCGAGGAGGTACTCCACCTCGACGCGGACGCGGGCCCGCATCAGCCCCGCCTCGCTGGCGTAGGGAACGAGCGGCTCCGTGTAGCGGGCGTACCGCCCGTCGAGCGGCGAGACGGCGTCGAGTGCCGTGCGCATACCTCCGGTCCGGAAGCGTGCTGAAAAAGCGTATCGAAGCGAGCGGCGCGGAACGCTTATCGGCTCCCTGGTTCGAGTCCGGCACATGGCCCGCGGGGACCCGGAACTGCTGTGGGGGATCGACCGCCGCGGGTCGGCAGTCGTCGCCGCGGCGGCCCTGGCGGCGCTCCCAGCGTCGTATCTCTGGATCGGGCAACTCGGGGCGACGCCGAGCGTCCGCCTCTGGATGGCGGTGCTGCTCGCCGCGCTCGGTGCGTTCGTCGCCGGGTTCCTCAACCGGGGGATCGCGGTCGGCGGGCTGCTGCCGCTCGCGCCGGCGGTCGCGTTCGCCCTCTCGGGGATCGGCCGGCCGTACGTCGACGACCCCGACTTCAGCGTGCCGGCCGTCCTCATCGCGTTCGGCCTCGGTCTCGCCGCGGCGGCGGTGGGCGCGGGCGTCCGGACCCGCGTCTGGGAACCCGATGCCGACGCCGACGCGGACGGCGATTCCGGGACCGAGCCGGGGGGGGGAGCCGGCGGCCCGCCCGTCGCCGCTGTATGCTCGAACGTGTACCGGAGCCGGCGCTCGCCCCCTCATGCCGGATCGAGTGACCACGTCAGTGCATACTCGCTCCCCCGAGACCGAACCGCTTTTGGCCCGGTGCGGGGACCGTCGAGTATGCTCAAGGTTGCGGGCATGGCGAGCAATCGTGGGCGGAACCTCCTGAACGTCGCCGACCGGGTCGAGGCGGCCGACCTGACGGTGGTGCTGTCGAACCACGCCGACGCGCCGGTGCTCGGAACGGCCGCAGACCGAGGGATTCCAGCCGAGGCCGTCGAGCGCAGGGAGGGGGAGTCCCGGACCGCCCACGAGCGACGCCTGCTCGACGCCCTCGCCGAGTACGAGGTCGACCTCGTCTGCATGGACGGCTACATGCGCGTGCTGACCGACGCCTTCCTCGAGGAAGCGCCGACGACGCTGAACGTCCACCCCTCGCTGCTGCCGGCGTTCCCCGGCGAGGACGCCCACGAGCAGGTCCTCGAGAGCGGCGCCCGGGTCACCGGCTGTACGGTCCACGTCGCCACCGAGGAGGTCGACGGGGGGCCCATCGTCACCCAGGAGCCGGTGCCGGTCTACGAGGGCGACAGCGCCGACGACCTCAAGCGGCGCGTCCTCCACGAGGCGGAGTTCCGGGCGTACCCGCGGGCTGTCCGCTGGTTCGCCGAGGACCGCGTGACCGTCACCGGCGACGGAGTGCGCGTCGAGGGCGACGAGGAAGGCCGGTTCCCCGCCCGACGGGTTCTCGGCGAGGACCGCCTCGCGGAACTGCGCTACGGCGAGAACCCCCACCAGGGCGCGGCGCTGTACGCGGACCGGACCTGCGAGGAGGCGACCGTCGTCGGCGCCCCCCAGCGCAACGAGGGCGCGAAGGGGATGGGGTACAACAACTACAACGACGCCGACGCCGCCCTCGACCTCGTCAAGGAGTTCTCCGAACCCGCCGCCGCCGTGATCAAACACACCAACCCCGCCGGGTGCGCGACCGCGGGGACGCTCGCCGACGCCTACGCCGACGCGCTCTCGACGGACCCCATGAGCGCCTTCGGCGGCATCGTCGCGCTCAACCGCACCTGCGACGCCGCCACCGCCGAACGGGTCGTCGACTCGTTCAAGGAGGTCGTCGTCGCTCCCGGCTACGAGAGCGAGGCGCTCGGGGTCCTCCGGGGCGAGGAGGACCTCCGCGTGCTCGACGTCCGGAGCGCCGGATCTCCCGGCGGGTCGGGGCCGGGCGACTACGACGAGCGCCTGGTCGAGAAGCCGGTCACCGGCGGCCGCCTCGTCCAGGAACGGGACCTGCAGTCCATCGACCGGGACGACCTCGAGGTCGTCACCGAGCGCGCGCCGACCGACGAAGAGGTCGAGTCGATGCTGTTCGCCTGGCGGGTGATCAAACACGTCAAGTCTAACGCCGTCGTCTTCGCCGACGGCACGGAGACCGTCGGCGTCGGCATGGGACAGGTCTCCAGGGTCGACGCCGTCCGCCTGGCGGCGATGAAAGCCGAGGAACACGCCGAGGGCAAGTCCGCCGAGGGGGCCGTGATGGCCAGCGACGCCTTCTTCCCGTTCCCCGACGGCGTCGAGGCGGCCGCCGAGGCGGGCGTCGAGGCAGTCGTCCAGCCCGGCGGGAGCGTCAACGACGACGAGGTGATCGAGGCCTGCGACGAGCGGGGGATCACGATGGCGTTCACCGGTACGCGGGCGTTCCGCCACGACTGAGGAGCGGCCGGCGGTCCGAGGTCACCGACGCCGGCTCTCGGGCGAACGTTCAAGTGCGAGCGAGCGGCCAGCGCCGGCGTGCGCTGAGCCCCGCCCGCGAGCGGTCCGCGGTCGCGCGACACGCCCGCTCGCGGCGTCCGTCCGATCTCCGATCCCGATCGAGGTCCCCTCGACTCCGCGTGTCGCCTGTTCGATCCGCCGCCGTCGACCGACCGCGCCACCGCACCGACTATCCGGGCGCGGCGCCTCCCGCCGCCCGTGAGCGCGCTCGCGCCCGACCACCTGCTTCCTCTCGTCGCCGGCGCCGTCCTGCCGTACGCGACCCTGTGGGCGACGCGGAGCGCCGGCTTCCGGGCGCTCGCACTCCGGGTCGCCGCCACCCGGTGGCACGCCCGAGCGGGGCTTGCGGCCGCCGCCGTCGGCCCGTACGTTCTCGGGGCGAGCAACGGGGGCAGCGTCCTCCCGGCGCCCCCCGCCGGGCCGGCCCTGGGGGCCGCGTCCCTCGGACTGTTCGCGTACGCGAGCGTCGAGACGTTCGTCGCCGCCGACCGGATGCGCTCGTACCCGGACGACCGGGCGCTGCACTTCGACCTCGGTCGACCCGGAGGGTGGCCCGGGACCGCCCTGCTGATCTACGCGGCGTGGACGTCGCTGCTCGCCGCCCGCCACCGGTGGACCGCACCGGCGTATCTCGGCAGCGCCGCGCTGTGGGCCGTCGACGGCGCGCTCTCGACGCTCCCGCTCCCGCCGTCAGTCGCGCTGGCGCTCGCCGCCGACGCCGCCGTCCTGGGGCTGTGTTGCAGCTACGGCCCCCGGGTCGGCCGCGGGCGACTCGCCGACGGCTGGCGACCGCGTGGGTGACTCCGACAGGCTAAAACGATTCCCGGCGGAGAACCCCGTATGGAGTTCCACGAGGCCGCGAACTTCCTCTTCGACCTGCGTCGGTACCCCTCGCGGAAAGGGATCGACGCGACGCGGTCGCTGCTGGCGCACCTCGGCGATCCCCACGAGGGGCTGACCTGCGTCCAGATCGCGGGCTCGAACGGGAAGGGGTCGACCGCGCGGATGGTCGAGCGGGTCCTCCGGGAGGCCGGCCTCGACGTCGGCCTGTTCACCTCGCCCCACCTCGCCGACGTCCGCGAGCGAGTCCGGATCAACGGCCGGAAGGTGACCAAGGCGGCGGTGACGGAGTTCGTCGCCGCCGCCCGGGCGCACGTCCTCGACGCCGCGGCCGCGGGCGACTGCCCGACGTTCTTCGAGACGACGACCGCCCTGGCGCTGTGGGCGTTCGACCGCAGCGACGTCGACGTCGCGGTGCTGGAGGTCGGCATCGGCGGCCGGTACGACGCCACGAGCGTCGTCGATCCGGCCGCGAGCGCCGTCACGAGCGTCTCGCTGGAGCACACCGAGATGCTCGGCGATACCGTCGCCGAGATCGCCCGCGACAAGGCCCAGGTCGCGCCGGCGGACCGACCGCTGGTGACCGCGACGACCGGCGAGGCGCTGGCGGCGATCCGCGAGGAGGTCGACGGCGTCCTGACAGTCGCCGACGGGGACGGCGGGGACGACGAGCCGGACGTCCGCGCCCGCTACGAGGGCCGCGACGGCATCGAGAGCCGGGTCGCGCTCTCGGGATCGGGGTGGGCCATCGACGCGCGCCTCCCCCAGCTGGGTCCACACCAGGCGGCCAACGCGGGGGTCGCGGCGGCGCTCTGCCGACAGCTCGCCGACGTCGACGAGCGGACCGTCGCCAGCGGCCTGTCCAGCGCCCACTGGCCCGGTCGGTTCGAGGTGATGGGGCGCGAGCCGCTGACCGTCCTCGACGGGGCGCACAACCCCGGGGGCTGCGAGGCGACGGCGGCGACGCTCGACGAGTTCGACTACGGGGACCTCCACCTGGTGTTCGCCGCGATGAGCGACAAGGACCACGACGCGATGGCCGACGCGCTCCCCCGGGCGCGTCGGGTCTACGCCTGCCGGACCGACGCCGGCCGCGCGGAGGACCCCGAGGTGCTCGCCCGGGTCTTCGAGAGCGGCGACCGCGCGGGGGCCGTCGAAACGACGGGAAGCGTCCCCGCGGCGCTGTCGGCGGCGCTCGGGGCCGCCGACGCCGGCGACTGCGTGCTCGTCGTCGGGTCGCTGTACGGCGTCGCGGAGGCCCGCGAGCGGTGGACCCGCGTCGAGGTGCCCAAGTCGGTCCGGGACCGCGCCGACGCGAAGGCCGCCCTCGACGCCGCCGACGTCGCCGAGGCCGAGGTCGAACGGCTGCGCGACGAGGGGGTCCACCGCGTGCTGAAAACCCGGGTCCGCCCCCGGCGGGCCGAGGCGCTGCGGCGGGAGCTTCTGTCGGTCGGCGGCGAGTGCGCGGTCTCCGACGTCGAGGCGCGGGGGGAGTACGTCGACGCCGTGTTGCTGGGAACGCTCGCGGAGTTCGAGCGCCTCGTCGACCGCCTCGACGGGCGGGAATCCTGAACGTCACGCCCGATTCCTTCCACGACGGCGGCGAGTACGACGCCCTGGAGGACGCGGTCGCTCGCGCGGAGGCGATGGTCGCGGCGGGCGCTGACGTCATCGACGTCGGCGGGGAGTCGACTCGCCCCGGCGCCGACCCCGTCTCCGCCGCCGAGGAGCGCGACCGGATCGTCCCCGTGATCGAGCGCCTCGCCGACCTCGACGCGCTGGTCTCCGTCGACACCCGAAAGGCCCCGGTCGCCGAGGCCGCGCTCGACGCCGGCGCGGACATCCTCAACGACGTCTCCGGACTGGAGGACCCCGAGATGCGCCTCGTCGCCGCCGAGCACGACGTTCCGATCGTCGTGATGCACTCGATCGAGGCGCCGGTCGACCCCGACACCGACGTCGAGTACGATGACGTCGTCGAGGACGTCATCGACGCGCTGACCGAGCGCGTCCTGCTCGCGGAGAAGGCGGGACTGGACCGCGAGCAGATCATCGTCGACCCCGGGCTGGGGTTCGGCAAGAGCCGCCGGGAGAACTTCGAGTTGCTCGGTCGCCTGGAGGAGTTCCGCGCTCTCGGCTGTCCGGTCATGGTCGGCCACTCCCACAAGTCCATGTTCGACCTCGTCGGCCGGGCGGCCGGCGACCGCCTCCCGGCGACCGTCGCCGCGACGGCGCTGGCCGCCGAGCGGGGCGCCGACATCGTCCGCGTCCACGACGTCCCCGAGAACGTCGCCGCCGTCCGCACTCGGCGGGCGGCCGACGTTCCCGACCGACTCTGACCGAACCGCTTATCTTTAGGGGAGCCTAAACCGCCGGCATGGCCCCCCGCTCCGAGCGCGTCGACGACGAGATACGAGCGACCGCCTGCGAGACCTGCCCCGGTCGGACCCTCCTGATAGAGGAGGACAACCGCGACGGCTGGATCGCTACCGATCTCGTCGTCGACCTCGAGGACTACCGCTAGCTCTCCGCCGGCGAACCGTTCGATCCCCGGGCCGGACTCCGGTCCCCGCCTCCGATCGGACCCCGATCGCGGGCCCGGACGCCCGCCGCTCACTCGCCGGCGGCACGGTACGTCTCTAGGTACTCTCCTATGATCCGCGGCCGGTCGTAGCGCTCGAACTCGGGGTCGTAGGTCCGGTGCTCGCGGTCGGCGGCGTCGAGGATCGCCCCCTCGATGGCCTCGGGCGCGGTGACCCGGATCCCCCGGGGGACGCCCTCCAGCAGTTCGTGGGCGGCCGACGCCTCCCGGTACTCGACGATACCGACGCAGCCACAGGCCATCGCCCACAGCAGTTCGTCGGCGAACGACGACCGGGCACGCGTGTCGACGAAGACGTGCGCGCCCCGGTAGTGGGCGATCCGTTCCTCGCGGGAGAGGTCCCCCGCGAGTTCCACCCGGTCGTCGATCCGGAGCGCCGCGAGGTCGTCGGCGACCGCCTCGTGGCGCGGGCCGTCGCCGATCACGAGCGCCGACCAGTCCCGCCGGCGGAGTTCCGCCAGCGCGAGCAGGAACCCCTCGAGGTCGCCGTCTGCCGAGAGCGGCGCCGCGGTGACCACATCGTGGGTCGGATCGGGGTCGACCGACCGGATCAGGTCGCAGTCGATCGGCCGGGGGATCCGCTGCAGGCGCTCGTCGGGGGTACCCAGTTCGCGGGCCCGGGCGGCGACGACGCCGGAGGGCACGACCACGGCGTCCGGGGCGGCGGCGGCCCGGCGCGCGATCCGCCCCGAGGGCCGCTCGTGGCCGCGCCAGTCGACGACCAGCGGCGCCCGGGTCAGCGTCGAACTCGCGTTGGCTGCCAGGACCGAAGCCGACGGCGTCGGCCGGGCGTGGATGACGTCGGGGGCGAACTCCGAGAGCAGGGCTGGCAGCCGGGTCGTGAACGACGACCGGGCCGGCGCGACCGTCACGGCCCGGTAGGTGACCCCGCCGTGGCAGTGCCGCTCGTCGTATCCCCCCCAGAACTGCGTGCAGAAGGCCGCCACCTCGTGGCCGCGGTCGGCGAACCCCTCTGCGAGCGAGCGGAGGCGACCGGCCGCCCGCTCGCCCCACTCCCGGGGCTCGGCGGCGACGAGGGCGAGTCGCATACCCGGCGGTGGGAGGGCGAGCACAAGAAGGTCCCGGCGCCGGAATCCGGGGGCGCGGTCGGAGCCCCGCGTCGAGGGACGAGGGCTTTTTGCGGCGACCGGCCGACCGTCCGCCATGCGCGACATCGAGCGGTACCTCAACGTCCGGAGCGCCTACGGGGCGTCGTTCACCCCGAAGGGGACCCTCGCCTTCCTGCTGAACGCGACCGGCGTCCCGCAGGTGTGGACACTCGGGGCCGCCGAGGAGTGGCCCGAGCAGCGGACCTTCTACGACGAGTCGGTCGGCTTCGTCGACTGTTCGCCGACCCGCGAGGAGTGCGTCTTCGGCATGGACGAGGGGGGCAACGAGCGGACCCAGCTCCACCGGCTCGATCTCGGCGACGGACGCGACGCGGTGACGAACCTCACTGCCCACCCCGACGCGAAACACCGCTGGGGCGGGTGGAGCCACGGCGGCGACCGGTTCGCCTTCACCTCGAACCGCCGCGACGAGTCCGTCTTCGACGTCTACGTCCAGGACCGGGCGGCGACCGGCGGGGAGGCCGACCTGATCTACGAGGGGGACGGCTGGCTCACCGTCGGCGGCTGGTCGCCCGACGACGGGCGGCTGCTCGTCTCGGAGGCGTACTCGAACTTCGACCAGGACCTCTACGTGCTGGACCTCGACTCGGGGGAGCTGACCCACCTGACGCCCCACGAGGGGACCGTCCGCTTCCAGAGCGCGACCTGGGGGCCCGAGGGAGGCGTCTACCTCTCGACGGACTACGGATCGGACACCCTGTGGCTCGCGCGGTTCCCCCCCGACGCCCTCGACGGCGACCGCGGGCCGGACGCCCTGGAGACCGTGGTCGACGGGCGAGGGCGACCGTCCGACGCGGAGAGCGGCGGTGGCTCCGGCGGCGGCAACTGGAACGTCGGCGGGGTGGCCGTCGACCACGACACCGGCCGGGCGGTCTACTCGCGGAACGTCGACGGCTACACCGAACTCTCGGCCTGCGAACTCGACAGCGGTGAGGTGGTCGACCCGCGGACGCCGGACCTCCCGAAAGGAGTCGCCGGCGGCGTCGCCTTCGACGACGACGCCGACTCCTTCGCGGTGACGGTCACCGCCAGCACCGAGAACGCGAACGTCTACCGCGTCGACGCCGCGGCCGGCGGGAGCGAGCGGTGGACCCGCGCGTCGACGGCCGGCATCCCCCCGGAGACGTTCGTCGAACCGACGCTGGTGCGCTACGGGACCTTCGACGCCGTCGAGGACCCCTCGGCGGGGAGTCGAACGTCCCCGAGTCCCGGCGACCGGCGGGAGATCCCGGCGTTCTTCTCGCTGCCCGACGAGGTCCCCGAGGGGGGCGCCCCCGTCATCGTCGACATCCACGGCGGCCCCGAGAGCCAGCGCCGCCCCTCGTTCAACCCGCTGAAGCAGTACTTCCTCGCGAACGGCTACGCCGTCTTCGAGCCGAACGTCCGCGGGTCGACGGGCTACGGGAAGGCCTACACGCACCTCGACGACGTCGAGAAGCGCATGGACGCGGTCGCGGACGTCGAGGCGGGCGTCGAGTGGCTCCGCGGCCGCGAGGCGATCGACCCCGACCGGATCATTGCCTACGGCGGCTCCTACGGCGGGTTCATGATCCTGGCGGCGATGACGGAGTACCCCGACCTCTGGGCGGCGGGGGTCGACGTGGTCGGCATCGCCAACTTCGTCACGTTCCTGGAGAACACGGGCCCGTGGCGCCGCGAACTCCGGGAGGCCGAGTACGGCTCCCTCGACCAGGACCGGGAGTTCCTCGAGTCCGTCTCGCCGATCAACAACGTCGAGCGGATCGACGCGCCGCTTTTCGTCCTCCACGGCGCCAACGATCCCCGCGTGCCGGTCGGCGAGGCCGAACAGATCGCCGAGCGCGCGAGCGAGCAGGGGGTCCCGGTCGAGAAACTCGTCTTCGACGACGAGGGGCACGGCATCAGCAAACGGGAGAACCGCATCGAGGCCTACTCGCGGATCGTGGAGTTCCTCGACGGACACGTCTGACCGAGGGCCGGACCGCGCTGCGGACCGCCGGGCGGGGATCGACCGCGTCCCGTAACCGGCCCTTACTCCGATCGGTCGGGGACGTCACTCGGCCGCGAGCGGCGGACGCTCTCCGGTCGTTCCGTCGGGTCAGCGGCCCGATATCGGTTTTAATCGCCGGTTTCGACCGCTCGCGGGAGCGAAATCGTCGGCGGGCTTTATACGGGGGGCGTCCTCAAGCCCTGGCCGATGCTGGGGGAGGAGACGGACACGTACGATCGGGTGAGCGAGCACCTGCGGTCGCTGTGGGACGCCTACGGCGGATTCGCCGTCACGCAGACCACGGTCCCGGTCGACGCCGGGGACTACGACGGCGCGATCCGTCGGGCGGCCGACAGCGTCGTCGAGGTCACCGTCAGCCTCGACGGGAAGGGAGACGACCCGGAGGGCACGCCCGCCGCCCGCGGGGACGTGCCGCGAGCGGCAGTGGGAACCGACGAGCGGATCGAGGCCGCCGCGCGCCGGGCGGTCCGCGAAGCGACCGGGGCCCCGTGCCGACTCGGCGGGCCGACCCGGGTGGAGATCGTCGGCCTGGTCGAGCGCGGCCGGGACGGGCGGCCACCGCTCTACCGGCTGACGGTCCACTTCCGGGGCCGCCGGACCGAGGATCCGCCCAGCAAGCGGGGCTGGCGGGTCGATCGCGTTCCTGTCGGCGGGTTCTGACGCGCCGACCGGAGCGCTCGGCGGGAGGGCGTCGGCGGGGAGGTCTCACCGCGTCCGTCTCCGTCGTGGGGCGGTCAGATCACGCCGGTGACGGTGGCGGCCTCGATGGCCGCCTCCCGGGAGACGCCGTTGCCGAGGATGGTGTAGCGGTCGCGGATCTCGTGGGCGGAGGTCACCGCGTCGACGAAGTCCTCCGGGTCGACGCCGAGGTCGGCGGCGGTCGCCGGCGCTCCGATCCCCCGGAGGGCGTCCCGGACGTTGCGCCACCGGCCCGACTTCCCCGAGTGGAGGTACTCGGTGACGACGCTGGCGACGCCGACCTGGTGACCGTGCAGCGCCGCGTCGGGCGCGATCCGGTCGAGCTGGTGGGAGATGAGGTGCTCGGCGCCGCTGGCCGGCCGCGAGGAGCCGGCGATGCTCATCGCCACGCCCGAGGAGACCAGCGCCTTCACGACGATCCACGCCGACTCCTCGAGCCCCCGCTTGATCGAGTCGGACCTGTCGACGAGCATCTCGGCGGTCATCCGGGAGAGCGCGCCGGCGTACTCGCTGTACTCGACGTTCTTCAGCC
Source organism: Halobacteriales archaeon QS_5_70_17 (assembly GCA_003021975.1). Classification (GTDB taxonomy): domain Archaea; phylum Halobacteriota; class Halobacteria; order Halobacteriales; family Haloarculaceae; genus Halomarina. The sequence continues at coordinate 20,831 of PXRR01000016.1, read as the reverse complement.
GATGGGCCAGCTCCCAGTCCCGGACCGCGGTGTAGTTGGAGATGATGTCGGCACAGCCGGCGGTCGTCAGCCGCCAGGGCGCCTCCGCGATGACGGTCGTGTCCGCGACGACCGCCAGCGGCGGGTCGGCCGCCACCGAGTGGCGGATGTCCCCCTCCGGGACGGAGCCGCGGCCGCTGACGATCCCGTCGTGGCTGGCCGCGGTCGGCACCGAGACGAAGCCGACGCCGAGTTCGTCGGCGGCCATCTTCGCGATGTCGACCGGCTTCCCCCCGCCGACACCGATCAGGAAGCCGGCGTCCGCCGCCCGGGCCCGCTCGACGACCCGCTCGACGTCAGAGAACGTCGCCGTCTCGACGGAGACGACGGCGCTGTCGCCGAACTGGTCGGCCACTCGGCTGGCCGCGATCTCCCGGGGCGTCGGGCTGGTGACGATCAGCGGCGGGCCGTCGAGGTGGAGTTCGCCGACGGCCGCGGCCGTCTCGTCGAGCACGCCGTGGCCCACCACGACGTTCCGGGGGAGGCGGATCCACGTGCGTTTCTCGAACATACCCGCGATGGTCGCCGCCGTAGTATAACGGTTTGTCTCTCCGAGAGCCGGACGCGACGGGATCGCAGCGGCGGTCGGTGGTTCTCGGTCGGCGTCCGGTTCCATTCGGTTCCCGGACGCCGCGGAGGAACCGTAGTCGTCCCGCACCCATGGGTCGGGTCACATCGTCTCCAGCACCGACAGCACCCGCTGCTCGTCCTCGCGATCGGGCCCCTCCTCGCGGCCGGTGCGGTCGGCGGTCCGGTGGTCGGTGACCGTCTCGGCGGCGGCCCGGGCGTGGTCGGTCGCCGACCAGCCCAGCGCCTCTAGCTTGTGGGTGTCGAGGACGTGGGGGTACTCCCGGTACAGCGGGAAGTCTCCGGGAGCGATGTCGCCGGCCGCGAGTTCCCGCGGCCCGGCCTCGACGACCTCGACCGACCGGTCGGCGGCCGCCGCGATCAGGTCGATCCTGTCGGTGAGCGTGGGGATAGTGTGGTCGCCGACGTTGTACGCCTCGCCGGCGGAGCCGTCCTCGGCGAGGATCCGCAGCGCGCTCGCGACGTCTCCCACGTAGACGAGGTGGCGCAGGGCGGTGTAGGGAGCGACGATCCGGTCGTGGTGCTCGACGCGGTCGATCCAGTAGTCGAAGCGCTCGGTGTAGTCGTGGGGGCCGTAGACCACCGGCGGGCGGAGGCTCATCGCCCGGACGCCGCGACCGGCGGCCTCGAAGACCGCCCGGTCGCCCTCGGCCTTCCGGGGGCCGTAGCTGTCCCAGGAGTCGTCGGTCGCCTGCTCGGGCGTACAGCCACACAGTGCCGTCTCGCCCTCTCGCTTGGGGATCTCCCGGGCGCCGTAGGCCGCCCCGGAGGAGACGTAGACGTAGGCCTCGCAGCCCTCGAACACCGCCGTCGCCGCCCGGACGTCCCGGGGGTAGTAGGCGACGCAGTCGATCACGGCGTCGGGGTCGGCGAGGTCGCGGGCGCGCTCGAGCGCGGAGTCGTTCGTCCGGTCGCCCTCGACGTGCTCGACGCCCGCCTCGTCTGCGAAGGGGTCCTCGCGGTTCCCCCGCGTGAACGTCGTCACCTCGTAGCCGTGTGTGCGGAACTCCTCGACGGCGTGGCGGCCGATGAAGCGCGTCCCCCCGATGACGAGTACGCTGTCCATGCCGGTCGCTCGGCGGGCGGGGGCAAAAGCTACCCGACCGCGGGGAGCGAGAGCCGATCGGCCGGGGAGGCGGACGCTCGGACCGCGGACCTCGAATCGCCGACTCCTGATCTCTGACCGGATTCGGTCGGGGACGGGGCGGCCGGACCGGTTTCCGTCTCAGTTCCGGTCTCAGTCGTCCGAGCGGCCCCGCGCGGTCGCGGCGTCCTCGCCCGCGACGGGCGTGGCGCTCTCGGGGACCGCCCGACGGACGTCCTCCTCCTCGTTCTCGGCGATGATGCCGGCGTAGGCGTCGGGCATCACCTTCACGAAGTTCGACAGCGCGGCCTCCCAGTCCTCGAGCAGTTCGGCGGCGCGGTCGGAGTCGGTGTGCGCGCGGTGGTTCTCGACGAGGCGCCGCAGCATCCGCCGGTCGCTGTCGTCGAGGTCGTCGCCGAGCGTCACCATGCCGGTGTTGGCGCGCTCGGGGAACGTGCCGTCCTCGTCGTAGACGTAGGCGACGCCCCCGGACATGCCCGCGGCGAAGTTCCGCCCCGTGTCGCCGAGCACGGCGACGCACCCCCCGGTCATGTACTCGCAGCCGTGGTCGCCGACGCCCTCGACGACGGCCTTCACGCCGGAGTTGCGGACGGCGAAGCGCTCGCCGGCCATCCCGTTGACGTAGAGTTCGCCCTGGGTCGCGCCGTACAGCGCGACGTTGCCGACGGTGACGTTCTCGGCGGGATCGTAGCCGGCCTCGGGGGGCGTCTCGACGATCAGCTTCCCGCCCGAGAGCCCCTTGCCGACGTAGTCGTTGGCGGTGCCGGTGAGGTGCATCGTCACGCCCGAGGCGAGGAACGCGCCGAGGCTCTGCCCGGCGACGCCGTCGAAGTCGACCGAGACCGTGTCGTCGGGCAGGCCGTCGCCGCCGTACTCCTCGGAGATCTCGTGGGAGAGCATCGCGCCGACCGCGCGGTGGGTGTTCTCGATGTCGGCGGCGATCCGGACCGGTTCGCCCTGGTCCAGGGCCGGTTCGGCTTCCTCGATCAGGTCGTGGTCGAGCGCCTCGTCGATGTCGTGGTCCTGCTCGACGGTCTTGGTGCGGCCGCCCACGGAGGGCTCCGCGAGGATCGCAGAGAGGTCGAGCTTCCGAGCCTTCTCCTGGGTCACGTCGTCGCGCTGGTCGAGGCAGTCGACCCGGCCGACCATCTCCTCGACGGTCTCGAAGCCGAGTTCGGCCATGATCTCCCGGAGCTCCTGGGCCATGAACGTCATGTAGTTGACGACGTGCTGGGGCTGGCCCGGGAAGCGGTTCCGGAGGTCCTCGTCCTGGGTGGCGACGCCGACCGGACAGGTGTTCTCGTGGCACTGCCGGGCCATCACACAGCCCGCGGTGACCAGCGACGCGGTTCCGAAGACGTACTCCTCGGCGCCCAGCAGGGCGGCGACGGCGACGTCGCGGCCGGTCTTCAGCCCGCCGTCGCAGGTGACCCGGATCCGCGAGCGGAGGCCGGTGTGCCGGAGCATCTGGTTGGCCTCCGCCAGCCCGAGTTCCCAGGGCAGGCCGGCGTGCTTGATCGAGGTCTTCGGCGACGCGCCCGTCCCCCCGGAGTGCCCCGAGACGTGGACGACGTCGGCGTTGGCCTTCGCGACGCCGGCGGCGATGGTGCCGATGCCGGCCTCGCTGACCAGCTTGACGTTGATGTCGGCGTCGGGGTTGGCGGTCTTCAGGTCGTGGATGAGCTGTTTCAGGTCCTCGATGGAGTAGATGTCGTGCAGCGGCGGCGGCGAGATCAGCCCCACGCCCGGCGTCGAGTAGCGGACGTGGGCGATCATCTCGTTGACCTTCATCCCGGGGAGGTGGCCGCCCTCGCCGGGCTTGGACCCCTGGGCCATCTTGATCTGCAGTTCGTCGGCGTTCGAGAGGTAGTCGCTCGTGACGCCGAACCGCCCGGAGGCGACCTGCTTGATGCTGCACTCCTTCTCCGTGTCGAACCGTTCGGGGGGCTCGCCGCCCTCCCCGGTGTTGGACTTCCCGCCGAGCCGGTTCATCGCGACGGCGTTGGTCTCGTGGGCCTCCGGGGAGAGCGATCCGAGGCTCATCGCGGCCGTCGAGAACCGCTCGACGATCGACGAGACCGGCTCGACGTCCTCGACCGGGATCGACTCGCGCTCGGAGTCGAACTCCAGTAGCCCGCGCAGCGTCTGGAGGCGCTCGGTCTGGTCGTTCGACAGATCGGCGAACTCCCGGTACTGCTCGTAGTCGCCCTGCCGGACGGCCTGCTGGAGCGTCCCGACCGTCTTCGGGTTCCACTCGTGGTAGATGCCGGTCTTGCGGTGCTGGAACTCGCCCTGGTGTTCGAGGTCGGGGTCGTCCTCGAAGGCGACGGCGTAGCGCCGCCGGAGGTCCGTCTCGAGCTCCTCGACGCCGATGCCGCCGGTCCGGGCGGTCGTCCCCTCGAAGTACTCCGCGACGAACCCCGAATCCAGCCCGACGGCCTCGAAGATCTGGGCGCCGCGGTAGCTCTCCACGGTCGAGATTCCCATCTTGGCCATCGTCTTCAGGAGGCCGTCCTCCAGGGCGGTGAGGTAGGCGCCGATGGCGACCTCGGGGTCGGCGCCGTCCGGGCCGGCGACGACGTCCTCGATGGTCTGGAAGGCGAGGTAGGGGTTGATCGCGCCGGCGCCGTAGCCGACCAGCGTGGCCGCCTGGTGGACGGTCCGCGGGTCGCCCGACTCGAGGACGATCCCGACGCGGTTGCGCTGGCCCGTCCGGACGAGGTGGTGGTGGACCGCGCCGACCGCGAGCAGGCTCGGGACCGGGAGCCGGCCCTCGCCCGCCCCCCGGTCGGAGAGCACGAGGACGTCGTGCTCGTCGGCCTGCTCGGCCGCGGCCGACCGGACCTCCCTGACGGCGCTCTCGAGGTCGACGCCCTCCTCGAAGGTGATGTCGACGGTCGTCGAGGAGAGCGTCCCGCCGAGGTCCTTGATCGCGGCGGTCTCCTCGTCGGTGAGGAACGGCGAGTCGAGCACGAGCTGGCGGGCGTGCTCGGGGGACTCCTCGAGCAGGTTGCGCTGCTCGCCGAGGCGACACTCCAGCGAGGTGACCAGCTCCTCCCGGATGTAGTCGAGCGGCGGGTTGGTCACCTGCGCGAACAGCTGCTTGAAGTAGGAGGCCAGCGGCCGGTTGAACTCCGAGAGCACCGACAGCGGCGTGTCGTCGCCCATCGACCCGACGGGGTCTTTCCCCTCGGTGGCCATCGGCTCGATCAGGTGGTCGATCTCGTCGCGGGTGTAGCCGTGCAGCGCCTGGTGGGCGCGCAGCCCGTCGACGGGGTCGCGGGCGGCGCGCTCGCTCTCGGCGATCTCGTCCAGTCGGAGCTGCTGGTCGTCGACCCACTCGCCGTACTTCTCGTCGACGAGGTCGTCGAACACCTCGGCGTCGGGGATGACCCGCCCCTCATCGGGGTCGGCGAGGAACAGCTGGCCGGGCTGGAGCCGGCCCCGCTCGCGCACCTCGTCGGTGTCGTAGTCGAGGGCGCCGACCTCGCTGGCCATCACGAGCGTGTTGTCCTCCAGCACGTCGTACCGGCAGGGGCGCAGCCCGTTGCGGTCGAGGACCGCGCCGACGCGGTCGCCGTCGGTGGCCGCCACCAGCGCCGGGCCGTCCCAGGGCTCGATCAGCGAGGCGTGGAAGTCGTACCACTCCTTGCGGGCCTCGTCGACGTGGGTCGACTCGTCGCGCCAGGCCTCGGGGATGAGCATCCGGAGGGCGTGCGGGAGGTCCCGGCCCGTCTCGAGGAGCAGTTCGAGGGCGTTGTCGACGCTCGCGGTGTCGGACTGCTCGGGGTCGTCGATGATCGGCCGGAGGGTGTCGAGGTCCCGCTCGCTCAGCGCCGGGTGCTCGAGGTCGTTCTCCCGGGCCCGCATCCAGTTGATGTTGCCCTGGATGGTGTTGAACTCGCCGTTGTGGACGATAGAGCGGTAAGGGTGTGCGAGGTGCCACGCGCCGAGCGTGTTCGTCGAGAACCGCGCGTGGACCAGCACGAACGTCGACCGGATCCGCTCGTCGCGCAGGTCGGGGTAGTAGGAGGGGAGCTGTTCGGCCTTCAGCAGCCCCTTGTAGGCGACCGTCTCCCGGTCGAGCGAACAGACGTAGAAGCGCTCGCTGCCGTCGACGGCCCGCTCCTCGACGGCGTGTTCCAGGTCCTTCCGGCCGACGTAGAGCCGCCGGTCGAAGCTGTCGGCGTCGCAGTCGTCGTCGGGCGCGACCGCCACCTGCCACACGTCGGGTTCGGACTCGACGGCCGTCTCCCCCAGCCCCTCGTTGTCCGTCGGGACGTTCCGCCAGCCGACGACCGCGAGGCCGTGATCGCCGAGGACCTCCTCGATCAGGTCCTGGAGGTCCCCGCGGGCCGTCTCGTCCCGCGGAAAGAAGATCGAACCGACGGCGCTGACCTCGGGGAGACCCCCGAACTCGTCGTCGAAGAATTCGTAGGGAGTCTGGAGCATGATCCCGGCCCCGTCGCCGGTGTCCTCCTCGGCGCCCGTCGTGCTCCGGTGTTCCAGGTTCTCCAGCAGCTCGATCCCGTCCGATACGACCTGGTGCGAGGCACCCCCATCCAGATCCATCACGACACCTACACCGCAGTTCGATCGGGAATCCTCCGGGGACGCGAGCCCGGCACCGCTCGCGCTACTCGTTCGTTCTGGCATGGATAACCACGGGGGCGGCGCCCCTATGAGACTTCTGCTCAAGGGGCATTTGCCATATTAATGCTATATTAAGACATATGTTTCCGGCTTAGTTTACGGCCATTATGTAAGGTGATTCGAACCCCCTGAAGGTCAGTACGACTGCGCGAAGTAGGCGGTCGTCGTCGCCGGGGCCCCGCAGACCCCGCAGTCCTCGTGGACGGGGTCGGCGTCGTCGTCCAGCGGCACCATGACGATCTCGGCCGCGATCTCGTCTTTGATCTCGGTCTCGCAGGCCTCGTCGCCGCACCAGCCGGTCTTCACGTAGCCGCCGTGTCGCCCGATGGTCCCGAGGATCTCCCCGCGGCCGTGGGCCTCCCGGACGTTCTCCTCCAGGCGCTCCTCGGCGGCCGCGTACAGCTTCGCGTACACCGTGTCGAGGGCGTCGTCGACGGCGTCGACGACCCCCTCCCGGTCGGCGACCTCGCGTTCCCCGTCGGGGCGGTGGACCAGCGTCGCCTCGCCGTCCTCGACCTCGTTGGGGCCGACCTCGATCCGCAGGGGGACGCCCTTCAGCTCCCACTCGTTGTACTTGAACCCGGGGTTGCGCTGGTCGCGGTCGTCGAGGCGGACGCGCACGCCCGCCCCCGCGAGCGCCTCGCGGATCCCGTCGGCGTACTCGAGCACCGCGTCGCGGGTCTCCTCCTGCCAGATGGGGACGATCACGACCTGGTCGGGCGCGAGCGTCGGCGGGACGACGAGCCCCTGGTCGTCGGAGTGGCTCATGATCAGCGCGCCCAGCGCCCGCCAGGAGAGCCCCCAGGAGGTCGTGTTCGCGAGCCGTTCCTCCTCGTCCTCGTCGGCGTAGGCGACGTCGTAGGCCTCCGCGAAGGAGGTTCCCAGGTAGTGCGAGGTCGCCGCCTGGACGGACTTGCCGTCGGGCATCAGGGTTTCGACCGTCGTCGTGGTGTGTGCGCCGGGGAACTTGTCGTGGGGCGGCTTGCGTCCCTTCAGCGGGGGAAGCGCGAGCACGTCCTCGTAGAGCCGCTCGTACTGCTCCAGCCGGAGCATCGTCTCCTCCCAGGCCGACTCGTGGTCGCGGTGGGCGGTGTGGCCCTCCTGCCAGAGGAACTCCTTGGTCCGGATGAACGGCTTGGTCTCGGTGGCCTCCCACCGGACGACCGAACACCACTGGTTGACCCGCATCGGGAGGTCGCGGTGGCTGCGCACCCACTGGGAGATGAAGGGCGTGATGATCGACTCGCTGGTGGGCCGGACCGCGAGCCGCTCCTCCAGTTCGTCGTGCCCCCCCTGGGTCACCCACGCCACCTCGGGGTCGAACCCCTCGACGATGTCCTTCTCCCGCTCGAGGTAGCTCTCGGGGATGAACATCGGGAAGTAGGCGTTCTGCACGCCGGTCTCCTTGAACCAGCCGTCGAGGTACCCCTGGAGGCGCTCCCAGAGCGCGTACCCCCGGGGGCGCGTGACGATGAACCCCCCCATCGGCGCGTAGTCCGCCAGCCCGGCCTTCTGGACGACCTCGGCGTACCAGTCGCCGGGGTTGTGCTCCTTGGACTCGGTGATCCCGAGTTCCTGCTCGCCGCTCATACCCGTAGGTGTCACAGGGCGGGCTTAAGTCCGACGCGATGTCGGGACGGCCTGGCGCGGACGGCGTCCGGACGCGACGCTCGGCCGGGTCAGAGCACGGCCCCCAGCGCGGTCACCGCGAGCAACCCGCAGGCGATGGGGGCGACGACGACGAGGACCGGCGCGACCGCCTCGACGCCGGCGAGAGCCGAGGCGCGCCGCGGAGCGTCTCTCGGTCGTCGGAAGCGTCGGAACGAGACGAGTTCGGCTCGCACTTGGCGAGAGAACTCCGCAAAGCCCGAACGCTTACGCCACGGGAGCAGTCAGGCGCGAGCATGGAGGTCGTCGACCTGGGACCCGAAGACGCCGACGAGCTGGCTGCCCTCTTCGGGGATCACGACTGGTGGACCGACCGGACCCCCGCGGAGGTGCACGCGGCGCTCGCGGGGACGGACATCGCGCTCGGCATCCGGGACGACGGGACGCTCGTCGCCGCCGCGCGGGTACTCGCCGACGGCACTTTTTACGGGACAGTTTACGATGTGATCGTTGCCGAGGACCGCCGCGGCGAGGGTGTCGGACGGAGACTCATGGAGGCCGTCGTCGACTGCGACGGTCTCACGGAACTGGAGGTACTGGACCTGCGCTGCCGGGAGGGGTTGGTACCGTTCTACGAGCGGGTCGGCTTCGAGACCCACGATCCGACTGTCGAGGTCGACGGCCGCGAGGAGGGGTTCGTGACGATGAACTACGTCGGGGAGTAGCGAACACCGACGGCTCTCGCGGTCGAGAAGGGGTCATTCTCCGTCACTCTCGGTCCGCGGTCGAACCGGCGCCCGGATCGAGGTCCGGGTCGACGGCGAACGGCGACGCGCCCTCGCGCCACTCCCAGCCCGGCAGCCGGGTCTGGAACCCCGCGGCGAGCGCGGCGTCGAGGTCGTCGAGGCCGGCGGCCTCGTCCTCACCGTGGACGTGGACGTCTGCGTAGTGAAACGTGGCCTCCGCGAGCAGTTCCAGCGGCTGGCCGCCGGCGATGGTCGCCGCGAGCTGCCGGCCGAGCAGTTCGTCGACGACGAACCCCGGGTAATCCCCCTCCACGTCGAGGTCGCGCAGGAGCGCGACCAGCGCCGCGGCGTTGACCGCCCGGTCGCCGTCGGCGAAGACGGCCGCGACCTCGCGGCGGTACCGCTCGGCGGAGACGCCGGGGACCTCGGCGCCGAACTGCTCGCCCAGGCGCTCCCGGACGTCGGTGATCAGCGGGGCGATGGGGCGGTCGCGGACGAACTCGTACTCCTCGCGGACGCGGGCGGGCGTGACGCGCATGCTCCGATGTCGGCGGCGCGGCACGTGGGCTTTGCGAAGGCTTTTATAATCGTGCCGGTATAGAGACCGATAACGCGGGTTTTCCGGGCCGTCACAACGGTCACGACTCCCTAGCATGACGTACTCCTTCGTCCCCGGGAAGTCGCTCGCCGTTCGGGAGCCGATCGGACACGGAGGGCCGTCGGCGCGTCCCGGAACCCCGCCCTCTCGACTCAACTCATGAGCACGGTAGAGAAGCAACTCGACGACCTCAAGGCACAGATCGCCGACGAGATCCCCGACGACATATCGATCTCCGACGTCACGTACGAGGGTCCGGAACTGGTCATCTACACCCGCGACCCGAAGCGGTTCGCCCAGGACGGCGACCTCATCCGGACGCTCGCGGGCAAACTCCGGAAGCGGATCACCGTCCGGCCGGACCCGGACGTCCTCTCGCGTCCCACCGACGCCGAGGCCGAGATCCGATCGGTCATCCCGGAGGAAGCCGGCGTCACCGACCTCGACTTCCACGCCGACACCGGCGAGGTGGTCATCGAGGCCCAGAAGCCGGGGATGGTCATCGGCCGGCACGGCTCGACGCTCCGGGAGATCACCCAGCGCGTCGGCTGGACGCCCGAGGTGGTCCGGACCCCGCCCATCGAGTCCTCGACGGTCTCGAACGTCCGGAACTTCCTGAAGCAGGAGCGCGACGATCGCCGGGACATCCTAGAGCGGGTCGGCCGGCAGATCCACCGCGAGGAGATGTCCGACGAGGAGTGGGTCCGCATCACCACGCTGGGGTGCTGTCGCGAGGTCGGCCGCGCCTCGTTCATCCTCAACACACCCGAGACGCGGGTACTGATCGACTGCGGCGACAAGCCCGGCGCCGACGGCGAGGTGCCCTACCTCCAGGTGCCCGAGGCACTGGGCGCCGGCGCGCAGAACCTCGACGCCGTCGTTCTCACCCACGCTCACCTCGATCACTCCGCGCTCATCCCGCTGCTGTACAAGTACGGCTACGACGGGCCGATCTACTGCACGGAGCCGACCCGGGACCTGATGGGGCTGCTGACGCTCGACTACCTCGACGTCGCGGCCAAGGAGGGGCGGGCGCCCCCCTACGAGTCCGAGATGGTCCGGGAGGCGATCAAACACACCATCCCGCTGGAGTACGGCGACGTGACCGACATCGCGCCGGACGTGAAGCTCACCTTCCACAACGCGGGTCACATCCTCGGGAGCGCGGTGAGCCACTTCCACATCGGCGACGGCCTCTACAACGTCGCGTTCTCCGGGGACATCCACTACGACGACACGCGCCTGTTCAACGGCGCGGTCAACGAGTTCCCCCGGGTGGAGACGCTGGTGCTGGAGTCGACCTACGGCGGCCGCAACGACTACCAGACCGACCAGGAGGACTCCGAGCGAAAGCTCAAGGAGGTCATCAACGAGACCTACGAGAAAGGGGGGAAAGTACTGATCCCGGCGTTCGCCGTCGGGCGCTCCCAGGAGATCATGCTCGTCATCGAGGAGGCGATGCGCAGCGGCGACATCCCGGAGATGCCGGTCCACCTGGACGGGATGATCTGGGAGGCCACCGCCATCCACACCACCTACCCCGAGTACCTCCGTGACGACCTGCGGGACCGCATCTTCCACGAGGACGAGAACCCCTTCCTGGCCCCGCAGTTCAACCACATCGACGGCGGCGAGGAGGAGCGCCAGGAGGTCGCCGACGGCGACCAGTGTATCGTCCTCTCGACGTCGGGGATGGTCACCGGCGGCCCGATCATGTCCTGGCTCGAACACCTCGGATCGCACTCGGACTCGCGGATGGTGTTCGTCGGCTACCAGGCCCAGGGGACGCTGGGCCGCCGCATCCAGAACGGCTGGGACGAGATCCCGATCAACGGCCGGGGCGGCCGGTCGAACACGCTCACCCTGCAGATGGACGTCGAGACCGTGGACGGCTTCTCCGGGCACGCCGACCGACAGGGCCTCGAGAACTTCGTGCGCACGATGAACCCCCGTCCCGAGAAGGTGCTCTGCGTTCACGGGGACGAGTCCTCGGTCCAGGACCTCTCGAGCGCGCTGTACCACGAGTTCAACATGCGGACGTTCGCGCCCAAGAACCTCGAGACGTTCCGGTTCAAGTAACGCGTCTGCCGTTTCGCCCCGTTACGCGCGGCCTACCGGCGCTCGCCCGGACCGTTTCGAAAAGTAGTCAGCGGGTAGTAATTCCCGCGTAGTACGAGCGTACGTCCATGATCGATGTCCATCGTCGATCGGGGGGTGGACGCCGGTGAGTCAGGCGTCGCCCGGCTCTCAGTGGCTCTCAGAGGCGGTTCCGGACCTTCGCTCGCTGGTCGATCGGCCCTGGCTCGTGTTGCTGGGGGCGACGGCGTTTCTCGTCGAGATGACGGCGTACCTCCGGACCGTGATCGGGCACGACCGCCCGCCGATGACGCCGGACGCCGCGATCTTCCAGCACGCGGGCTGGTACATGACCCAGGGAGGCGCGCTCTACCTCGACGTCTGGGAGCCCAAGCCCCCGCTGTCCTACGAGACGACGGCGCTGCTCGCGCTCGTCTCGGGCGGGAACATGGCGCTGTACCACCTGCTGAACGTCGGACTGATGCTCGGACTGGCGGCCGGGACCGTCGTCCTCGTTGGACTGCTCGCCGACCGCCTGACCGCCGACCCCCTCGCGAGCACGGTCGCGGGCCTCTCGCTGTTCCTGTTGCCGGGGTTCGCCCTCCGGCCCGCGCTGGGCTACAAGGCGAAGTACGCGCTGCTGTTCGCGGGGCTGCTGGCGATCTACCTCGCGCTGGAGGACCGCCCGTTCGCGGCCGGAGTCGCCGCCGCCGCCGCGGTCGGCTACTGGCAGCTCAGCCTGGTCTTCCCGCTGGTAGCGCTGGGGATCGCGTGGGGCGACCGGCGGGCGGTCGCTCGGCTGGTCGCCGGCGGCGCTGCGCTGAGCGCCGCGATGCTCGCGCCGGTCGTCGCGACCGGCGGGTCGACCGCGATGCTCGTTCAGGCGGTGGTCGTCCCCCTGTCCCTCTCGGAACACACGCCGCTGCTCGTGCGGATCTACGCCGGCGCCGTCCACTTCCGGTGGGCCGCGCCGCTGGTGGTGGTCGGGGGCGCTGGCCTCCTCTGGCTGGCCCGCGACTGGCGGGAGACGTGGTGGGCGCTCGCCCCGGCCGGCTGGTTCGCGCTGATCGTCCTGTTCGTCGACTTCGAGGTCGGGGGCTACACCGACCTGATCCCCGGGCTGGCGTTCCTCGCGCTGGGCGTCGCTGCCGTCGTCGACCGCCTCCGGGAGATGGGTCGCCCTCGGGCCCGGCGGGCGCTGGTCGGCGCGGTCGGCGCCGTCGTGGTGTTCAACGTCGTCGCCCTGGGAGGGACCGGGGTCGTCTTCGACCCCGTGGACGCCCCCGAGCCGACGCCGATGCCCGACCTCGCGGAGAACAGCGACGAGAACGTCGCCGCCAGCCCTTACGCCGGCGACGTTCCCGACGTCCGGCACCTCTACTGGAACGCGGTCGAGCCCGCGGACTGTCACTACCGCTACTCGCTGATGGAACTCGACTGGCTGGCCCACACCGGCGGCCGGGACGCCTGCCGGGGCGGTGACGCCGCGGAACTGCTCGGGGAGATGGTTCATTAACCGTCGGCGCGTCCCCGCGAGTATGCCGACCGACGACGCCGTCGAGACGTTCCTCCGGAAGGCCGACGAGGTGCTCCACGAGTACGAGCGCGGCTACATGGACGCCGACGCCGCGATGAACGCGATGGAACTGTACGTTACGGAACTCCGCGAGGAGGCCGACGCGGAGTAGGCGTCCCGCCGGTCACTCCTCGTTTCGCTCGCGGTCGAGCAGCCGGTCCTCCGGCCGGTCGTTCGGGTCCCACGCCCGCACGTACGCGTCGAACAGGCGGCCCAGCACGAGGACCGCGACCGGGACGGCGACGGCCGTCCCGAGCGTCAGGAGGAGCCGGCTCCCGTCGCCGGCCAGGAACACGTCGAGTCCCATGTGATCGGTTCGCACTCGGGGCTCATCAACCTCCCGACCGACTTCGCTCCGGTCGGGCGGCTCCGAATCCACCAACCGTTATGCCGGGTCGGGTCCCCGTAGGGGTATGACCGGGTTCTCACGGCGGATCGAGGAGATCTCCATCAGCGGGATCCGCGAGGTGTTCGAGGCGGCCGGCGAGGACGCCATCAACCTGGGGCTGGGCCAGCCCGACTTCCCGACCCCCGAGCACGCCAGGCGGGCGGCGGTCGACGCCGTCGAGGCGGGCCGGGCCGACGGCTACACGTCCAACAAGGGGACGCGCGCACTCCGGGAGGCCATCGCGGCGAAACACGACCGGGACAACGGCTTCGCGGTCGACCCCGAGGACGTGATCGCCACCGCCGGCGGCAGCGAGGCGCTGCACGTCGCGCTAGAGGCCCACGTCGACCCCGGCGAGGAGGTGCTCGTCCCCGACCCCGGCTTCGTCTCCTACGACGCCCTGACGCGGCTGGCCGGCGGGACGCCCGTGCCGGTGAAACTGCGCGAGGACCTCACGCTCCCCCCGGAGGCGGTCGAGGAGGCGATCACCGAGGACACCGCGGCGTTCGTCGTCAACTCGCCGGCGAACCCGACCGGCGCCGTCGGGAGCGAGGCCGACATGCGCGAGTTCGCCCGCATCGCCGACGAGCACGACGTGCTCTGTCTCTCCGACGAGGTCTACGAGCGGATCACCTTCGGCCGCGACCACCACTCGCCGCTGACCGACGCCGAGAGCGACAACGTCGTGGTCGTCAACGCCTGTTCGAAGACCTACTCGATGACCGGCTGGCGGCTGGGGTGGGTGACGGGCAGTACCCGCCGCGTCGAGCGGATGTTGCGCGCCCACCAGTACGTCCAGGCCTGCGCGAGCGCCCCGGCGCAGTACGCCGCCACGGCCGCCCTTTCGGGCCCTCAGGACGTCGTCGACGAGATGGTGACCGCCTTCGAGCGTCGCCGGGACGTGTTGCTCGACGGGCTGGCTGACATGGGCCTGGAGACGCCGACGCCGCAGGGCGCGTTCTACGCGATGCCCCGGGTCCCCGAGGGGTGGGTCGAGGAGACCATCGACCGGGGCGTCGTCGTCGTGCCCGGCGAGGCGTTCGGCGCCGGCGGCGCGGGCCACGCCCGCATCTCCTACGCCGCGGGGATCGAGACGCTGAAGGAGGCCCTCGAGGTCATGGGCGCGGCGACCGACGCCGTCCGATAGACCGGGCGCGAACCGCGCTCGCGGGCGTGTCACCCTTCACCACAGCTCCCTGAAACCTTTTGCTCCCCGCGGCACTCGGGTCGGGCAGGCCCATGCTCCCATCCAGTAACTGACTGGTCCCGCCGCCGCGTCCCTCGCGGGCCGCGTGTCGGGACTTCCGGCCGTCTCGGCACGGTCCTTCTGCCGAGTTCCCACCCGCACCGCCCTCGATCGCACAGCGACAGCGACGGAGATGGCACGACAGTACCTCCCCCACGAATCCCGACGTACCGAACGCGACTCCCCCGCTCGAACGACCGCCGGCCGGACGCTGGCCGTCGGCCTCGCGCACGCGCTGGCCGTCCCCGCGGCGCTGGCCGCGGTCGCCCATCCCCTGGCCGCGCTGGCGGTCGGCGCGGGCGCGCTCGCCGCGGCGGTCGCCCTACGGATCGCCGCGCGCCGGGTCACCGGACGGCGGGCGACGGTCCCCGTCCCCGTCCTCGGTCTCTCGGTCGAAGTGGCCGTCAGCGCCGACAGCGAGTGACGGCGACCTCGAATCGACCGAACCGCCCGTCGTCTGCCGGATGGCGGCTTTATGTGTTCCGAACTGCACGTATCGGTATGGCAATCGCCCGGGATGGCACCGGCCTCCGGCCCGCCGCGGCAGCGCTGGCGTCGCAAGTGCATCCGGTGTTCATGCTCCCGCCGCTGGCGGCCTCCTGGTTCGGTGCCGTCGTCGCCGGCCTCGCGGACCCGCTGGCCGGGACCGTCCACGCCCTCGCGATCTTCGCCGCCGTCTACACCGCCCACGTGAAGGACGGCTACGTCGACTTCTACGAACGCGGCGAGGACGACGCCCACCCGATGACGGCCCGCGGGTGCCGCCTCGCGCTGGTCGGCGCGACCGCCCTGTTTCTGGCCTGCCTCGCGGGCCTGTGGGCGCTGGTCGGACCGGGCGCGGTCCTGGTGACGCTCCCGACGTGGTTCCTGGGCTACTTCCACGCCCCGCAGGGGGACATGAACCCCGTCACCGCGACGGTCGGCTACCCGGTCGGGATCGCGCTGTCGATCCTCGGGGGCGCCTACGTCCAGGCGGGTGCCCTCCTGACGGAGGCCGGGGCCGCCGCTGCCGTCTTTCTGGTCGTCCTCTCGGGCGTGAAGGTGATCGACGACGCCCAGGACTACCACTACGACCGCTCGATCGGCAAGCGCACGGCGGTCGTCGCCCTCGGGGCGGACCGCGCCGTCGAGGTCGCCTACTTCCTGATGATCGCCGGCCTCGTGGGCGTGCTCTGGACCACTGTCGCAGGCGTCTTCCCCCCGTCGGCGGCGCTCGCGGCGGTCGTCCTCGGGAGCGTCGTCGCGCTGACGGTCTACGCCGACGCCACGCTCTCGACGATGCTGCTCGTCCGGGGGACCTACCTCTTCTTCGCGGCGCTGATCGTCGCGGTCTGGTACCGGCCGCTCTCGGGCGCTCCGCTGCCCGACCTCGCCGTCCTCGGACCGTACACCTACCTCGCCACGGAGGTGGTCTTCGGCGCGGTCGCGGTCGCCATGCTGGCCCGCGCCGGCGCGCTGCGCCGGGCCGCCCGGACGATCGCCGTCCTCTACCCGGTCGCGTACCTCTGGGACTGGTACACCCTGGAGGTCGGCGTCTTCGCCATCCCGCTGCGGACGGGAGTCGAGTTCTTCGGGATCCCCCTGGAGGAACACCTCTTCATGGTCGTCGTCCCGGCGTTCGTGCTCGGGATCCACGAGACGGTCCACCGGGTCGTCCCGTTCGACGACGCGGGCCGGATCAAGACCGGTCGAGGGGGGGCCGACTGACGGGGCGAGGGCGCCGTCCCGCCGCTCGGCGGCCCCTGCTTTCAAGCGGGGGTCGGGAGTAGAGCCGGACACGATGACCGAGGACACGCCGACGCGGTCGACCGCAATCGACGAGGCGGCCTGCGAGCGCGCCGCCGACGTGACGGGGGTCAGCGAGAGCGACCTCGCGACCGCGATCAACATCGTCGACGCGGAGCTGACGGACGAGCACTCCGACTACGAGAACGACTACGACTACGAGACCGTCGAGGGGATCCGGATCTACGCGGCCGACGACGCCGCGTGGGCGGACCTCGCCGAGCGCCTCGACCTCTCGGGGGAGCTTCGGGAGGGGGTCCGAGTCGCCCACAACATCCAGGCCGACCGGACGCTGGGCGAGGAGGCGCTCCTCGAGGACGCCGCGCCGATCGTCACCGAGATCAAGACCGCGGAGGACATGCCGACGGGGTGACCGGAGGCCGCGGCGGGACCGCCCTCCGTCGGGAAGCTACCGCGGGCCGACGCGCCGCCCGGGGTTCCGACCGAAAGCGGGGGCGAACCGCGAACCCGAACCGCGATCGGGGACGCCGTCAGGACGCCGTCGAGACGATCTTGACCACGTCGCCCTCCTCGAGTTCGTGGTCCTCCCCGATCCGCCGGTTCTCGCGGGCGTCGACCGCGTGGAGGTACCCGTCGCCGATGTCCGTGTGGACGGCGTACGCGAGGTCCCCCGGCGTCGATCCCCGGGGCAACAGGAAGGCGTCCGGGAGGACGTTGCCCTGCCCGTCGGTCCACTTCGTCTCGTTCTGTACCGGGTAGGCGGTGAAGTGATCGAGGAAGTCGTAGACGGCGGCGTTCAGCGCCGCCTGCACGCCCGTCCCCTCCCACTCGTCCATCACCCCGCGGACGCGCTCGAGGCCCCGCCGTTGCTTCTCGGAGACGTCCCCGACGATTCCGAAGTCCGGGTCGCCGGGGTCGTAGTCGACGGCGCCGGCCTCCCCGGCCTGGCGGAGCGCGAGTTCCCCCTCCGCGGTCGCGGGGACGACCACCTCCGCGGCCTCGCGCAGGCGCTCGAGGTTCTCCGCGGGCGCGACGTCTGCCTTGTTGGCCACGACGACGATGGGCTTCGTGCGCTCGCGCAGTTCCCGGGCGAGGCGCTCGCGGTCGGCGTCGGTCCACTGGTTCGGCTCCTCGGGGTACTCGACGCTCCGGAGGGTGGCGGCGACGTCGGCCTCGCTCGCGCCGATGCCGGTGAGTAACTCGGTCAGCGCGGCCTCGAGGTCGAACTCCGGGGAGCGGGACTGGCGCTCGACGGTCTCCCAGTTGTCCCCGACGATGCCGGCCATCCAGAGGTCCATCTCCTCCTCGACGAAGTCGACGTCTTGGACGGGGTCGTAACTGCCGGTCTCGACGGGTTCGCCCTCGGCGTTGGTCCCGCCGGAGGCGTCGACGACGTTGAGGATGACGTCGGCGTTCGACAGCGCGTCGAGGAACTGGTTGCCCAGCCCCCGCCCCTCGTGGGCGCCCGGCACCAGGCCAGCGACGTCGAGCAGTTCGATCGGGACGTACCGCTTCCCGGCCCGGCAGTGCTCGTCGCCGCAGCGCTCGTCGCGGTCGAGACAGGGGCAGTCGGTGCGGACGTGGCTGACCCCTCGGTTGGGGTCGATGGTCGTGAACGGGTAGTTGCCGACGTCCACGTCCGCGAGGGTCGCGGCGCGATAGAAGGTGGACTTGCCCGCGTTGGGCTTGCCCGCGAGCGCGACGGAGAGCATACCGCCACCTCGCGCGCGCCGGGAAACTGCCTTTCGGTCGGCGGACTGGGCGCGGCGGTCACGACACCGGCCGGCGCCCGACACATTTTTTATCTCATAGGTTACTCTTGATAGAAGCATGGAATTCGACGATATAACTCGCCGTCGGCTGCTGCGCGGCGCCGGGGCGGGCGTGGCGCTGGGCGGGATGGTCGGCACGGCCGGAGCGAACGACGCGGGCGACTACGTCGTCGGCGTGCGCGACCGGCGGGGCGTCGAGCAGGCCCGCTCGCGCGCGGAGTCGGTCAAGCGAGTACTCGACTTCGAAGACGTCGGGAAGGCCGTCGCGGGGCGGTTCTCACCGCGGGCGATCGAGGCGCTGGAGAGCAATCCGAACGTGCGGTACGTCGAGGAAGACGGGGTGATGCGCGCCGTCGCCCAGACCCTGCCGTGGGGCGTCGACCGGGTGGACGCCGACGCCCTCCACGACAGCGGCGAGACGGGGAGCGGGGCGGATATCGCGATCATCGACACCGGCATCGACTCCGACCACCCCGACCTCCAGGCGAACCTCGGGCGGGGGAAGGCCTACGTCGACTGCACGGGGTCGAACTGCAACGAGCCGTGGGACGACGACAACGACCACGGGACCCACTGCGCGGGGATCGCCGACGCGGTAAACGATAGCGAGGGCGTCGTGGGCGTCTCGACGGAGGCGACCCTCCACGCCGTGAAGGTCCTCGACGGCAACGGCTCGGGGTCGTTCTCGGACGTCGCCGCGGGCATCGAGTACACCGCCGACCGGGGCTGGGACGTCGGCTCGCTGAGCCTCGGCGCGTCCTCCGGCTCCCAGACCGTCAAGGACGCCTGCACGTACGCCTACGAGCGGGGCGTCCTGCTGGTCGCCGCCGCGGGCAACGACGGCCCCTGCTCGGACTGCGTGGGCTACCCCGCCGCCTACGAGGAGTGCGTCGCCGTCTCCTCGACCGACAGCGACGACTCGCTCTCGTCGTTCTCCTCGACCGGTCCCGAGGTCGAACTCGCCGCGCCCGGCGGGGACATCTACTCGACGGTGATCGGGGGCTACGACACCTTCTCGGGGACGAGCATGGCCTGCCCGCACGTCGCCGGTGCGGGCGCCCAGTTGATGGCCGACGGCGACGCGAACACCGAAGCGCGCCAGCGACTGCGGGACACCGCCGAGGACCTCGGACTCCCCGAGGGGGAGCAGGGCCACGGCCTGCTCGACGCCGAGGCCGCGGTGCTCGACGGCTCCGGCGACGCGAGCGTCGCCGTCTCGACCGGCGACGCGACGAACGTCGGCACCGACTCGGCGACGCTGAACGGCTCGCTCGACGACCTCGGGGGCGCCGACTCGGCGGACTGTTACTTCGAATACCGGGAGACCGGGTCGAATGCCTGGACCGCGACGAGCGGACAGACCATCGGTTCGACCGGGTCGTTCAGCGAGGACGTCTCCGGGCTCTCCAGCGACACCGACTACGAGTTCCGCGCGGTCGCGGAGGCCAGCGACGGCGACTCCGATACGGGGGCGACCAACGGGTTCACGACCAGCAGTAGTTCGGGCGACGGCGCGCCCGCGATCGATCGGTTCGAACTCACCGACGACGGCAATCCCGCCTGGACGCGCTACTACGTCGACTGGGAAGTCTCGGACGGCGACGGCGACCTCTCGGCGGTGACCTCCGAGATGGTGGACGGTTCGGGGGCGGTGCTCGACAGCCAGCGCAGTTCGGCGGGCGGATCCAGCGCCGCCGGGACGCACTACCTCGAGAGCAAGAGCGCGGCCAGCGAGATCCGACTGGTCGTCACGGACGAGAGCGGGAACGGGACGGGCGCGTCGAAGTCGGTCTGAAACCTACCACTCGCTTTCGAACGTCGTCCAGCCACCCGGCAATGCCCACGCCTTCAAGGGGAAATTTTTTGTTGATAAGATCGACATATCAGACTAGATCATGGTGAGAGATAACATTACCCGGAGGAGGGTGCTGCGAGGCGCAGGAGCGACTGTTCTTGGGGTAGGCGTCGCAGGGAGAACTGGCGCGAACGGAGCTGCCCCGGCGCGCATCGTCGGAACGAGTAGCCCGGACGCCACGCGGGCCGCCCGCAACCGTGCGGAGTCGGTCCGGCACGTCCTCGACTTCGGGGACATCGGGGAGGCGGTCGCGGGACGGTTTGTTCTTGGGGTAGGCGTCGCAGGGAGAACTGGCGCGAACGGAGCTGCCCCGGCGCGCATCGTCGGAACGAGTAGCCCGGACGCCATGCGGGCCGCCGGGTGACGGGGGTGGTGATACGAGTCAGTGTCTCCCGTGGGGCGTAGATCGGGTAGACGGCGACGTAGCTCACACAAACGGCGAAACCGGCAACGGAGCCGACATCGCGATCATCGACACCGGCATTGACGACGACCATCCCGATCTGCAGACTAACGTTGGTGCGGGCAAGGCGTACGTCGACTGTCGCGGGCGGAACTGCAACTACCCCTGGTCGGACGACAACGACCACGGCACCCACTGTGCGGGCATCGCTGACGCCGTCGACAACGGCGAGGGCGTCGTCGGCGTCGCGACCGAGGCTACGCTCCACGCCGTGAAGGTGCTGGACAGAAATGGGTCGGGATCGTATTCTGACGTCGCAGCGGGCATCGAGTACACCGCCGACCAGGGGTGGGATGTTAGTAGTATGAGTCTCGGTGGCGGCAAATCGAGCGTCGTTGAGGATGCCTGCGAGTATGCATTCGAGAAGGGCGT
>PXRR01000015.1 GCA_003021975.1 Halobacteriales archaeon QS_5_70_17 | reverse complement strand
GGCCGCCGCCGTCGCCGCCGCGCCGGGCGCCCGGACGGTCGGGGTCGACGGAATCGACGGACAGTTCCTGGCCGCGCTGGCCCGGGCCCTCCGCGCGGAGGGCGCCGACCCGGGCGCCGTCCGCCGGGTCGCGGGACGGACGGCCCGGATCGCGCTCCGGACGGGCGCCTGCTGGCTGCGCGGTGTGACTGGCGTCGGGAGCGACGATCCGCTCCCCGGAGCGACCTACGACTGCCCCGACGACGAGCCCCTCGCGCAGGCCGACCACGAGCGCGAGCACGTCCGGCAGTGCGCAGCCCTGCTCGGGGCGGTCGAACGGCCCGCTGCGGCGCGAGCGATCGACGAGGCCCGGGAGTCGTGTCTGGCTCGCCGGATCGCAGCGCTGGACGACGAAGACCGGGTCCTCGCGGTCGTCGGCTGGGCGCACCTCGACGCCGTGGCCGACCGGCTCTAGAGGTCCCGCCGGATCTGGATCTCCGACTCGGAGATGGCGGCGACGACGGAGGTGTCGAGCGCGTACCGCCGCTCGCCGTCGGACCAGCCGAGCCTCGACCTGACGGTGTCGGACCGGTCGGCGAGACACTCCACGCGAGCGGTCCCCTCCCGCACGTCGACGATCCGACCGATCACCTCGCCGTCGGGAGCGACGACCCGCTTGCCCTCGTCGGACTGGGTGAACCGTGCGGCCATGCCGGGCGCCTTCCCGTCCCTCACGGATAGGAACCGACCCAAAGATATCGGGCTGTCGGGCGCCGGAGCGACGGGCCGTCGGGACCGTCGCGACCGCACCGACGGTTCGGACGCTCCCGACCGGCGGGGCCGACCGCCGACCGTCGATCGGACCCCGCGATCCGGCGGTCGGTTCGGTGCGATCAGGGATCCGCGGGCGGCCGTCAGACGTCGCGGCTGATCCGGATCTCCTCGTCGCTGACCGACTCGACGGAGGAGTCGTCGAGCGCGTACGTCTCCTCGTCGGCGTCGCCCCACCCCAGTTTCGACCTGACCGTGTCAGTCAGTCCCGGGTCCGGGTCGACGTAGGCCGTTCCCGCTCGCACGTCGACGACGCGGCCGATGTCCTCGCCGTCGGCGTCGACCACCCGCTTGCCCTCCTCCTCGTCGGTGAATTGTGCCGTCATGCAGGGGACGTTTTTCCAGCGAGCCGGTTATAGTTAACCCCCGAGAGACCGCGTCGGGCGACACGCAGCCTTTTGTCACCGCCCGACGACCCACGGTCCATGCCCGGACTGTACTACGAGGAGTTCGAAGTCGGGGAGACGATCGAACACGAGCGAACGCGGACGGTCAGCGAGAGCGACAACCAGCGGTTCTGCGACATGACGATGAACCAGCAACCGCTGCACCTCGACGCCGAGTTCGCCGGGGACACGGAGTTCGGAGAGCGGATCGTCAACGGCCTCTACACCATGTCGCTGGCGGTCGGCGTCTCCATCCCGGAGACGACCGACGGCACCATCGTCGCGAACCTCTCGTACGACGGCGTCGAGCACCCCGCGCCCGTCTTCCACGGGGACACGATCAGCGCGCGGTCGACGGTGACCGACAAGCGGGAGACCAGCGACGGCGAGCGGGGCGTCGTCACGATGCGCGTCGAGGCGTTCAACCAGGACGGGGACCTGGTCTGTGAGTTCGAACGGACCGTCCTCTCGCTGAAGCGGGACGCCTAGAGCGCGTTCGCGATCATCACCGTGTTGATGCCGACTGCGAGCAGCCACGGCACGCCCAGCGCGAGGGGAACGAGCGCGGCGTACCGCCGGGGGACGAGCGCCCGGCCGACGACCGCGACGGTGAGCGCGGCGGCCTTGAGCGCGACCATCCCGACGACGCCCGACTGGGCGATCACGCTGGCGGCCAGGGGGTTCATCTCGACCAGACCGATCCGGAGGCCGTAGGTCGTCAGGACGACGTCGAGAACGAGAGCCGCGACTGCGACCGTCCAGAGGGCCCGCTCGTGTCGGGAAACCCTCGAGAGCAACCGCTGGCCGGTCTGGGCGCGAGCGCGCGTATCGCAGGGCGATGACATGGTCGATCTCCCCCTCGACCGACGGCGTCGGCCCGGGGTTGTTCCCCAAGAGGGCGAACAGTCACATTGTTACCTGCTTCTTATCCGACTGGTCTCGGCGTAAGGGGCGCGATACCCGGTCGAAAGGGCCGCGTAATCCCGGTCGTCGGTGTCCGATCGCACTCGCCAGGACCAGACGCGGACCGACCGCGCGCCGGCGCCCTCGACTGCGCGACGCGGCCGGTGGATCTCCGGACAGCCGTCGAGTGGCTGATGAATCCCGGCGAGCGGTGTTACTCGCGCGAGGGAGCCGAGATCGGGATCGACGGCAGTGAGCGCGCGCTCGCCCAGGTCGCGGTCCCCTCCCCGGCGGCCGGCCGCCGATCAGAACACGGTCCCGTGTTTCTTGTCGGGGCGGTCTTTCTCGACGGTCTCGTAGAAGGCGAAGCGGTTCGCGAGTTCCTCCCGGAGCGTGCTCGGCGGGACGATCTCGTCGATAACGACCTCGCTCGCCATCCGGTGGACGTCGATGTCCTCGCGGTACTCCTCGCGGAGTTCCCGCTCGCGGGCGGCGCGCTCCTCGGGGTCTTCGATCCCGGCGAGCTTGTTGGCGTAGACGGCGTTGATCGCCGCCTCCGGCCCCATGATGGCGATCTCACCGGAGGGGAGCGCGATGGTGCTCTCGGGGTCGTAGGCGGGCCCCGACATGGCGTAGATGCCCGCGCCGTAGGCCTTCCTGACGACGACGCACTGCTTGGGGACGGTCGCCGCGGAGGTGGCGTAGATCATTTTCTTGCCCTGTTCGAGGATTCCCTCCTTCTCGACGCCGGAGCCGGCCATGAACCCGGGGGTGTCACAGAGGTAGAGCAGCGGGACGTTGAACGCGTCGCACTTCCAGATGAACTCGGCGGCCTTCCCGGCGGCGTCGGGGAAGATGGCGCCCGCGCGCTGGGCGGGCTGGTTGGCGACGATCCCGACCGGGCGGCCGTCGATGCGCGCGAACGCGGTGACGATCTCGCTTCCGAACTCCGGCTGGAGTTCGAAGTAGGAGTCCCCGTCGACGACCCGGTCGATCAGGTCCCGGACGTCGTACCCCCTGTTGGGGGACTCCGGGATGACGCGGTCGATGCTCGCCGGCGACTCGGCGGGCGCGACGGGGTCGGTCCGGGGCGGGCGCTGGTCGGCGTTGTCGGGCAGGTAGGTGATCAGCTGCGCGACCAGTTCGCGGGCGTGCTCCTCGCTCTCGGCGACGAGGTCGGCGCTGCCGGAGTGGCGGGTGTGGACCTCCGGACCGCCCAGGTCCTCGAGGGAGATCTCCTCGCCGGTGACCATCTCGACCATCCGCGGGGAGGCGATCGCCATCGCGCTCATCCCCTCGACCATGACGGTGAAGTCGGCGAAGACGGGAGTGTAAGCCGCGCCGGCGATACAGGGCCCGTAGAGCACGCAGATCTGGGGTACTCGTCCCGACAGCCGCGAGTGGTTGTAGTAGTACTTCCCGATCCCCTCCCGGTTGGCGAAGAAGCCGGTCTGCTGGTCGATCCGACCCCCCGAGGAGTCCATCAGGTAGAGGACGGGACGGCCGGTCTTCAGCGCGCGCTGTTGCATCCGGAGGAACTTCTCGACGCCCTTGCCGGCCATCGACCCCGCCTTCACGGTGAAGTCGTTGGCCATGAAGTGGACGTCCCGGCCCTCGAACTCGGCGGCCCCGGTGAGCAGCCCGTCCGCGGGGATGCGATCGTCGGCGTCGAACGCCGCGAACTTGCCGTCCTCGAACAGGAGGTCGCCGAACCAGAGGTCGATGCGGTCCCGGACGAACAGCTTCCCCCGCTCGTCGAGGCGCTCCCGGTACTTCTCGGGACCACCCTGCTCGATGTCGGCGATCTCCTCGAGCAGTTCGATCTCCCGCTGGGTCGGGCCGACGTCGTCGTCGGGGACCGCGTCGCCCACTTTGTCGGCCGAGTGGACCACGGCGGGCCCGTCGTCGTCGCCGATATACACTTCCACTTCCTCGACGGCGTGGCGCGCGAGAGCGGCGGCGATGACCCGGGCCTCCTCCTCGCTCGCCCCCGCGGCGATTCGCACCTTCATGCGCAAGTTTTGCGAGCAGGGGGATCAAAACCGTTTCCTGTTCGGGGCCGCCGCCGGGACGGACTCGCAGGTCGCGACCGGACGAGAGAGAGGCGGCCTCCCCCGCCCGGTTACTCGAGCGCGTCCTCCAGCCGGTCGATGTACCCCTCGTTGCCCACGAACAGGGGCGTCCGCTGGTGGAGTTCCTCGGGGGGCTCGGCGAGCAGCGAGCGCTCGCCGTCGCTGGAGGCGCCCCCGGCCGCCTCGACGACCGCGGCGATGGGGATGCCCTCGAACTGCAGGCGGAGCTTCCCCTCGGGGCGGTCGCGCAGGGCGGGGTAGCCGAAGATCCCCCCGTAGGTGAGCACCTGGTTGACGTCGCCGATCATCGCCCCGCCGTAGCGGAGCTTCAGTTCGCCCTGGAGGCTCTCGACGAAGGCCCGGAAGTCGTCGGTCCAGTCGGGGACCCGCCCGCCGAAGCCGTAGACCGTCGGGTCGTCGGGGAGTTCGGCGTCGTCGTCGGTCGTGTGGCGCTCGCCCTCGTGGAGCACCCACTCCGTGAGCGTCCCGTCGCGGGCGACGGCCATGGTCGTCAGCGGACCGAAGAGGACGAACCCGGCCCCGACGAGCGCGTCGCCGCCGGCCGGCAGGGGGTCGTCGTAGACGCCGACGACCGTCCCCATCGCGTTGTTGGGCCTGACGTTCGTCGAGCCGTCGAGCGGATCGAGCGCGACGTGGTACTCCCCGTCGCCGTCGGCCTCGACGACCTCCTCGCGCTCCTCGCTGGCGTAGCTGGCGACCCCGTCGATCGCCAGCAGGCGCTCCTCGAACAGCCGATCGGCGTGGACGTCGGCCTCGAGTTGCGCGTCGCCGGAGGGGTTCTCCTCGCCCTCGTACTCCCGGCGGCCGACCAGCCCCTCGCGGATCTCGGGGGCGATCTCCGCGACCGCGTCGAAGACCGCGTCGACGGGATCCCCCGTCATTCCTCGAGCGCGGTGTCGACGGACGCTTCCTCGAAGATGACCTGTTCGAGGGCGTCGAGGATGCGCTCGGGGTTCTCGCGCTGCCAGACGTTGCGCCCGACCGCCAGCCCCTTGCCGCCGGCGTCGATGACCGCCTTGACCGACTCGAGGAACTCGCGGTCGGAGGTCTTCGACCCGCCGCTCATGACGACCTTCGTCCGCCCGGCCATCCGGACGGCGTGCTTCATGCCCTCCTTGCTACCGGGGTACTTGACCTTCGCCACGTCGGCGCCCAGTTCCAGCGCCTGTCGGGCGGCGTAGGCGATGACCTCGTCGCTGGTGTCGTTTTTGAGCCCCTGACCGCGCGGGTACGACCACATGACGATCGGGAGGTCGTGGGCGCGGGCGTCCTCCTGGACCTCGCGGAACTCCTCGGCCATCTCGATCTCGTGGTTGGAGCCGCCGTAGAGGGTGAACCCGACCGAACTCGCGCCCACTTCGCGGGCGTACTCGACCGAGCAGTTGACCGCCGAGTCGGGTTCGCCCATCCAGAGGTTCGACGTGCCGTTGAGCTTCATCAGCAGGTCGACGTCGTCCTCGTAGGAGGGGTAGTACGCCTCCGCGACCCCCTTCTGGACCGCGATGGAGGTGACCGCGGGGTGGGTCGCGGCCTCGAAGGTCCGCTGGGGATCGGCGCTCTCCGGTACGTCCGTGAAGTCCACGGGGCCGTGCTCCAGTCCGTGGTCGTACGCGAGAATGAGTATCTTGCCGTCCCGCGTCAGCGGCGCGTCGCCGATGTCGAGCATACGCGAGGGTGTTCGGCGACGAGGTATAATACTGTTAGTGCCACCGGCGGAACTGCGAGAGGAGGCGACCGAGGCGGGGCCGGACGCCGACGGTACCGGGGACTGACGCCAGTGATTCAGGGAACGTCCGGCGCCGGTGGGGACCGACCGGGAAGGGGCGGCCCGGTGGCCCCGAGCGCTACCCTTTACTCGCCGCGCCGAGCAGAGGTCGGTATGCGCGGGTTCGACTCCATCGATCGCATCGGCGTCGTCGGCGCGGGGACGATGGGCAGCGGCATCGCACAGGTCGCCGCCACGAACGGCTACGACGTCGTGATGCGTGACGTCGAGACGGACCTCGTCGAGGAAGGCTTCGAGACCATCGACGAGAGCCTCTCGCGACTGGTCGACGGCGACGCCCTCGACCGGGAGGCCGCCGACGCGGCCCGCGAGCGCATCGAGGGGACGACGGACCTCGCCGACCTCGCCGACTGTGATTTCGTCGTCGAGGCGGTCGCCGAGAACATGGACGTCAAGCGGGACGTGTTCGGTGACCTCAACGAGACCGTCGACGAGGACGTCGTGCTGGCGACCAACACCAGTACCCTCTCGATCACCTCCATTGCGAGCGCCACCGACCGGCCCGAACTCGTCGTCGGCCTCCACTTCATGAACCCCGTCCCCGTGATGGACGGCGTCGAGGTGGTCGTCGGCGAGCGAACCGACGACGAGGTGGTTTCGCTGGCTCACGGGCTGGCGGAAGCGCTGGGCAAGGAGACCTGGGAGGCCGACGACAAGCCGGGCTTCGTCTCCAACCGGATCCTCATGCCCTGGATCAACGAGGGGATCCGCGCGTACGACGAGAGGGTCGCCACCAGGGAGGACATCGACCGCGGGATGCGCCTGGGGACGAACGTCCCCATGGGGCCGCTGGAACTAGCCGATCACGTCGGCCTCGACGTCTGTCTCGACGCCACCGAGACGCTCCACGAGGAACTGGGCGACCGCTACACGCCGGCGTACCTCCTCAGGCGGAAGGTCGAGGCCGGCGACCTCGGGAAGAAGACCGGCCGCGGCTTCTACGAGTACGAGTAGATCGCACCCGGGGGCCTCCGGTAGTCGCCCCCGACTCGGATGACCGAGCCGATCGTCGGCCGCGTCACCTCGGCGCAATCTAGCGGCTCCGCGAGCGCGCCTCCCGGATCGCCCTCCCCGCCGAGGACCGACGGTCGACCAGGGTCTCGCGCCATCGATTCGAGCGGAGCGGCGCGACCCCACCGACCGGATGGACTTCCCGGAATCCCCCGCAGGGGCGGGCCGCGGGCTTATGCGCGAGCGACCCCCAGTGACCGTATGAACCTCACCGGCCTGCTGTCGTCGAACGAGTCCCGCCAGCTGAACGCGCTGTCACTGCTCGCCCAGGCTGGACTCGCGCTGTACCGCGGGAACCGACAGATCGCGCTGCTGCTGGCCGGCGCAGCCGTCCTCGCCTACCGGGTGAGCTGGCTCGGGATCGTCGCGCAAATAGGGATCCGCCTGTACGAGCAGTTCCGGTGACCGACGCCTCCCGGCGCCTCCGCCGAGTGCCGGAGGAACGTCTCCGCCACCCGGTCCGCTGACCACCGAGCGGAGCGTTCTCGGTCGCGCCGCCGTACTGGCCGGTAGCGCCCATCCGGAACGCGTCCCGACTCGTCTCGCTCGACGCCGACGCCGTCGTCGAGCGCCGCATCGGGGAGGTCCCCGGCCTCCGGGCGGTCGTGGAGTACCGCGGCGGCAGGTACCAACCGCTGTACGTCAGCGACGCGACCGTCGAGAAGTACGGCGGGGCGGCGGCAGTCGACGACGCCGCCCGCTTCCACCGGTCGCTGTACCCCGACCTCCGGGAGGAGGACCTCTACCGCGACCTGCTCGTCGACGTCGGGGGGCTGCGGGCGTTCGTCCTCCGGTTCGAGGGGCTGACGGTGCTCCGGGACACTGACGGTGACGAGGGCCTCTACGTCGCCCTGGACGTCGAGACGGCCGCGCCGCCGGTCCTCGACGCCGTCGAGGCGACGGTGTGACGGCGCCCGTCCCGACAGAAAGCTCAAGGCGGGAGGCGTCAACCCTGTGATATGGACTTCAGTCTCTCGCCCGAGCAGTCCCAGATCCGGGACATGGTCTCGGAGTTCGTCGACGAGGAGATCAGGCCCGTCGCAGCGGACATCGACCACGAGGACGAGTTCCCCGCCGACCTCGTCTCGGAGATGGGCGACCTGGGACTGATGGGGATGCCGTTCCCGGAGGAGTACGGCGGCGCCGGCCTCGATTACCACTCCTACGCGATCGGGCTCGAGGAGATCTCCCGGGGGTCGGGCGGTCTCGGTACCGTCGTCGCCGCCCACACCTCGCTGGCGGGCAACATGCTCTACGAGTTCGGCGACGAGGCCCAGAAAGAGACCTACCTCGCGCCGCTGGCCCGGGGCGAGGAGATCGGCGCGTTCGCCCTCTCGGAGCCCCAGGCCGGCAGCGACGTCCCCGCGATGGGAACTACCGCCGAGCGCGACGGCGAGGAGTACGTGGTGAACGGAAACAAGCTGTGGATCTCTAACGGATCGGTCGCGGACACGGTCACGCTGTTCGCGAAGACCGACCCCGAGGCCGGCAACAGGGGCATCTCGTCGTTCGTCGTCCGGCCGGAGGGGGACGACGGCTTCCACGTCGAGGGGACCGAGGAGAAACTCGGCGACAAGGGCTGTCCGACCGCCGAACTCCGCTTCGACGACATGCGCATTCCCGCCGATCGCCGGATCGGCGAGGAGGGCCGCGGGTTCGTCCACGCGCTGAAGACGCTTAACGGCGGCCGGATCACCATCGCCGCCCGCGGGGTCGGCATCGCCCAGGCCGCCCTCGACGAGGCGCTGCGGTACGCCCAGGACCGCGAGCAGTTCGACCAGCCCGGATGCTGATGCACAAGGCGGCCGACCGGAAGATCCGCGGCGAGAGCTTCGTCAAGGAGGCCGCCCAGGCCAAGCTCTACGCCAGCGAGGTCTCCCGGGAAGTGGCCAACGAGGGCATCCAGATCCACGGCGGCTACGGCTACACGAAGGACTTCCCCGCCGAGCGGTTCTACCGGGACGCGAAGCTCAACGAGATCTACGAGGGGACCAGCGAGGTCCTGCGCAACACCATCGCCCGGGAGCTACTGAACTGACGGCGCCGGCGACCGAACGGGCCGATCCGGAGCCGGCCGCAGTCCACGGGGGGAGCGCGGGTCAGTCCCCGTTGGAAGCTCTGCTGTTCCCGTCCTCACCCTCCTCTCCGTTCCCGGGCGCACCCTCCATCCGCCCGGCGAGCCACTCGTAGTGCTCGAGCAGCGCCTGCCCCCCGGCGTCGGTCAGCGTGCAGACGTCGTGGAGCCCCTCGACGCGCGTCTCGACGTGACCGGCCCGCTCCAGGGCCGCCAGCCGGTCCCGGAACCGCTTGGGGTCGATGCTCCGGTCGTAGTGGCGCTCCAGGCGCGTCTTCAGCTGCTGGGCGCGCAGCCCATCGTCCCCGGCGTCGTACAGCAGCGCGCAGACGTCCCGGCGCGTCCCGCTCTCGAGGTACTTCGCCACCGGTCGATCACCCCCCGTCCTCGCTCTCGTTCTCACTTTCGCGTTCGCTCCGTTTCTCGCTCGCGTAGGGGTTGTCGCGGTCCGTCGGCGGGTGCTGAACGCGCAGGTAGGGCGGGCCCTCGGCGTACTCCACGAGCGAAGTCGTCCCGACGAAGCCACACGGCGACTTCCGCAGCGAGACGTACTGGAGGCCGTCGTCGGAGAGCCAGGTCTCGAGGACCTGCTCGGCGGTGTTGACGTAGAAGTCGCTGATCTCGTCGCCGACGACCCCCTCGTCGTGGACGTGGACCAGCAGGTCCTCGCGGTCGAGCGCCGCCTCCTGCTCGTAGCGGACCGTCCGGGCGCCGTCCGCTCCGAGAGCAGTGGTCAACGCGTCGGCGTCGAACAGCCCCAGCGTCGGCGTTCCCTCGTCGATCCGGTCGTCGATGGCCCCGAGGGCGTCGATCACCGCCGCCGCGTCGTCGAAACCGGCGTGGACGGCGTCGCGGTCGGCGTCCCAGCTCCCGATGAAGTCGAGGACGAACAGCCGGCCGTCGGCGATCAGCGCCTCGAGGTCGAAGCCGAAGCCGTCCAGGACCGCCGCGACGTCCGCCTGACGGGCCCGCGCTGTCGGTGAGAGGACGATCGACCGCCCGTCGCCGACGGCGCTCGCAATCAGGGCTCCGAACAGCGCCCGCAGGTTGACGCGCCCGTCGTGTTTCAGGAGGACGCCCGCGCCGGTCGCCAGCCCGCCGCCGCAGAGCGCGTCGAGGCCGTCGATTCCGACGGGCGTGTGGCGG
>PXRR01000014.1 GCA_003021975.1 Halobacteriales archaeon QS_5_70_17 | reverse complement strand
ACGTCGGCGGGGAGTTCGGCGTTCAGCGCCCGCGGGGTCAGCCAGTCCGGGGCCGCGAGCGCGACGGTCTGGGCCGTCGCCGAGACGCCCGCGTCGGTCCGCCCCGCGGCGGCGTACCCCTCGGGTCGGTGCTCGTCGGGATCGTAAACCCCCAGGGCCGCGAGCGCTCCGAACAGCGCCCCCTCGACTGTCGGGACGTCCGGCTGGCGCTGGAACCCCCGGAACGTGGTGCCGTCATACGCGACCCGGTAGGCGCGCATGCGTCGCCCTTACCGCCCCCGGTAATGAGCCGCACGGTCGCAGCTCCCCTTTCGCTCGCAGGCTGAACGATAAATTATTTGATGGAACTCTGGACAGACACGATGTCTGAGGCGCGCGCGGTCCCGAGCGGGGGCACAGTGCGGACGACGACGGCGGTCCGGAGCGACTGACGCATGACGGGACCGAACGTCGTCGTCGCGGTGCTGGACACGGCTCGCGGGCGAGACGCCGTACCCGCCGCCGCGGCGCCGATGCCGGAACTGGCCGCGATCGCCCAGGAGGGCGCCGAGTTCACCGACGCGTTCTCGACGGCGCCCTGGACGGTCCCCTCTCACGCCTCGCTGTTCACGGGGACCTACCCCTCGCGACACGGCACCGGGGGCCACTCCCCCCGCCTCGACGGGTCGCTGCCGACGCTCCCGGCGGCGTTCCGCGACGCCGGCTACGAGACCGTCGGCCTCTCGAACAACACCTGGATCACCGGGGTGTTCGGCTTCGACCGCGGGTTCGACCGGTTCCGAAAGGGCTGGCAGTACATCCAGTCGGCGACCGACGTCGGCGGCGTGGTGCGCGCCGAGGGGACGGCGGAGAAGTTCCGGGCGGCCCGCGACTGCCTGTTCGACGGTAACCCCGCGGTGAATGCGGCGAACCTCCTGTTCGCCGAACTCGCGGGCGACGACGGGGCCGAGCGAACGACTCGGTGGGTCGAGCGGTGGCTCGCCGGCCGCGAGGCGCGATCGCCTTTCTTCCTCTTTCTCAACTACATCGAACCGCACGTCGAGTACGACCCGCCACGGGAGTACGCCGAACCGTTCCTGCCGGAGGGCGCCACCTACGAGGAGGCGGCGAGCGTCCGGCAGGACCCCCGGGCGTTCGACGTCGGCGAGTACTCGCTCTCCGACCGGGACTTCGAACTCCTCCAGGCCCTCTACCGCGGGGAACTGGCCGCGCTCGACGACCACCTCGGCCGGATCCGGGACGCGCTGGTCGCGGCCGGCGAGTGGGAGGACACGGTCTTCCTGGTCGTCGGCGACCACGGGGAGAACATCGGCGACCACGGCTTCTTCGGTCACCAGTACGACCTCCACGACACGCTGCTCCACGTGCCGCTCGTGATCTCCGGCGGGGCCTTCCCCGCCGACGGTCGGCGCGACGACCTCGTCCAGCACGTCGACCTCGTCCCGACGCTGCTCGACGCGGCCGGCCTCGACGCGCCCGCGCTCCGCGAGGCGAACCAGGGGTGCTCGGTCCACCCCGACGCCGACGCCCCCGACCGGGACGCGGTCTTCGCCGAGTACCTCGCTCCCCAGCCCTCGCCCGACGCCCTCAGGGAGCGCTTCGGCGACATCCCCGGGCGCGTCGAGCGCTTCGACCGGACGCTCCGGGCGGTTCGGACCCGCGAGGAGAAGTACGCCCGGGGATCGGACGGGACCGAGTGGTTCTACCGCGTCGGCGAGGACCCCCGCGAACGGTCGGACCTCACCGACGGGTCGCGGGGGGCGGCGACGGCCCTGTCGGTCCGCCTTGACGAGTGGCTCGACTCCTTCGAGCGCGCCGACACCGACGGCGGGGACGTCTCGATGACCGCCGGCACCCGCGAGCGCCTCGCCGACCTCGGCTACCTGTAGGCGTCAGCGGTCGATCTCGAGGGCCTGGGGCGCCCACCCGCGCAGCGGGTCGTCGACGCGTTCCATCCACTCGGCGAGCCGTCCGCCCAGCGCCTCGCGGACGCCGCGGTACTCCGGGTGGTCCGCGACGTTGTGTAACTCGTGGGGGTCGGCCGCGAGGTCGTAGAGTTCATCCCGGTCGGGCGCGTTGAAGACGAACTTGTAGCGGTCGGTCCGGACCATCCGCTGGGAGTAGAGGCCGAACTCGTCGCCGTGGTACTGGGCGTAGACCGAATCGGGCCAGTCGCCGGGTCGGTCGCCCTCCAGCAGGGGCACGACGCTCCGGGCGTGTAGCCCCTCCGGAATCGACACGTCGGCCCACTCGAGGAACGTCGGCATCAGGTCCTGCAGTCGGACGAACGCCGACGAG
Organism: Halobacteriales archaeon QS_5_70_17; assembly: GCA_003021975.1. Classification (GTDB taxonomy): domain Archaea; phylum Halobacteriota; class Halobacteria; order Halobacteriales; family Haloarculaceae; genus Halomarina. Next base: position 48,687 of record PXRR01000014.1, on the reverse strand, counting down.
CGCGTCCCGGCGGCCGACCCCCCAGGGTGGCTGACGATCAGGGGGATCCGGTAGGTGTCCTCGTACATGAGGGGACCCTTGTTGAACTGGCGGTGGCTGCCGGCGAAGTCGCCGTGGTCGCTGGCGTGGACGACTGCCGTCGAGTCAGCGAGGTCGAACCGCTCGAGGGCGTCGAGGAGCCGCCCGATCTGCTCGTCGATGAACGTCATGAAGCCGAAGTACTTCGCGATCGCCTCCGCCCACGTCGCCCAGTCGAAGTCGGCGACGCCGCGGTACCGGTGGTAGTTCTCGTGGACCCGCGGCTTCTCCTCGAAGGTCTCGGCGTAGGTCGGCCACCGCTCGACGTCCTCGGGGTCGTACATGCTGGCGTACGGTTCCGGAACGACGTACGGGAAGTGCGGCCCGAGGAAGTCCGTGCGGTGGAAGAACGGGGTCGACTCGTCCCCGGCGTGGCGCCGAAGCGCCTCGATCGTCCGGTCGGTCAGCCGGGCGGTCAGCGTCTCCTCCGGCGGCGTCGTGGTCGTCGCGGCGACGAGCGTCGGGTCCTCGCCGCCGGTGTAGATGCGGTCCTGGAGGGCGCTCTCGCCGAAGGCGACGTCGTCGTCCTCCGTCCGGTGCTCCCGGACGCCGTCGCCGCCGACGTACTCGAACCCGAACCCGCTCGGGCCGCGGCGCTGGTCGACGTGCCACTTGCCGACGTAGGTGTTGTCGTACCCCGACTCGCGGAGCCGCTCGCCGAACGTCGGCAGATCGGGGGGCAGTTCCGTCCGGATGGCGTCGGCCCCGTGGCTGTTGTTGAGCATCCCGTGGGCGTGAGGGTACAGGCCCGTCAGCAGCGACGCCCGGGCGCTCGTGCAGATGCTCGTCGTCGTGTACGCGCGGTCGAACCACACCCCGCTCGACCGGAGGCGGTCGAGGTTCGGCGTGTCGACTGGCAGTCCGTCCGGGGCTGCGAGGTCGGCCCGCTCCTGATCGGTCAACAGGAAGAGCACGTTCGGTCGTCGGTCGGCCATCGTCGGTTCCGAGTGGCCCGGAGGGTAAGGTCTGACGACTACGCCTGTTGGGCCGCCGGCCGCGGCGCTACTCGTAGTCCTCGTGGGTCGGCCGTCCGACCTCCGGCGGGAACTCCTCGACGGGCGCGGTCGTCTGCTCGCCGGTCTCCATGTCCTTGATCGTCACCTCGTCGTTCTCCAGGTCTCGCTCGCCGACGATGACGACCGTCTCGGCGTTGATCGAGTCCGCGTAGGACATCTGGGCGCTGAAGCTCCGGTCGGCCACGTCGGCCTCGACGACGTGACCGAGGTCGCGTAGCTCGCGGGCGACCCCGGCGGCCACCGGCCGCGTGTCGCCGACCGAGAGGACGTAGTAGTCCGTCGAGACCGCCTCCTCGGGCCAGACGCCGGCCCGCTGGAGCAGGAGCGGCAGCGTCGAGTTCATCACGCCCGGCGCGACGCCGACCGCTGGAGTGGGCTGGCCGCCGAAGCTCTCGATGAGGTCGTCGTAGCGTCCGCCCCCGAAGATCGACCGACCGATCTCCCCCTCGGCGTCGAAGCACTCGAAGACGACGCCGGTGTAGTAATCGAGTCCCCGGGCCGTCCGCAGCGACACCGTGCAGTACTCCCGGACGCCGAAGTCCTCGGCGGCCGCGAGGACCGCCCGGAGGTTCGAGACCGCCGCTTCGACGCGGTTGGTACCGGCGAACTCGACGAGCTCCTCGAGATCGTTCGCCGAGAGCAGGTCGTCGAACTGGCGGGCTTCGTCGTAGGTCAGCCCCGCGTCCTCCAGCAGGCCGTAGTACTCGGCGTCCTCGACCTTCGCGGACTTGTCGACGGCGCGGATCGCCGCCTCGGTGTCGACGTCGCGGCCGAACGACGCCAGCAGCCCGCCGAGGATGTCGCGGTGGGAGACCCGGAAGTCGAAGTCCTCGGCCGTCAGCCCGAGGTCGGTGAGCGCGTCGGCGGCGAACGCGAGGACCTCGGCGTCGGCCTCGGGCGCCTCCGACCCGAAGATGTCGACGTTGGTCTGGTAGAACTCCCGGTACCGCCCCTGCTGGGGCTCCTCGTAGCGCCAGAACGGGCGCGTCGAGAACCACTTGATCGGCTTGGAGAGCTCCTGTTGCTTCACGACGACCATCCGCGCGACCGTCGGGGTGAGCTCCGGGGTGAGCGCCACGTCACGCTCCCCCTGGTCGGTGAAGGAGTAGAGCTCCTCGACGATCTCCTCGCCGGACTTGTCGACGTACATCTCCGTCGGTTCGAGGGCCGGCGTGGCGATCTCGCGGAAGCCGTAGCGGCGGGCGACCGACTCGACCGCGTCGATCATCTCGCGGTGGGCCGCCATCTCCCCGGGGTAGAAGTCGTGAAACCCCTTGATGCGGTCGTACATACCTGAAGGTGACGGAGCGCGCACTTCAACAGTGCGGTAGGAGGGCGACGCCGCGGTCGAGAGTTACCGCCGCTGGATGTCGAAGCTCTTCGAGTCGGGGGTCAACTCCTGGAGGAGCTGTTTCATCTGCTCCTCGTCGATCTGGCCCTGCACGCGCCCGGACTGGGCGAGCGCGACCAGCTGCTGTTCGATCTGGTCGGCGTGCTGGGGCTTGGACATCTTCACCGAGTTGAGCCGCTTCCGGGCGCCGTCGGTGAGGTACTGCCGCAGGATGGCCTCCTTCTGGGCCTCGGCCTGCTCCTGCTGGGCCCGCATAGCCTCCTCGTCGGCCTCGCCGCCCTGCTGGCGCTCCTTGAGCTCTTCCATCTTCTTCTCCCGGAGTTCCTCGAGATCGTCCTCGTCTGGCATACCCGCGTATTGGGTACTCCGCAGTAAAACCGTGACGCTGTCAGTACTCCGAGCGGACCTCGAAGCGCTCGGTCAGTCCGCCCGCGTGGACCGCGAACGTCCCCGGCTCAACGCTCCGCCGGCCGGTCGCCCCGACGACGCCGAACTCCTCGACCGGGAGCCGGACCGTCGCGGTCGCCCGCTCGCCGGGGTTGAGCGCGAGGCGGGCGGTGCCGCCGAGTTCTCGTTCGGGAGTCACCCGGGAGCTCACCTCGTCGCCGACGAACACGTCGACGGGTTCGACGCCGGGGCGGTCGCCGACGTTCTCGACGGTCACGCGGGCCTCGACGGCGCCGGCGGGGCCGACGGTCGCCGCGGACAGTTCGAGGGCGGCGTAGTCGAACTCGGTGTAGCTCAGCCCGTGTCCGAACGGGTACAGCGGGTCGTAGGACGAGGGGTGTTCCTCGGCGCCGATCGGCGACGGGTTCGGCAGGCGGTCGAAGCGGGTCGGCAGGTGGGCCGCCGACCGGGGCAGCGAGACCGGCAGCCGCCCCGACGGGCTGTGGTCGCCGAACAGCGTCTCGGCGACCGCCAGTCCGCCCTCGCTGCCGGGGTAGTACGCCCACAGGAGCGCCGGAGCGGCGGCGGCCACCTCGGGAACCGCCAGCGGCCGCCCGGCGACGACCACGGCCGCGGTGGGAGTCCCCGTGTCGGCGACGGCGTCGAGCAGGTCCCGCTGGGCGGCGGGGAGCCGGAGCCCCGTTCGGGTCGGGAACTCGCCGACCGGGCCGGTGTGCCCGGCCGGCCCGAACTCGTGGATGTACCACCCCTCTCCGAGGACGACCACCGCGGCGTCCGCGTCGGCTGCCGCCGCCCGCGCGGCGTCGATGTCTTCCGGGTCGCGGACCGACGCGCCGGGTTCGTGGGCCACGGTCGCGCCGTCGAGGACCGAGCGGACCCCCTCCAGGACGGTCGTCCCCCCCGTCGCGGCGTCCGGGACGCTCCAGCCGCCGCACTGCCCGACGACGCTGTCGGCGTTCGGACCGCAGACCAGCACCTCGTCGGGGTCGGCGAACGGGAGGGTCCCGTCGTTCTCGAGGAGGGTCATCGTCGCCCGGGCGGCCGCCCGGGCGAGGTCGCGGCCCTCGGCGCTGCCCACGGCGGCGTCTGCCCGCTCGGGATCGACGTAGGGATCCGCGAACAGGCCGAGGTCGGCCTTCGCGGCGAGCACCCGCCGGACGCTCTCGTCGATCCGGGCCCTGGAGAGCTCGCCCCGATCGACGAGCGCCCGGAGGTGCTCGGCGTAGTCGACGCCGCCGACCGACGCGACGTCCAGGCCGGCCCTGTAGGCCGCTCGGACGGACCCCTCGGCGTCCCCGGTGACGCGGTGGTCCTCGTGGAGCATCGCCACGCCCGTCCAGTCGGAGACGGCGACGCCGTCGAACCCCATGCGCTCGCGGAGCAGCTCCGTCAGCCACCGCCGGGAGCCGTGGGCCGGTTCGGCGTCGACGGCGTTGTAACACGGCATCACGGCGCCCGCGCCCGCCTCGAACGCCGCGGCGAACGGCGGGAAGAACACCCGGGCCAGCGTCGTCGGCGAGACGTCGACCGGCGCGGTGTCCTCGCCGCGCTCGGGGCCGCCGTACGCCGGGAAGTGCTTCGGCGTGGCCAGCACGTCCCCTTCGCGGTACCCCTCGACCTCGGCGGCGACGAGAGCGGCACAGAGCCGCGGGCTCTCCCCGTAGGTCTCGAACGACCGCCCCCACCGCGGGTCCCGGAGGACGTCGGCCGTCGGGTTGTAGTTCTGGACCGCGCCGGTCGCGCGCATCTCGTCGGCGGTCGCTCGGGCGACCCGCCGGACGAGCGCCGGATCGCGGGCCGCAGCCATCCCGAGGTTGTGCGGGAAGACGGTCGCCCCGTCGACGTAAGCGTGGCCGTGGATCGCGTCCGCAGGGATCAACAGCGGGACGCCGAGGCGCGTCTCCTCGACGGCGACCCGCTGGAGGCGGTTGACGGTCTCGGCGCTCGCGGCCGGCGCGTCCATCGGGCCGCCGAGGAAGAACGGGGTGACGGTGCCGACGCCGCGCTCGCGGACGGCCGCGGCCGCGTCCGCGAGGGTGACCTCCTCGTCGAGGGTCCCCAGCTGAATACCGACGAGCTGGCCGGCCTTCTCCGCGAGGGTCATCTCCCCGAGGAGGGCGTCGATCGCGTCGGGCGACGGGGAGGCGCCGAGCGGGGGGTCGCTGTCGCTCATAACCCCGGAGGGAGGCCCGAGGGGGATAAAGGCCGCTATCGGCGCCAGTCGTCCGATCGCTGCCGTTACCGGCGTTCGATCGGCGGGAAGCGCCGCCGGAGGCGGCGAGAACGAGAGTCGGAACCGCGGCTACGCGTACCGCTCCAGTTCGGGGCGGTCGAGCTCCTCGATGACCTCCTCGGCGGTTTCGTCGAGCAGCCGGCGGCCCTCACCGGTGACCCGGCGGCCCTCGCCCTCGGCGGTCTCGACGTAGCCGGCCTCCTCTAGTTGCTGGAGGATCGTCCGGATGACCTTGCCGCTGCCCTTGGCCTTCCGATCGGGACGGACCCGGTAGCGGGTCGATCCCTGCTTGCTCTCGCCGTAGCGGGTGCGGAGCCGTTCGACGCCGACCGGACTGTTGTCGGCGACGGTCCGGAGGACGCTCGCCGCGCGCCGGTTCCAGAAGTCCTCCTGTTGGGGGGCCATCTCGCGACCGACGCCGGTCTTCGCGACCGCCGCCCAGTCGGGCTGCTCGAGGTCCAGCTTCTCGGCGACGGCCTCGTTGAGGTCGTCGGCCGGGACGTCGTAGAACGTCGTCATTACACGTACTCTCCGCTGCGCGCCGTTTAAATACATCGATGGCGCCCGAACGCGGGGACGGTTCACACGGCCGGGGGTCGCGCTCACGGACCGGCCGTCCCGACCGCGCCGTCGACGGCCAGGCCCGCGCCGAGCGCCACCAGTGCGAGGCCGGCGACCGCCTCCACGGTCGTTCCGTAGCCCTCGAGCGCGCGGTCGATCGCCCCCGAGAACAGCGCGACTCCGCCGAGGTAGACCAGCGTCAGCGCCGAGTAGACGCCGCCCAGCAGCGCCATCGTCGCCGGCGCGTCGGCGCCGGCGGGGACGAACTGCGGGAGGAAGGCCAGGAAGAACAGCGCCACCTTCGGGTTGAGCACGTTGACGAGCACGCCCTGGACGTAGCCCCCGCGGCCGGCGGCGCCGGCCGAACGCGGGTCCTCGCCGCTCGCGCCGTCGCTCCCGGCCATCTCTCCCGTCCCGCGGTTCCTGATCGCAGCGACGCCCAGATAGCAGAGGTAGGCGGCGCCGGCATACCGCACAACGGCGTAGGCGACCGCCGAGGTCTGCAGGAGTACCGACAGACCGAGGACTGCCCCGAGCGTGTGAACGAGCACGCCCGTGCTCACGCCGAGGGCGGCCCGGACGCCGACCCGGCGACCGGCGCCGACCCCCCGGGAGAGGACGTACAGCGTGTCCGGGCCCGGCGTCAGGATCAGCGCGGCGGCGGCCGGAACGAACACCGCGAGCGCGGGGGCGTCGAGCACGGCGGAGCCAGGTAGCCGACGGTCAAAAGTCTCTCGTCGACTCGGCGCCGTAGACGGCCATGATCCCCCCGCCGATCAGGGTCGGCAGCCAGTAGGTCACGACGCGGTGGATGAGCACTGCGGCGCTGGCGCCCGCGCCGTCCAGTCCCGTCGTCGGTACCAGCAGCGCGATCAGGACCGCCTCGATGCCGCCGAGCCCCCCCGGGAACGGGGTGATCGAGGCGATGCTCGCGATGGGGATCACGAGCAGCGCCGCCGCGAAGGGCACCTCGTAGCCCAGCGAGTACATCGAGAGCCACAGCGAGACCGCGAGCGCGAGCCACCCCAGCGTCGAGAACCCGAGCGCGAGCACCAGGGCCCGCCGGTCGTCGGCGACCCGTCCGACGGCGTCGAAGAACCCTCGAACGCGGGCGCGGATCACCGCCTCGTCCGGGGGCGCCCGTCCCGGGACCGGGCGGATCAGCGTCCGCGCGATCGGGGTGAGAACGCTCGCGAGACTGTTCTCGACCCCTTCGCGGTGGCGCCAGACCGTGTAGCCGAACAGCGGAATGACCACCGCCAGTCCGAGGACCGCCGCGCCGGCGACCCGGAGCTGTCTGCCGAGCGTCGCTGTCGCGGCGAAGTAACCCAGCCCGACCGCCGCGAGGGAGATGGAGGGAAAGAAGTTCAGGGCGTCCACGCTGGCGATCGCGGCCAGCCCCGACTCGTACTCGTTGTCGGTCACGTCGGCGATCAGGTAGGCGATGATGGGTTCGCCGCCGGCCTGCCCGAACGGGGTGACGTTGTTGGCGAACGTCGCCGCCGTGTAGATCCACACCGCGGTCGTCACTCGGACCGGCGTCCCGATGACGCCCAGGACGACCCGCAGGGAGAGTCCCCAGGCGACCAGCCACGCGGCCGCGACGACCGGGAGCAGCGCCAGGGTGCTCCTGTCTGCCATTCCGAGGGTCGCGACGACGGTGTCGATCCCGACGACCCAGAGGATCACGGACAGCAACCCCAGCGAGGCGATGAAGCCGGCCGCCGTCGCCCGGAGGTCCAAGTCCATGTCCGAGGACGCGAGCGTCACGGGCTTGAACCCACCGAAGCTTCTTCTCGCGGCCGTCAGTAGGGCCGCCATGGACGAACGGGCCGCGCTCGCGATGCTGGGCGAGGCGCTCCCCGCCGCGGGCGACGACGCGGCGGTGGTCGACGACCTCGTCGTGACGACCGACATGCTCCACGAGACCACAGACTTCCCGGACGGGACGACCCGCTACACGGCGGGCTGGCGGTCGGTCGGCGCCTCGCTGTCGGACGTGGCCGCGATGGGAGTCCCCGCCCGCGCGGCCGTCGCCGTCTACGCCGCACCGGCGTTCGAGGAGGAGGAACTGCGGTCGTTCGTCGCGGGGGCGCGGGACGTCTGCGCGCTGGTCGATGCGGAGTACGTCGGCGGCGACCTCGACGACAATCGGGAGTTCACCGCGGCGACGACCGCGGTCGGCCGGGTCGACCCGGCCTGCGGGGACGGACCGGTCTACCGCTCGGGAGCGACGCCCGGAGAGGCGGTCTGTGTCACCGGCACCCTCGGGCGCAGCGGCGCTGCGCTCCGGCTGTTCGACGACGATCCCGAGCGGGGCAACGAGCTGTTCCGCTTCGCGCCGCGGATCTCGACGGGGCGGGCGGTGGCGTCCCGCGCGGGCGCGATGATGGATTCGAGCGACGGGTTGGCCCGGTCGCTCCACCAGATCGCCGAGGCCAGCGGCTGCGGGTTCGCCCTCGAGTACGACGCCCTCCCGGTCGACGGGGCCGTCCGCGAGGTCGCGGCCGACGCCGGCGACGAGTGGGAACTGGCCGTCCACTTCGGCGAGGACTTCGAACTCGTCTTCACGACCGACGACCCCGCGGCCGTCCGGCGGGCCGCCCCCGTCGAGGTCACGGAGGTCGGCCGGGTCGTTGACTCCGGGGAGGGCGTCGAGATGAACGGTCGCCCGCTCCCCGACCGGGGGTACACCCATTAGACGAACTGGAACGGGACGGGCGTGAAACAGAGCAGCCCGAGCAGGAACGTGGCGGCGCCCAGCGCCTTGCGCTTGGCCCCGAGCGACTCCTCGCTGACGGGCCTGGCGGGGCCGGCGTACGCCAGTGCGAGCGTGATGAGCCCCCAGAAGAACCAGAGCGTGATCCCCTGGAGCGCCGCCTCGCGGACGAACAGGAGGTACGCGCCGAGCCCGAACAGGGCCGCCGGGACGAGCGCGGCGATCGTCTCCTGGCGTTCCCCGATCATCGCGCGCACGACGTGCCCGCCGTCGAGCTGTCCGACCGGCAGCAGGTTGAGGAAGGTGACGAACATCCCGACCCAGCCGCCGACGACTACCGGGTTGACCCGACCGCCGGCCGGACTCAACTCTGCGCCCGTGACCGCGGCGATCAGCTGGATCAGCGGCGGGTAGTTCAGCGTCTCGATGCGGAACACCGGGCCGGCGGCGACCGGATCAAGCTGGAGGCCGACCGCGGTGGCGACCACTGCGGCGACCAGTCCGGCGAGGGGCCCGGCGATGCCGATGTCGAACAGGGCCTTCCGGTTGGGGATGCGGCCGTTCATCTTGATGACCGCCCCCATCGTCCCGAAGATGGTGGGGACGGGGATGAAGTACGGCAGGCTCGCGTCGACCTCGTAGCGGCGGCTCATCGCGTAGTGGCCGAGTTCGTGGATCCCGAGCACGCCGAGCACGGCCAGCGCGAACGGCCAAGAGCGGAGCAGCGCCGACGGGTCGGCGAGGCTCCACTCGAGGCCGTACCACTCGAGGCCGGCCAACAGGGTCGTCAGAACGGTCAGCAGCGCGAAGACGATGTTCGTCCACGGAATCCCGTCGACGCCCACCGACCGCGGTTCGGCGACGAGGACGTGCTCGCCGGTGCGGCGGGCCAGGGAGACCTCGTAGCCGGCCTCCCGGAAGAGCGGCCAGACGCGTTCCTCGAGTGCGTCTCGGGGGACGGTCGGTTCCCCGAAGTAGAGCAGCGTGTCGCCGTCGCGGCGCGTCTCGTAGACGCGAAAGACCGACTGCACCGCCTCGATCGGCGGACCGGCGCCCGGACTCTCCAGGTCGTCCATCGGGAAAATCAACGCGTCGTGCGGGCATAAACCCCGTGACCGCGACTAGCGGAGAGGGCGGGGACCGGCCGGCTCACGCCCGGGCGACGCGCCAGGTCGTCGCGCTCGTGTACGACCACTTCTCGATCTCGAGGTCGGACGCCGTGTCGCTCAGTTTGACCATCAGTGCACCGATCTCTTTCGGCGAGAGGTCGACCTCTTCGGAGATAAATTTGCCCTTAAAGTAGACTTCGCCGTCCGCGGCCTTCTCCCGCAGGTACGTGCGGAGGCGGTCTTCCTTGCTCTCGGGTTCGGCGTCGGTCTCGTGCTCCGTGGAGGGTGCGGTAACGCTCATCTGTATCGCCTCGCTCCCCTCTCTCCACCAGGAGATGATATAAAGGAAGGAATGTTAGCGCCGCTTTACGCCGGTTTGCGGCGAACCGGGGCGAGAGAAACCTTTCACGAGCGTCTCACAGACACTGAAAAATTTTACAACCGCCTCTAAATCTTTGTTACGTAGTAAATTGGTAGGAAAATTTATCACTCTGGAAACCCGGCTCGGAGCTGTTAATTCGGTGTTGCAACAGTAAATGAGCGATTATTCCGGGCCCGATCCGCGCTCACGCGCGGTCGTGGACCCAGAACTCCTCCTCGACCGTGACCTCCTTCTTGAAGATGGGGACCTCGTCTTTCAGGCGGTTGATGCCGTCCTCGACCGTCCGGAACGCCTCCTCGCGGTGGCCGGCGAGGACGACGACGAAGACGATGTCCTCGCCGTCGGGAATGACGCCCGAGCGGTGGTGCATCCGGACCCCGAGGACGCCGTCGCGGTCCTCGAGTTCCCGGCTGATCGCCGCCATCCGCTCCTCGGCGACGCCCTCGTACTTCTCGAACTCCAGCAGTTCGGTCCGCGAGTCGTCCTCGCCGTCTTTCGCCCGGACGCGCCCGGTGAACGTCGCGATGGCGCCCGAGCGCTCGGCGACTGGCGAGCGCTTCACCGCCGCGACGAGTGATCCCAGCGACTCGTAGGGCTCGACGCGCTCGACCGCTTCCGCGAGCGCGTCGAGGTCGGCGCGGTCCGCGTCCGCGACGGTCGCGACGGCGTCCTCTCGGTCGGCTCCGGCGGCGATCACCGGGAGGCGGCGATCCTCAACGCCGTCGGCCAGCAGGTACGAACACGAGCGGGCGCAGTCGTCGAGGACGTCGCCGATCGACCGGTCCTCGCCGGCGGCCGCCCAGCCGTCGCTCCCGATCCGGTAGGCGACGGCCGCGCCGCCGGGCCGGTCGGCCGTCGAATCGAGCGGCGGCTCCGAGGTGACGGTCCCGACTCGCCCCTCGTCGGCGAGGCGGTCGGCGAGGCGCTCTACGAGTGTCGTCGAGTCCGGGCCGACGACCGAAGCGGCGTACATACAGGACAACGTCGGCCGAGCGGCATTAGCCTTGCTTCGCGCCCCGGCCGCGCTTGACAATTCTTAAGCGGAGGTGCCGGTAACTCCGGGGCAATGAGAGCAGTCGTTTCCGTCGGCGGGAGCGTCCTCGTCCCGGAACTCGACGGGGATCGGGTTTCGGCGTACGCGAACGTCTCGGACGCACTGATCGACGAGGGACACGAACTCGCGCTCGTCGTCGGCGGGGGGACGGTCGCCCGGCAGTACATCGAAGCCGGGCGATCGATCGGCGCCGACGAGATGGCCCTCGACCAGCTCGGAATCGGCGTGACGCGTCTGAACGCCCGGCTGCTGGTGGCCGCGCTGGGCGAGCGGGCCGCCCCGACGCCCCCGGAGGACTACGAGACCGCCGCCGCCGCGGTCCACCGGGGGGACGTGCCCGTGATGGGGGGACTCGTCCCCGGGCAGACGACCGACGCCGTGGCCGCCGCGCTCGCCGAGACCGTCGACGCGGACCTGTTGATCTACGCCACGAGCGTCGCCGGCGTCTACAGCGCCGATCCCGACGAGAACCCCGACGCGACCCACTACGACGAGATATCGACCGACGAACTGGTCGACGTCATCGGCGACATCGAGATGAGCGCCGGCAGCAGCGCCCCGGTCGACCTGCTGGCGGCCAAGATCATCCAGCGCTCGGGGACCCGCACACTCGTGATCGACGGGACCGATCCCGAACGCCTCCGCCGGGCCGTCGCGGAGGGCGACCACGAGGGGACGGAGGTCCTCCCGTGAGCCGGAGGTGGTTCGCGTGAGCGCCGACGACGAAACCGAGAGCGCGGTCGCCGTCGATCCGCTGACCGCCGGCGGCGAGAACCGCGACGACGGCGACCGTCCCCGGCGGGCCTTCTGGGCCGACGCCGTCGCCGACGAGATCGAGGCCCGCGATCCCGAGGAGCCGATCGTCGTCAAGGGGGGGGTCTCGCCGTCGGGCGTGCCCCACATCGGTCACCTCAACGAGGTCATGCGGGGGTACTTGGTCGCCGAAGCCCTGCGCGAGCGCGGCCGCGAGGTCCGGCAGGTCTTCACCGCCGACGACCGCGACCCCCTCCGGGCGGTCCCCCGGACGCTCGCGACTCTCGACTGGGAGGTCGTCTCGCTGGGCGACACCGAGAACCCGGGGGCACTCGGCCGGAACCTCGGCAGGCCGCTGACCGACGTCCCCGACCCCTTCGGGTGCTGTGACTCCTTCGGGGCCCACCAGACCCACCTGCTCCAGCGGATGGCCGACGCCGTCGGCGTCCCCGTCGAGGTGGTTTCGAACACCGATCTCTACGAGGACGGCGGCTTCGAGGAGGTCACCCGGGATCTGCTCGCCGACCGCGAGCGCGCCCGCGAGGTGCTCGCCGAGTATCAGGCGAGCGTCGACCCCGACGGCGACTACGTCCCCTTCACTCCGATCTGTGACTCCTGCGGGAAGCTCACCGGCCGCGTGGTCGCTGTCGACCTCGACGGCGGGACCGTCGACTACGTCTGCGAGGACAGCGAGGCCGGCAACCGGACCATCGAGGGCTGCGGCCGCGAGGGGACCGCCACGCTCCGGGAGGGGAAACTCCCCTGGCGCTTCGAGTGGCCCGCTCAGTGGCGGGTCCTCGGCGTGGACTTCGAGCCGTTCGGGAAGGACCACGCCGAGGGCTCCTGGCCCAGCGGCGAACACGTCTCCCGGGAGGTGCTCGGCTTCGAACCGCCCGTTCCGATGGTCTACGAGTGGTTCACCTACAACGGCGAGGCGCTGTCCTCGTCGTCGGGCCACGTCGTCACCGTCGACGACGTGCTCTCGATGCTCGAGCGGGAGGTCTTCCGGTACTTCTTCACCAAGCCCCCCAAGCGCGCCCGGGACTTCGACGTGGGTGGGCTCGACCAACTCGTCGACGAGTTCGACCGCTTCGAGGCGACGTACTTCGGGACCGTCGACGCCGACGAGGACGAGCGGTCGCTGGCAGACCGGGCCTACCCGATGTGCGTCGACGACGTCTCCGGGTCGTCGCCGGTGCGGATCCCCTACACCTTCGCGGCGGTGCTCGGGATGACCGACGACTCGGACCTGCGAGCGACGATGGCCCGCCGCTCGGGGCACCTCCCGGAGGACGCCGCCCCCGAGTCGGTCTCGCTGGCGCTCGCGCGCGTCGAGAAGGCCCGCGAGTGGGCCGTTCGGACGGACAACGAGTACAACTACCGGCTGGCGGAGTCGCTGCCCGCCGTCGATCCCACCCCCGAAGCGGCCGCCGCGCTGGAGGACCTCGCCGACTTCGTCGAGCGCGAGGCCCCCGACGGGGAGACCCTCCAGGGCGAGATCTACGAGACCGCCCGCGGGCACGGCGTCGGCGTGGGCGACTTCTTCGAACTGGGCTACCGGCTGTTCCTCGACGAACCTGAGGGCCCCCGCCTCGGTCCGTTCCTCGCCGCGCTCGACCGGAGGTTCGTCCTCCGGCGGCTCCGCCGGGAGGGGTGACCGGACCGACCGGGTCCACAACGCTCATACGGCGCTCCGCCGTGGATCTGGTAATGGTGGATACCCTCTGGTGGGTGCTCGGCGGCGTCGTCCTCTACACCGTCGTCGCCATGGCGTTGCGTGCGCGCGGTCTGCTGCCCGACTACGTTCGGCTCTCGGGCCCCCTCACGACGATCCACACCCAGCGCGGCAAGGAGTTCCTCGACTGGCTGGCCCGCCCGAAGCGGCTCTGGCGGGCCTGGGGGAACTTCGGCGTCGGCGTGGTACTCGTCGTGATGTTCGGCGTCTTCTTCGCGGTGTTGCTCTCGGGGTACAGCGCGCTGACCAACCCCCAGCCCAGCGCCGTCACCGAACCCCAGAACGTGCTGGTCATCCCCGGGGTCAACGAGTTCCTCCCGCTCTCGGTCGCCCCCGAGATCGTCCTCGGACTGCTGGTCGGGCTGGTGGTCCACGAGGGCGGACACGGGCTGTTCTGCCGGGTCGGCGACATCGAGATCGAGTCGATGGGGCTGGCGCTGCTGACGCTGATTCCCATCGGCGCGTTCGTCGAACCCGACGAGGAGAGCCGCAGCCGGTCGAGCCGGGGCGACCAGACGCGGATGTTCGCCGCCGGCGTGACGAACAACTTCGCGATCACGGTGCTGGCCTTCCTGTTGCTGTTCGGCCCCGTGGTCGGGTCGATCGGCGTCGCCTCGGGGGCCGCGGTGGGGAGCGTCGTCGGCGCCGACGGCTCCTTCACCTCGCCGGCCGAGCGCGCCGGCGTCGAGAGCGGCGACCGCATCGTCGCCGTCGAGGGCCGGGAGATCGACGGCGAGGAGGACCTGGAACGGGCCCTCGGATCGACCGACCGGGAGTCGATCGCGGTGACCCTCGCGCGGGACAGCGAGCGCCGTGAGGTGACCGTCGAGCGCTCGCTGTTCGTGACCCGCGCGACCCCCTCGGTCGTCGGTGACGTCGACGTGAGCGGCGATCCCCCCGAGATCCGGGCGGTCGCCGGCGAGAACGTCTCGACCCGGGCGGAGTTCTACGCCGCCCTCGAGGACGAGCCCCGGGCGACCGTCGAGACCGACCGGGGGAGCTTCGAGTTCGTCGCCGGCGCGTACGTCGACCGCGTGATCGAGGACGGCAGCCTCGCGCGGGCGCTCGCGGACGCCGGGGTCGAGCCGTCCGCCGAGGACTCGGTCGTGATCACGCGGTTCGACGGCCAGCGAGTCGTCACCGCCGACGAGTTCAGCGCGGCGCGGGCCGACACCAGCGCCGGCGATACCGTTCCCGTCGAGGTGTACGTCGACGGCGAGCGATACGACCTGAACGTCACGCTCGCGGAGGATCCCAACAGCGACGCCGGTCTCGTCGGCGTCTCCCAGCCGCGGACCGGCACCGGCGGTATCGCCGTCGACGACTTCGGGGTCGACACTTACCCGGCGGCGTACTACCTGAACGTGCTCGGGGCCTCCGACGGCGGCGTCGAGCGGTTCTTCCAGCGGATCGCCGCGGTCCTCTTCCTGCCGCTCGCGGGGACCGTCGGCCAGATCCCCTACAACTTCGCCGGCTTCGTCGCCCCGTTCACCAACTTCTACGTCGTGGAGGGGCCGCTCGCCTTCCTCGGTGGAGGCGTGTTCCTGCTGGCCAACGCCCTGTTCTGGATCGGCTGGATCAACATCAACCTCGCCTTCTTCAACTGCATCCCGGCGTTCCCGCTCGACGGCGGTCACATTCTGCGGACGTCGACGGAGGCCGTCGTCTCCCGGCTCCCCGTCGAGGGGGGCCGGCGGCTCACCAGCGCAGTCACGACGGTGATCAGCGTCACGATGCTGGCCAGCGTCTTCCTGATGATCTTCGGGCCGCAACTGCTCGGCTGATCCGGCGGCCGCCGGGTCGACCCCCGACCCCCTACGCGATCCACCGCGTCATCCGCGCCTCCAGTAGCGACAGGATGTCGTACGCCACCGACACCTGGTAGCCGACGATCAGCGCCGACACCGCGAGCCCCACGCCGAGGGCGTCGAGGCCGCCGACGATCCCCCACGCCAGCAGCAGGTTGCCGAGCGTCGCGACCACGTGGACGATCGAGGCGGCGATCAGTTCGCCGTCGCTGTCCGTGTCGACTCGTCCGAACGGTCGGCCGAACGCCACGCCGGCCAGCGTCGTGAACGCGAGCAGGCTCCCGAGGACGAACAGGAACACTGCGGGCGCGCTGGGGACGCAGTAGACGTAGATCAGCAGCGAACCGCTGCCCCACACCGAGAGGGTGTAGCCGTAGGCCTCGGACTCCGAGACGAGGTTCGTGGCGAGGCGCTCGTTCGCGTCCATTCGAGAGCCAGTGATCGGCGGTGCGTGGTAGCTATTCCGTCCGGTTCGCCGGTGCCACCGGAGATTTAACGGCGACGGCTGAATCCAACCGCATGAGCGACGAGGTGGAGGTGTCCTATCCGGAGGACACGATGCGGGAACGGCGCGACGAGAGTCAGGTCAGAAAGTGGGTATTGATCGACGCCAACCGCTTGGTCGTCGCCGCGGGCTTTCTCCTCCTCGTGTTCGGGACGCTGATGGCGCTGCACTTCTTCGCCCCGGGGACCATCCAGAAGCTGAATACCACGCAGGCGGTCAGCAACGTCTTCGGGTCGGTGATCATCGTCGTCGTCACGGGCGTGACGCTCGTACTCACGATCGCCCAACTGGTCATCTCCCGGGAAGTCGGGCCGCTGAGCGACCAGCGCCAGCAGATGACCCACTCCATCGCGTTCCGCGACGACGTCGGCGAGATGATCGAGCCGCCGGTCAGTCCCCCGGAGCCATCGGCGTTCCTCCGGGAGCTGGTCGCCGCCGTCACAGCGCGCGCGTCGACGATCGAGGACGCCGTCGAGGACGACTCGCAGGCGGCCGCGGAACTCCGCAAGTTCGCCGAGAAGACCGTCGAGCACGGCGAGCAGGTCCAGGAGGACCTCGCCGAGGAGGAATTCGGGACCTTCGAGGTCATCGTCGCCGCCCTCAACTACAACTACTCCTGGAAGATGTACGCGGCCCAGCTCCTCGACACTGTCTACGGCGACGACGTCCCCGAGGAGGCCGAGCAGGCCCTCGACGAGGTGGTCGAACTCCTCTCCCTGTTCGGTCCCGCTCGGGAGCACTTCAAGACGCTGTACTTCCAGTGGGAGGTCATCGAGCTCTCGAAGTACATGCTGTACACGTCGATGTTCGCGCTGGGGCTGGCGGCGTACATGGTGCTGGTTTTCGACCCGACCCGGATCGCGTGGACGTTCCTGGGCGCCGACGGCGGGTTCCTGCTGGCGGCGACCGCGTTCACCCTGACGCTGACGCCGTTCGGCATGCTGCTCTCGTCGATCATGCGGATGATCACGGTCACGAAGCGGACGCTCGCCTCCGGGCCGTTCATCCTCCGGAAGACGCAGGCCGCGGACGCGCTCCATTAGTCGACGCCGCCCGCGCCGGAACACGCAAGCCCCTTGTCCGGGGCGGGTCTACCGCGGGTATGCCAGAGCCACCGCGGACCGACGAGGGCTGGTACGTCCTCCACGACTTCCGGACGGTCAACTGGGCCGCCTGGCGGGCCGCCCCGGAGGAGAAGCGCCGCCGCGCCGTAGCGGAGGGCCGGGAGTACCTCGACGAGCGGACCGACCGCGACGGCGAGGGCTGGTCGGCGGTCTTCTCGGTGCTGGGCCACAAGGCGGACTTCCTGGTGCTCCACCTGCGGCCGACGACCCGCGAACTGGACACCGCGGAGCGGCGCTTCGAGGCGACGACGCTGGCCGACTACGCCACCCAGTCGTCCTCGTACGTCTCGGTTACCGAGGCCTCGGGCTACTCCGAGTCCGCCCGCGAGTACTTCGAGGAGGGAGAGACGGAAAACGAGGGGCTCCAGCGGTACATCGAGTCGCGCATCTACCCCGACCGCCCCGGCGCCGACCACGTCTCGTTCTACCCGATGGACAAGCGCCGCGGCGAGGAGCTCAACTGGTACGACCTCCCCTTCGACGAGCGCGCCGAGCACATGAGCGCCCACGGCGAGATCGGCCGCGACTACGCGGGGAAGGTCACCCAGATCATCTCCAGCAGCGTCGGCCTCGACGACTACGAGTGGGGGGTGACGCTGTTCGCCGACGACCCGACCGACATCAAGGACCTGCTCTACGAGATGCGGTTCGACCCCTCCTCCTCGCGGTACGCCGAGTTCGGGCGGTTCTACTTCGGCCGGCGGTTCCCGCCGGCGGCCCTCGAGGCGTTCCTGGCGGGCGAGCCCGTTCCGACCGACGAGGGCGGCGCGTCCGGCGACCGACCGGAGGGCCTCCGGGCCGACCTCGCGGACCTCGGCGTCTCGCTCGACACCCCCGAGGGCGCCCACGCCGTGCTCGTGGAGTCGTCGGCCGACCTCGAGGAGCTCCGGGAGGCCGTCGACGGGCTCCGGGGGAACTTCGAGCACTACGACAGCCACGTTCGGACGACCGTCGAGGAGACCGCCGACGGCGCGGCCGCGGTCAGCGTCTGGACGACCGCGAGCGCCGCCGACACCGCCAGCGGGTTCCTCGCTGACCTGCCGGGCGCGGCCGACACCGAGGTCGGCGCCGTGGGCGGCGTCGCGGACCGCGCCGACGACGGCGAGGGGCCCCACGAGGCGACCGACGACGCCGGCGACGGCATCCGAGGGGAACTCGCCGATCTCGACATCTACGCCGGCCAGCCCCACGGCGAGGACGTCTACGCGATGGTGCTGTACTCCGAGGCCGACCTCGAGGAGCTCCGCGCGGAGGTCGAGGACCTGCGGGACGGGTTCGAGCGCTACGACACGCACGTCCGCACCGCCGTCTACGAGGGCGAGACCGCCGACCGCGCGGCGGTCGTCAGCATCTGGGAGACCGAGAGCGCCGCCGACACCGCCGGGGGATTCCTCGCGGACCTGCCCGGGATCGTCGGCCGGGCGGGCGGGGACAGCGGGTTCGGCACCATGGGGATGTTCTACACCGTCGAACCCGGCCGCCGCGAGGAGTTCGTCGAGAAGTTCGAAACCGTCGGCGGCCTGCTCGAGGAGATGGAGGGCCACCGCGAGACGGACCTGATGGTCAACGTCGAGGACGAGAACGACATGTTCATCGCCAGCCAGTGGCGCGCGAAGGACGACGCCATGGCGTTCTTCCGATCCGAGGAGTTCGCCGACGCCGTCGAGTGGGGACGGGACGTGCTCGCGGACCGGCCGCGGCACGTCTTCCTCGCCTGACGGCGTCCCTGCGGTTCTCTGGCATCACGACCGGGTATCGGCGTCGACCGCTACAGCCGCCGGAGGACCCCGTCGGTGACGATTTCGAACCGCGCGCCGCCGGCGCGGTCGCCCTCGGTCGCCGCGACCGTCCACCCGTGGGCGGTCGCGATCTGTTCGACGTGCGCCAGCCCGTAACCCGACCCCCCGTCGCCGGAGTGGCCCATCTCGAAGATCGCCTCGGGGTCGTCCTCGGGGACGCCGGGGCCGTCGTCCTCGACGTAGAACCCTCCGCCTTCGGGGAGCGGCCCCAGCCACACCACGGGGTCGTTGCCCCCGTGCTCGACCGCGTTGTGGAACAGGTTCTCGAGGAGCCGACGGGCGCGCGCGGGGTCGCAGTCGAGTTCGATCGAACGGTCGTCGAGTTCCATCGTCGCCGACGCGGTGTCCACGCTCCGCCAGGCGTCGGTCGCGACGTCGGCCAGGGGCGTCGGCTCGGTGTCGATGGCGCCGTTCCCGTCGCGGGCGAGTTCGAGGAGGTCGTCGACGATCGCGGTGGCCCGCTCGACGGCCGTCGCCGCCTCCTCGAGGTGCGAGGCCGCGTCGGGGTCGTCGATCGCCCGGCGCGCCAGGTCGAGGCGGCCGTCGGCGACGGTCAGCGGGTTCCGGAGGTCGTGGGAGACGGAACTCGCGAACTGCTCCATCCGGTCGCGCTGGCGCTGGAGGTCGTCGCGGACGTGCTTCTCCTCGAGGCTTCCACCGATCCACCGGCTCATCAGTTCCAGCAGGCTCTGCTCCCAGGGGTCGAAGCTCCGCCGGGCGGTACGGCTGATGAAATAGAGCGTCCCGTACAGCGAGTCCCGGACGTAGACCGGCGTGCCGAGATAACACTCGAATCCGACCTCCTCGTCGGCGTGGACCAGGCAGTCGGCCCGCGACTCGGCCGCTTCGGCGGTCACCTCGCCCCACTGGGTGGTCGTCGCGTCTCGGACGGTCGGCAGGCAGAACATCTCCTCGAGGGGCACCACGTCGCCGACGCCGAACTCGACCTCGTCGGGCGAGCGGGCGGCGACGATCCGGTAGTCGCCGTCGCTCACCCGGGCGAGCGCCGCGTGTTCGGTATCGAAGGCTTCTCGGCCGATGTCGAGCACTTCGCCGAGCTGCTCCTCGAAGTCCGGGTCGGGGTCGGAGACGGCGTCCGCGAACGCCGTGATAGCGTTCTCCCGGACGCGGAGCGACCGCTCGGACCGCCACTTCTCGCCGGCTTCGACGATCCGGTTGGCCAGCACGGGGTACTGCTCGGAGCCGCCGGACGTCCGGTAGTAGTCGGTGACGCCGGCCGAGATGGCCTCGCTGGCGACTGCCTCGGATCCCGAGCTGGTGAACAGGATGAACGGGATGCCGGGATACCGCTCCCGGACCAGCTCGAGCAGTTCCAGGCCGTTCATCCCCGTCATGTCGTAGTCGCTGACGACGCAGTCGGTGCGATCGCTCACCAGTTCGGCGGCGGATCGGGGGTCGGTCACCGTCCGGACGTCGAGGCGCTCGTTCTCCCGCTCGAGGACCGTGGCGGTCGTCTCCGCGAACTCCGGATCGTCGTCGACGTAGAGCACCCGGACCGTCGCGGTGACGACCCCCGACGTCGGCGCCGCTTCGCTCACCGTCGATCACTCCTCCGTGCGCGGCGACGACTGGTTGGCGGCCGCCGGTGTCGATCCGGACCGCGGGTCGCGTAGCTACTCATCTGGCTGTTGTTCGTTCGGGGTGATCGGTGCAAATAAAAATATCGGTCCCTCGATCCGACCCGTCGGACACCGAGAGTATAAATCCGATCGGGCGTGAGAGGGAGTATGGATCGGATCCCGTTCGGGATCAGGCGACTCGACGACACGCTGGGGGGCGGTCCACCGGCGGGGAGCGTCGTGTTGCTGGCCGGCGAGCCTGGGGCGGGGGCACGCGAGTTCCTCCACACCAGCGCACTGATGAACGGCCTCGCGCGAGCGGACGAGGAGCTGTTCGACCTCCACTACGGGTCGGTGCCGTCGACGGTGACCTTCCCGGAGGAGGTCCACTACCTCTCGCTGACCAGCGAGGAACGGCAGGTCCGCCGCGAGATGCGCCACACCCTGGAAGCGGAACTGGTCGACGCCAGCATCGACGCCGCGACCTTCCACGACCTCGGCCCCGAGTACTTCCGGCTCGGCCCGGCCCCCCGGGAGTGGTACGCCGACCGGACGACCTCGGTCGCCGACCTCGGCGCGCAGAACCGGACCGGGGTCCTGAACGCGCTGGGCGACTGCCTCACCGAGCACGCGCCCGGGAACCTCGTCGTCATCGACTCGCTGACCGACCTCGTGGGAGCGCTCGGCGAGGAGTACGACTGGTCCGACCTCTCCATGCTGGTCCGCGGGCTGGCGCGCGCGGTCGGGGACTGGGAGGGGCTGATCCTCCTCCACAGCAACCGACAGGCGCTCTCGGACCGCCAGCACGGCCAACTGGTCGACGCCTCCGACGGGACCTTGCTCTTCGAGTGGGAGCGCGGAGGTAGCTCGCTCGCCCGGACGATGATGGTCCAGCAGTTCCGGGGGGTGCTCTCCCGACTCGAGAAGGAGAACATCGTCCGCTTCGAGACGACCATCGGCGACACCGGGTTCGACGTCAGCGACGTCCGGAAGATCAGGTAATGACCGACGACAGCGCGGACCCAGACCCGGAAGCGGAGAACGACCATGACCCCGGCGCCGACCCGGACCCCGGAGGAGCACCGACGCCCGGAGACGACGGGGACCGCCGACGGGAGGAGCCGACCGACGCCGGATCAGATCCCGGTCCAGACGCCGGCCGGGGGAACCGGTCCCCCGCCTCGATCGACGGGGGCGGGGCGGACGACCCCGACGCTCCGGCGGCGTCCGACGACGACGTCCCGCCCGAGGCCGCCGACTCCTTCGAGAGCGACCCGGCACCTCCCGACCATGTCCGCCGCGAAAACGAGGGAACGGTCGTCCCCAAGGCGAACTTCTGCGAGCAGTGCGAGCACTTCGCCGACCCGCCGCGGGTCGCCTGCACCCGGGAGGGGACCGAGATCCGCGAACTGGTCGACCGCGAGCACTTCCGGGTGGTGAACTGCCCCGTCGTCGCCGAGCGCGACCGCCTTCGGGAGGGCGGGGCCGTCCCCGGCGAGGACGACGCGGACGGCGACGCGACGACCGACGACAGGTGACTTTTACCCCGCGAGCCGGTAGTCGGGGTATGCAGTTCTGCGACGACTGCGGCTCCCTGATGCACGCCGACGGGGAGGAGATGGTCTGCTCGTCGTGCGGCGAGCGCGTCCCGAAAGACCCCGAGGCGGCCGAGGAGTACGTCTCCACCGAGAGCCAGACGTTCGACGACGTCATCGAGACCGACGAGACCGCCGGCGACGAGGGCAAGCCCACCGCCGAGGTACACTGCGAGGAGTGCGGCAACGACCGCGCGTGGTACACGATCAAGCAGACCGGCAGCGCCGACGAGCCGCCGACCCGCTTCTTCAAGTGCACCGAGTGCGGCTACCGCTGGCGGGAGTACGCGTGACGCCGCTCGGCGTCGCCGGGTTCTCGTCGGCCGTCGGTCGGTCGCGGTCCGGCGGTCCGGGAGCCGACCGCTGATCTCGGGGCGTACGCCGAGGTCCCCATCCCGGAGACCGTTCGCTCGAGTCGACGACGCGGGACCGCTGTCGAACGCCGGACCGCGACCGCGCGCACTGCGGGCATCGACTCTTTATGTCGCGGGACCGTCAGTACGTGACAACGAGGATGGTCGAACGCGCAAACTCCCCTCGGGCGGTCGATCTCGCCCCCGATTTCGACGCGCTCGTCGCCGACCCCTTCGAGGCCGGCGGGAACGGCCACGGCGGCGAGGGCACCGATCACTTCGCCTCGATCTACGAGACCCGCGACCAGAAGTTCGAGACCGCCGTCCCGTTCGTCCGGAAGGCCCTCGACCGCGACGGGCGCTGTCTATACGTCGCCCACGAGACGCCCCGGGAGACAGTACTCGACGAGCTGTCCGCCGGCGGGATCGACATCGACGCGGCCCTCGAGACGGGACAGCTCTCGGTACGGACGACCGGGGAGTTCTACGCTTCGACCGAGGGGTTCGACCCCGACCGAACGATCGCGTCCATCGAGGCCGTCTACGAGCGGACGTTCGACGAGGGGTACGAGGGACTCTGGGTCGCCGGCGAGATGTCCTGGGTTCTCGCGTCGAGAACCCGCGCCACCGCGGACGCCGACCCCGACCTGCTGATGAACTACGAGAGCGCAGTCAACCGGTTCTGCGACGACCGGGCGGCGACCGCGCTCTGTCAGTACGACCGGACCCGGTTCCCGGCGGAGGTGCTCTCGGACGTGATCCGGACCCACCCCCACGTCGTCGTCGACGGGGCGGCGGGGAAGAACTTCTACTACAGTCCCCCCGAGGAGTTCCCCGAGGGAGAGGAGGAGACGACCGCGAGCGTCGATCGGAAGCTCGCGACGCTAGCCGAGCGAGCCCGCCGCGAGGGAGCGCTCGAACGCCGCCAGCGGGGACTCAGCACGCTCACCGAGGCCACGCGGCGGCTGATGGGCGCCGACACGGCCGAGATCGACGATTGCGCCGTCGAAATCGTCCGGGATGTCCTGGGCGCCCCGGCGGTCGAACTCCGCCGGTACGACTCGGCGTCGGGCAGCCTCGCTCTCGAACGGACGGCCGGCGAGGGGATCGACGGAGGTGGACCCTACGAGGACCGGGTCTGGGAGGCGTTCGTCGCCCAGGACGTCTCGATCCTCGATCGGTCGGACGACGGCGGTCCGGGCGATCCGGTCGCCGTCGTCCCGGTCGGCACCCACGGCGTCCTCTGTGTCGGCACGGAGCGGGGAACGACCCTCGACGATGCGACGCTCGATCTCGTGACGACCATCGCGGCGAACGTCGAGGCCGCCTACGACCGCGCCGAGCGCGAACTGACCCTCGAGCGAACCAACGACCGCCTGTCTCGCCTCGAGCGGATCAACGACGTCGTCCGAGAGATCGGGACCCGGATCGTCCGGGCGGACTCCCGCGAGGAGATCGAGCGGACGGTCTGCGATCGCCTGGCGGCCGCCGGGCCCTACCGGTTCGCGTGGATCGGAGAGGCCGACGCGATCAGCGGTGCAGTCACGCCCCGGGCGTCCGCCGGCCCGGGGTCGGGCTACCTCGACGACATCGATGTCCGCGTCGACGGGGAGGATCGCGGCGACCCGAGCGCTCGCGCGCTCCGGACCGGCCACGTCCCGCTGACGCACGGCGAATCGACCTACGGCGTCCTCACGGTCTACGCCGGTGACCCCGAGGTCGGGGACCGCGACCGCGAGGTGATCCGCGAACTCGGCGAGATGGTCGCCCACGCCGTCGACGCGGTCGAGGCCCGGACCGCACCGACGACCGGAGACTCCGTCGAACTCGCGCTCCGAGTGGACGCCGACACCGTCACGACGCGGTTCGCCCGCGAGATCGACAGCGAGGTCGAGGTCGACGGCATCGTCCCCGACGAGCCCCGCGACCGCGCGTTCGTCGTCGTGGACGGCGACGCGAGCGAGCGGGCCCCGACGGCGGCCGATCGGACCGCCGGCGTCGACGGCCTCCGGCAGGTCGCGGCGGGGGACAGCGTCGTTCGCCTGGAGGCGACCGTCACCGAGCAGACCGTCGCGTCGGCCGTCGCCGACGCGGGCGGACTCATCGACTCGCTGACCGCGACCGAGGACGGCGTCGGGACGACCGTCGTCCTCCCGTCGGGGGCCGACGTTCGGGCGTTCATCGAGCGCGTCCGGGAGTCGTATCCGGACGCGGCGCTGGTCGCCCGCCGGTCGCGGGCCGGCGAGGGCGAGTCGGATCCGCGGACGCTCGTCGACTGCGACCTGACCGACCGCCAGCGCACGGTCCTCCACACCGCGTATCGGAGCGGCTTCTTCCAGTCACCGCGGCTGAACACCGGCCGGGAGGTCGCGGACTCGCTGGACATCTCCCAGCCGACGTTCACCCAGCACCTCCGGACGGCCCAGCGGAAGGCCCTCGCGGTGCTGTTCGACGGCGACACCTAGACTTTGCGGTATCGGGGAGAGAGCGTTCAACAGTTCAGGCGTCGACTTTTCACCCCGGAGAGCGTTTCGGTCGTTAACAGCAGCCCGGGACGCCCCGGCGGAGCTAGTCATGAACATGGTCGACGACGAGAGCGAACGGAGAGAGCTCGGACAGTGCACGGAGTGCGGTGCGATCTTCGCGGTCGAAGTAACGAACGAGGGGGAGGCCGTTCCCATCGGGACGGACGGGACCTGTTCCTGTGGGAACCCGGTCTTCGACGTGATCGAATCGGAGGACGTCGACACCGGCGCCGACCCGTCGGGGAGCGCGACCACCGACCCCTCCGGTAGGCGGGGGTGACGTCGACCCGAGGCCGACCGCTCCTCTCTCCCGGCGCCGAAGGACGTATGCTCGTCGGTCGGCTACCCGGCGGACGTGAGCGAACCCCGCCGCGTCGAGGTTCACCCGGGGTGTGAGGCCGTCGTGGAGTTCGACCCGGATCTCACGTTCGAGTGCGTCGACGGGTGTACCTGGTGCTGTCACCGCGGTGTCCTCCTCTACGAGGAGGACCTGCCGGAACTCGCCGAGCGCGCGAGCCTCGACGACGCGACGACGGACGTCCACGGCCGCGCCGCCGTCCGCCGCGAGGAGAAAGACCGCCGGGAACACGTCGACGTCGACGGCCGCGCCTGTTACTTCCTGCGCGAGGACGGCCTCTGTGCGCTGCACGCCGGGCACGACTGGAAGCCGGCGCGCTGTTCGGTCTTCCCGCTGGAGGTCCGCGTCGAGGACGGCGACATCCGCGTGAGCGTGCGGGACTCGGCTCACGACTACTGCGACGGGCTGAACGTCAGCGAGCGCCGCGTGATCGACAACCTCGACGCGTTCCTCCCCCGCGTGCTCTGGGATCTCTCCGATCCGGCGACCGGGATCGAGACCTAGCGGCGAGGCCTCCGGCGGCCGTCACCCGTACCCGCGTGCGCGCCGAAGCGCTCCCGTGACGCTCCAGCAGTACCTCGAGTCCTTCGAGCGCCGCGAGTAGGAAACCGGGGGCGTCGACGGGACCGTCCGGCTTGCCGTCGTCGGTCCGGGGGCGTTCGCCCGCGACCAGGCGCTCCCGGGCTTCGACGCGACCGACTACTGCGAGGCGACGACGCTGGTCACCGGGTCGCCGGAGAAAGGCGAGTCCGTGGCCGCGGAGGTAGGTGCCGACCGCGTCCTCTCCTACGGGGAGCACGACGACGGCGAGGCGGCCGACGCCGACGACGCCGTCTACGTCGCCACGCCGACGGGCCGGCACCTCGGGGCCGTCGAGACGGCCGCCGAACTCGGGAAGGAC
This sequence comes from Halobacteriales archaeon QS_5_70_17, assembly GCA_003021975.1. Classification (GTDB taxonomy): domain Archaea; phylum Halobacteriota; class Halobacteria; order Halobacteriales; family Haloarculaceae; genus Halomarina. Next base: position 22,740 of record PXRR01000014.1, on the reverse strand, counting down.
GTCGTCGTCGAGAAGCCCATCGAGAAGTCCGTCGAGCGCGCCCGGCGCCTCCGAGAGGTCTGCGCGGAGGCCGGCGCGACCCTGATGGTCGCCTACCGGCTCCGGGCGGAGCCGGCGTTCCTGCGGGCCCGGGAACTGGTGAAAGGGGCGCAGTCGGTGAGATGACCCACGTCGACGCGACCGTCTCGTTCGACGTGCTGGCCCTCGGCGGCCCCGACCAGTGGCGCATCAGCCCGGAGCTCGCGAGCGGCGGGGCGCTGATGGACGCCGGCGTCTACACCGCGACCGCGGCCCGGTTTGTCGCCGACGGCGATCCGGTCACGGTCACCGGGACGACCGTCTCGAAGGGCGACGCCTTCGAGGGTGTCGACGAGCGGACGACCTACGACGTCCGCTTCGACGGCGGGGCGACTGCGAGTTGCGCGGCGAGTTTCGCCGGCGGCTACGACGATCGGGTCCGGGTCAGGGGAACGAGGGGACCCTCGATGTCGAGCCGGATCAACGAGGTCCGCGAGGAGTTCGCGCACTTCGGCCACGCCGTCCTCGCCGGGGAGGAGCCGATGCCCGACGGCGACGTGGGCCTCGCCGACCTCGAACTCCCGTCGGCGGTCTACGAGGCGGCCGAGCGCGGCGAGCGGGTCGACCTACGCTAGCGCCGCCCAGGCGAGGAAGACGGCGAGAGCGCCGAGTAGCGTGCTCGCGACGGCGTGGATACGAAGGCGGTCGAGCAGGTCGTGGTCGGTGGCGGTGATCCCCGTGATTTCGGTCACCTCGCTGCCGACCTCACAGCGGGGCAGGAAGTCCATCGCGACGTGCAGGAAGATGCCGGCGGCGAAGCCGAACACCGCGGCGTTCAGCGGGTCGATCCGCGGGAGGGCGACGTAGGCGGCCGGGATTGCGGTCAGGCCGACCCCCGTGGCGGGGACTAGGACCACGCCCGCGGGACGGCCGGCGGCCGCGAGGCGGCGCGCGGCGGCGTAGCCCGCCGGCCCCTTGTGGGAGACGATCGCCAGTCCGAGCAGGAGGCCGATCGACGGCATCGTCCCGTAGACGAGCCCGATGATCAGTCCCGCCGAGAGGGCGTGCGCCGAGAGGTGCGCGGCGGTCTCGTCCATCGGGAGGTCGCGGTGCGAGAGGCGGTGGCCGACGACGTGGCTCCCGAACCCGATGACCAGTCCCGAGGCGACGCCGAACCCGCCGAACTTCGGGTGCAGCGAGATGGCCTGCGGCAGGACGAACGCCGCCGCGCTGGCGATCATGGCGCCGCTCGCGAGCCCGTACCCCCAGACGAGGCGGCGGGCGTCGGAGCGCCCCCGACGGTCGCGATCGGCTTCGGGTCCGCCGGTCCACTCGCCCGTCGTCCGGGCCGCCCGCGCGCCCAGGGGAGCGGCTCCCGCCATCGCGAGAAACGCCACCCACGCGATGACCGTCACCTTCCAGAGCCCCGCCGAGAGTCCCAGCGCGGACAGCGCTACCAACACCGCGACCGCGCCGGCCGCGAGTCCCGCCCCTGCGTCGAAGCGAACGCCGACCGCGGTGTCGTTCTCGCCCATCAATTAACAATCGACCGGCAGAGATTAATAAGGCCGTCGGTCAGCGGGTTGCGGCCTTCCAGTCCCGGAGCGTGAGGACGCCCCCGTCGAGGTCCTCGGCCGGCGCGTCGGTCGCTGCCCAGCAGAACATGGGGGCGATTTCGTCGGGGTCGCGGCCGGCGTCCCCGGCGAGGTCGGTCGCGACCCGCCCGGGATCGACGACGCCCACGGGAGCGCGGAGGGCGGCGGCGAACTGGCGGGCGACCGCCTCCGCGAGCGCCTTCGAGACGGCGTATGAACCGAAACCGGGGTCGGCCTCCCGGGCGATCGGACCGGAGGGAACCAGTACCCGGGCGCCGTCGGCGAGGTGCGGCGCGGCCTCCCGGATCGTGGCGAACACGCCCCGTCCGTTCGTCCGGACGTGGTCGTCGAAGGCGCTGTAGCTCTCTTCGTCCAGCGGCGTCGCCCCGGGGTCGCCGTGGTAGACGCCGGCGTTCGCGACGACGACGTCGATCCCGCCGCCCTCGCGGGCGGCGACCTCGACGAGGCGCTCGACGTCGAACTCGTCGCGGACGTCCGCGCGAACCGCCCTCGCCGTTCCACCGTCGGTGCGGATCCCCTTGGCGACTGCCTCGACCGCGTCCCCGTCGCGGGCGCAGACGACGACCCGGGCGCCCTCGGCGGCGAACTGGCGGGCGACGCTCGCTCCGATTCCGCGGCTGGCGCCGGTCACGACGGCCGTGGCGTCGTCCATACGCCCGGTACGGACGGGCGCCTAATCGTCGTTGCGGCGCGGGTTCGGGGCGGTGATCGTCGGCCGGCGTCCGCCCCGCCGGCGCAGTTCCTCGTGGAGGTAGTGGGCGGCGACTCCGACCAGGCCGAGGCGCTCGATCCGCCGCGCCGCCGTGACGACCAGTGGTGCGGGGTGGACGGCGGTCGGTCCCCGCTCGCCGAGGCGCTCGGAGAGACCGACGTCCTCGTTGGGGCGTCCGGGAATCCGCCCACCGCGCAGAAGTCGTCCGCCGACACGACTGCGTTGAACCCCGGGAGACAGGGGTTCCGGACCCGATCGGAGCGGGCGTCCGCGACCCGGCGGACGAACCTCGGTCGGGGGGAACCGGCGTCGTGAAATCGGAACCGCGAGGTGGCGCCGGCCAGGTCCCGCCGCTCGACGAACGACGTCATCGCGGCCAGGTAGTCGGGGCGAACGACCGTGTCGGCGCCGACGAACGCGAGGTACTCGCCGGCGGCGGCCGCGGCCCCCCGATTGCGGTCGACTCCACCCCCCCGCCCGGTGCCTTCGACGACCCGGACGCCATCGAACGACCGGGCCACCGACCGGGTCCCGTCCTCCCCCGCGACGACGGCGATCACCCCGTAGGGGGCCGCCACCCGGAGCGCCTCGAGCGACGACAGCGCCGACGCGATCCGCGCTCGCTCCTCGCGAGCGGGAACGATCACCGACGCGCGCGTCGGTAGCGTCCTCGGTGCTGACGCTGATAAGCCGTGGGGTGGCAGTCGCCGGCCATCCGGAACGCGCCGCTTTAGGGGCTTCCGCCCTCAGAGAGCGTATGACGACGCGACAGGGAGACGACGCTCGCCCTCTCGCCGGTCGGTCCGTGACGGTCGTCGGCGGCGGGTTCGGGGGCCTCTCGGCGGCCTGCTTTCTGTCCGACGCCGGCGCCGACGTCGAGGTACTGGAGAAAAACGAGCAGGTCGGCGGCCGAGCCTCGCGCCTCGAGACCGAGGGGTTCCGGTTCGACATGGGGCCGTCGTGGTATCTGATGCCCGACGTCTTCGAGCGGTTCTTCGCCCGCTTCGACCGCGCTCCGGGGGACTACTACGACCTCCAGCACCTCGACCCGCACTACCGGATCTTCTACAAGGACGGCGACCGGATCGACGTCGTTCCGGACCGGGAGGCGATGGTCGAGACCTTCGAGCGCTACGAGGACGGCGCCGGGGCGGCCCTCGAGGAGTACCTCGCGACCAGCGAGCGCCACTACGAGACCGCGATGGAGCACTTCGTCTACGAGGACCGCCCCCGCCTGCGGGACTGGGTGGACCTCGACGTGCTGCGGGCGGCGCCGATCGGCCTCCGGTTGCTCGGGACGATGGACGACTACGTCGCGGACTACTTCGACCACCCGAAGCTCCGCCAGATCATGCAGTACACGCTGGTCTTCCTCGGCGGCTCCCCGTCGACAACGCCCGCGCTGTACAACATGATGTCCCACGTCGATTTCAACATGGGCGTCTACTACCCGGAGGGCGGGATCGGCGCGGTCGTCGACGCGCTGGTCGACCTAGGGGCTGACCTCGGCGCGGAGTACGTCACCGGCGCCGAGGTCACCGAGATCACGAAGCGCCGCGAGGGGTTCCACGTCGAGACCGCCGACGGGCGGGTCCGCCGGCCCGACCGCGTCGTCAGCAACGCCGACTACGCCCACACCGAACTGGCGCTGCTCCCCGACCACGAGCGGCAGTACGACGAGGACTACTGGGCCGCGCGCACCTACTCGCCGAGCGCCTTCCTGCTGTATCTGGGCGTCGAAGGCGACGTCGACCCGCTGGCACACCACACGCTCGTGCTCCCGACCGACTGGGACGACCACTTCGAGCAGGTCTTCGAGGACCCGGCCTGGCCCGACGACCCCGCCTACTACCTCTGTGTCCCCAGCGCGACCGACGACTCCGTCGCCCCCGACGGCCACTCGACCCTGTTCGCGCTCGTGCCCGTCGCCCCGGGACTCGAGGACACCGACGCCCTCCGCCGCCGGTACCGCGACCGGGTGATCGCAGACGTGGCCGAGCAGACCGGCGTCGACCTCAGAGGCCGGATCGTCGTCGAGGAGACCTTCTCGGTCCGGGACTTCGCCGACCGGTACAACGCCTACCGGGGCAACGCGCTGGGCGGCCTCGCGCACACGCTCCGCCAGACCGCCCTCATGCGGCCGGGGCACCGCTCGTCGGCCGTCGACGGCCTCTACTTCACCGGGGGGTACACGACTCCCGGGATCGGGATGCCGATGTGCCTGATCAGCGGCGAGCACGCGGCGACCGCGGTCGTCGAGGCGCGGGCGCGGGACCCACGGCCGGTGATGGCGTCGGGCTACCTCGACGGTCTGCTCCCGCCGGCCTCGACCCGGGCGGGCTACCTGCTGCGGCTCTCGCGGCCGCGGTTCTGGCCGTACCTCGCCGGGCCGGTCGTCGTCGGCGTCGCCTACGGCGCCCGCGAGGTGGGCGACCTGTTCGCCCCCGTCGCGCTCGCGCTGTTCGCGTACTTCCTCGTCCCGGGGAACGTCTACCTCTACGGGATCAACGACGTCTTCGACGCCGACGCCGACGAGAACAACGAGAAAAAGGAAGACCGAGAGGTCCGCTACCGGGGCGACCGGCTCGTCCTCGGGGCCGTCGCGGTCAGCGCGCTGCTGGCGGTCCCGCTGGCCGGCCGCTCCCGGCGCTGGCGGCGCTGGCGGCGTGGTGGCTGCTGGCGACCGAGTACAGCGCCCCGCCGCTTCGGTTCAAGACGACGCCCCTCCTCGATTCGGTCTCTAACGGACTGTACGTCCTCCCGGGGGTCGTCGCCTACGCCGCCCTGACCGGCCGCTATCCGCCCGCGGCGGCCGTCGCCGGCGGCTGGCTCTGGACGATGGGGATGCACACGTTCTCGGCGATCCCCGACATCGAGCCCGACCGGGAGGCCGGCATCGAGACGACCGCGACGGCGCTGGGCGAGCGGCGGGCCTACGCCTACTGCGCGGCTTGCTGGCTGCTCGCGGCGCTGGTCTTCGGGCTCGTCCACCCATTCTTCGCCGCCGTCCTCGGAATCTATCCCGTCGTCGTCCTCGGCATCGTCGCCTCGGGGGTCGACGTCAGCGAGGCGTACTGGTGGTACCCGGCGATCAACACGCTGGTCGGGATGGCCGTCACGATGGCCGGCCTGTGGGTGCTGCTGTATGGGTGACGGCGACGGGAGCGCGGCCGGCCGACCGACCCGGAGCGGCGGACCCGACGGCGGACCCGACCGAGCGGTCGACGGCGAGCGGACGCCGTCCGGTCGCCGCGCGATCGAGGCCCGGCTCGACGCGCTCGTCCGGGAGAACCGCTTCACGATCGCAGTCGTCTTCCCGGCCGTCGGCGCGGTCCTGCTGGTCGCCTCCGCGGAGGGGTTGCTCCCCGCGCCGCTCGCGTTCAACCCCTATCTCGTCTTGCTGGGCGTGCTCGTGATGCGGCTGCCGCTGATCGCGGGCGCGGCGCCGCTGGTCGACCGCCGGGCGGCGGCCGCGCTGCTCGCGCTGACGGCCTACGCGTACGGGATCGAGTACGCGGGCGTCCGGACGGGGCTGCCCTACGGCGAGTTCGAGTACGTCGTCGACCTCGGGCCGATGCTGGCGGGCGCGGTCCCGATCGCGCTGCCGGTCTTCTTCTTCCCGCTGGTGCTCAACAGCTACCTGCTCTGTCTGCTCGTGCTGGGCGAGCGGTCGGCGTCACCGCTCGTCCGGCTCCCGGCGGTCGTCGGCAGCGTCCTCGCCATGGACCTCGTGCTCGACCCGGGCGCGGTCGCGCTCACCTTCTGGGCGTACGACGGCGGCGGCGCCTACTACGGCGTCCCGCTCTCGAACTACCTGGGATGGGTGCTGTCGGCGACCGTCGCCGCCGTCGCGTTCGACCGCGGGTTCGACCGCGCGGGGTTGCGCCGCCGGCTCCGAGACTGCGAGTTCATGCTTGACGATCTGGTGAGCTTCGTCGTTCTCTGGGGGGCGGTCAACGCCTACTTCGGGAACGTCCTCCCGACGGTCATCGCCGGTGCGTTCGGCGCCGGCCTGCTGTACGCCGACCGGTTCGACTTCGCCGTCCGGCCGACGGTCCCCCTCGTCGACCGGCGGTAGCCCCGGAGTTCCGATCCCACTCCCGCTGGGCCGCGTTCGGCGGGCGAACGCGGCCCCGTCGCCCCGCCCGAAACGCATACCCCCGCGTCGGCCGTCATCGCCACTGGTCTCCATGCTACGCGCACGCGACATCATGACGCCGGACGTCGAGGCCATCCCTCCGGACATGGAAGTCAGCGAGGTGCTCTCCCGGCTCGCGAGAGCCGAGTTCAACGGGTTCCCGGTCGTCGACGACGGCGACCTCGTCGGCATCGTCACGCAGGGCGACCTCGTGGCGCTGTTCCAGACGGAGGACCGCGTGCTCTGGATCCCGATCGGGCTCCCGCCGTTCACCGAGACGGTGACCTACGCGGTCGACGTCTCCTGGGACGACCTCGACCTCGGCGTCGACCTGGCGAAACACGCCGGCAGGTCGACCAGCGAGGTGATGACCCGCGACGTGGTCACCGTCGGCCCGGACGACGACCTCGACCGGATCCTCGAACTGCTCTCCGGGGAGATCAACCGGCTGCCGGTCCTCGATGACGGCGCGCTCGTCGGCATCGTCACCCGCGAGGACGTCGTCCGGACGCTGGCCGAGGAGCGGACCGGCTGACGGACCGGACGACGCGGCCGACGACCGGCGACGGTGACTGAGCTAGCGCACCGGGCGCGGGTCGCCGGCGCCCCGCTCCCGTCGTCGGTCGGCGCCCGTGGGCACGGCGCTGACCCGCTCGAAGACCCGCTCCGGGTCCTTCGAGAGCGCCCAGTGGAGCCGCGTCCGGGCGACGAGCCGGAGCTTCCGGAGCGTGCTCAACTGGGGGGTCGCGGAGATGACGTCGCAGCCCCGCTCGCGGATGAGTCGGTGGTGGTCGGCGTACAGCACCGCTGCCAGCAGCACGGGGAACTGGCAGTCCTCCGGGAGGTACTCGATGCCGGCCACTCCCTCCCGGTAGAGTCCCTCGGCGCGGCGCAGTTCGTCCCGGACGACGTCCCGTACGCTCCCGTCGAACTCGAGGCGCTCGATCTGCTCCGGGGGGACGCCGTGGGCTGCCAGCGTGGTCTCCGGGAGGTAGATCCGCCCTCGCTCGACGACGTCTTCGCGGACGTCCCGGACGAAGTTCGTCAGCTGGAAGGCCTCCCCGAGTCGCCGGGCGTGTGGCCGGGCGCGCTCGGGATCGTCGGGATCCATCAGCGCGGTCATCATCTCGCCGACCGCCGCGGCCGAACCGCCCATGTACGCCTCGAGTTCCTCGTAGGTCTCGTAGCGGTCCTTCTCGATGTCGGTGAGCATCGCGTCGACGAACTCGTCGACGCGTTCGTCCTCGATGCCGACCGTCTCACGCAGCTCCCGGAACGCGGCCAGCACGGGGTCGTCGGTGGGCTCCCGGCCCAGCGCCGCCGCCCTGATCGTCTCCAGGCGCTCGCGTTGCTCGGCGGGCGAGAGGTCGTTGTCCTCGTCGTCGACTACCTCGTCGGCGATCCGGAAGAACGCGTAGAGGACGTACGTCGGACGACGCACCCGGTCCGGGAGGAGTCTCGTCGCGACGTAGAACGTCCGACCCGTCCGCCGCTGGATCGACTTGCTGCGGGCGAACTGCGATCTGTCTACCATGGGACGTAGAGTACCAGTAACTAGGCTGGCAGCGGCTTATGCTTTTGTGCGTCCCGCGGAGTACGGGACTTGGTTGAGATCACCGGGTGATATGCGTCTTCGCCAATCAACAAGCGTGAACGAGAGCTTGTACCTCCGCCTCGCCGTTCAGTCCGCTCGCGCCCTCGCGTTCGGACGCTGGACCCCGAACTCCGCTCCCGGAACGTCTCACTACCGGCAGTCGGAACGTGGCAAGTCAATTGTTACCATCCCTGGTGGAGTTATTTCAGTCGGTTCGTCACGGTAGTTTATGCCCCACGTGCTTGTCGGCACGAACAGTCCCGAGACGAGCGACGCGCTGTGTGACTACCTCGAGCGGACTCTCCGAGAGGGGGATCGCGTCTGCGCGATCAACTCCCGGCGGACCGACGACGGGACCGACCTGCTCCGGGAGGGCCAGGCGGGGCTCGAGCGCATCGAGGAGCGCCTCGGCGACCTCGCCGCCGTCGAGACCCGCCAGCTGGTCCGGGGCAACCGCCCGAAGGACGAACTGCTCGACGCCGCGCGGGAGCGCGACGTCGACGAGATCGTCATCGGCATCCGCCGTCGCCGGCCGTCGAACCGGCTCGTGTTCGGGAGCATGTCCCAGGCTATCCTCCTGAACGCCGACCGGCCGGTGGTCGCCGTCCCGCTCGGCGACTGACGGCGCCGACGCGGGTATTTTAAGAGCCGTGCGGCCTCTCGTTGGAGTATGACAACGTTCGTCGTCGGAACGAAGAGCACGGACACGAGCCAGCGGATCCTCGAGTACCTCGTCGACCGGGTCGAGGACGGCGACGAGGTGTTCGTCGTCAACTCCCAGGAGGGGGGCGACGACACCGACACCGACGAGATCCGGGGAGGCTCGGCGGCCATCGACGTCTTCGCCGACGGGCTGTCGATCCCCGTCGAGGCCCACCAGTACGTCCGGGGGAACAGCCCCGCCGAGGACGTGCTGGCGGCCGCCCAGCAACACGACGCCGACGAGATCGTCATCGGCATCCGCAAGCGCAACCCCACCGGGAAGATCATCTTCGGTAGCAACGCCCAGGACGTCCTCCTGAGCAGCGACCGTCCGGTCGTCACCGTCCCGCTGATCGACGGGGAGCGCTGAGCACACAGGTGTCGACGCCGCGCGCGACCGACGGTTCGTTAGCGGGCAGCTACCCGAGGACGCGCGGAGTAGCCGCCCCGTAGCTAAGCGAGTCGCCCGCGACCTCCGGGTATGCCCCCCCGGACGCGTCTGCTGGTGCAGGCGAGCGACCGACTGACCGCCGCGGCCGACGCCGTCGGCGACGTCGGACTCCGGTCGTCGGTCGCCGCCGCCGCCGCCGAGATCGACGACTGCCGCGCGCGACGACCCCCGGTCGACGAGGTCGCCCGCATCGAACGCTCGCTCGGTGACCTCGAGCAGTCGATCTCCGGGTCGGCGTCGGTGACGGTGCGGCGCGCCCGCCGGGACCTCGCGCGCTACTGCGAGGCCGCGGCGCCCTCGCTCTCGCCGCCCTCGTCGAGCACGTAGTCGACCAGCGTCGGGACGAACGTCCCGATGTCGGTGACCATTCCGACGGCCTGGGCGCTCCCGCGGTCGAGCAGCTGCGTCACCGTCGCGGGGTCGATGTCGACGCAGACGACTCGCGTCGTCGACGGCAGGCAGTTGCCCACCGCCACGGAGTGCAGCAGCGTCGACAGCATCAGCACCATGTCGGCCTCGTGGGCCTGCTCGCGGATGGCGTTCTGGGCCTTCACGGCGTCGGTGATCGTGTCCGGCAGCGGCCCGTCGTCGCGGATCGACCCCGCGAGCACGTAGGGGACGTCGTTCTCGACGCACTCGTACATCACCCCGGACTCCAGCAGGTTGTCCTCGACGGCGGCCTCGATCCCGCCCGCCCGGATCACCTCGCTGATGGCGTAGATGTGGTGTTTGTGGCCTTTCCGGGCGTGGTCGAGCGTCTCCGTGTTCACGCCCAGCGACGTCCCGTAGAGGTCCCGCTCGATGTCGTGGACGGCGAAGCCGTTCCCCGTCGACAGCGCGTCGACGTACCCCGCTCGGACGAGGCGAGCGAGGTCCTCGCGGGCGCCCGAGTGGATCAGCGCCGGCCCCGGGACCACGAGGACGTTCCCGCCGTCCCGCTTCGTCTCCTCGATGGCCCCCGCGACCTGTCGGATCGTCGTCTCGGAGGGCCGCTCGGAGGAGACGCCGCCCTGCATGAACCCGAAGGCGCCCTCGGTCCCCCGGGGGCGCTCCGGCGGCTTGACCCGGATGCCGACCTCGCCGGTAACGACGAGGTCGCCCGCGTCGACGGCGTTGAGCACCTTCGTGTACGCCCGCCGCTCCTCAGGGTCGACCACGACCGCGCAGTCCATCTCGATGCGCTCGACGTCGAGCCACTCCCCGTCGTAGCGGATCTGTGTGGGGTGGTTTGTCGTCGAGTAGAACCCCGTGGGGACGACCCGGTCGTCGGGCGCCGGGGTGAGCTGGGCGTCGAGCGGGTCGACCGGGTTCGCGCCGTTCTGGTGGAGTTCGTGGACGATGGCCTTCAGTTCCTCCTCCGTGTCCGCAGAGACCGTCATCCGGGCGTAGGAGGTTTCGTCCTGGCTGCGCCCGACCTCGAACTCCTCGACGTCGAAGGCGCCGCCCATGTCCATGACGATGCCGAAGCAGGCCTGCATCATCCCGGAGTCGATGATGTGGCCCTCCAGTTCGACCACGCGAGAGACCGTCATGCCTCGTCGGTCGCGGTCGCGGCGCTAATCGGTTACGGACCGTCCGACCGCTCGCTTCCGTCCCCGTCCCCGTCCGCGTTGGCGTCGGCGGAGCACGAGCGGGCGACCCGCCACGCGCAGTCGCTGGCCGCGACCAGCCGGTCGTACAGCGCCCGCAGGCCCGCCGACCCCGTCTCCGGCAGGACGTGGAGTTCGACGGCGCCGCCCCGGACAGCGGCGCGGAACGTGTCGCCGGTGTCGTCGTCGTGGACGAGATACAGCGGCATCGGGAGGTCGAACCAGTCCCCGTAGCGGTAGGGGCCGCTCCCGAGGACGGCCCTCAGCAGCGCGTCGAGGCGGTCGTCGCCGTAGTTCGCGACCGGCGTCAGCGAGAACACCACCTCGCCGTCGTACTCGACGGTCGTCCGGGAGTACCGCCGCTCGGGCCGAACGGGGATCTCGAACGACGGTTCCCGTGTCACACGTCCCCGTTGCGCCTCGTCGGGTTTAAAAATTCGTGGCGAGCGCGGGAGTCAGGGACGCTCGAAGCGGTATTCGACGGTGTCCCCGCGGACCCGGAGCTCGCCCGCCTCGTGGTCGAACACGAGCGCGACCCCGCCGCCCGTCGAGAAGTCGTGCAGGGGCATCCCCGCGGAGACGCGACCGTCGCGGGTGACCTCGAGGTGGGCGCGCTCGAACTCCACGCGGACGGCGTCCTCCCGGTCAGTGACGGCGGCGCCGCCCCCGAACCGACGTAGCTGTTCGACGACCCGCTCCCACTCGTCGATCGGAACTGTCGTCGCCATGGCTATGGCCGTCGTTCGCGTCCGGGACGGAAAGGCGACCGGCCGACGGCCGGTCGCTCACGGACGCGGATGGACGCGGGGGCGAGCGTGCGAGCGCCGCGGAAGTCCCCCGGTCGGCGACGGACCGGGCCGTCTGCGTCAGTTGATGGGACAGCCGTTGATCCGCCCGCCGCGCATCCCGTCGGCCAGCCAGTACGTCGAGGCCACGAGCGCGACCAGCGACAGCAGGGTGAACTCCAGGCCCTCCAGCGGGAGGAAGGCCAGCGTCGTCGCGCCGAACAGCGAGAGCACGCCCGCGAGGACGACCGTCCCGCAGGCCGCACAGCCGGCCCCGAGGACCCCGAAGACGAGTCCGACGACGCTCCCCGACCCCTGGCGGGCCGAGAGGTCGTGCTCGCGGAGGTGGTAGGTCAGCAGGGCGACGTTCGCGCCGAACAGCGCCGCGACGGCCACCAGCACGCCGCCGTCCAGCGGCCCGTACTCCGTCCCGAGGAAGGGGTAGAGGTTGACGAGTATTCTCGCGCGCGTGCCCGCCGGGAGATCGCCGCCGACGAGGTAGGCGAACAGGTCCGGCGACAGCGAGAGCACGAACAGCGTCAGCCCGACGGCGGCGGCGGCGACCGCCAGCAGCCCGTAGGCGGGGATCGTCACCACCAGCCGGACGGTCCGGCCCATCAGCCGCCAGTCGTCGGCCCGGGTCGGGAGCCGGAGCGAGCGCGTCGCCATCTCAGTACCCCAGCGCCGCTGCGAACACGGTGTAGTCTTTCGCCCCGGTCACCTCGGTCTCGAACTCGCCGCCCGAGAACAGGTAGAAGGTGGGCGTCGCGGAGACGCCGGCCGCCTCGCCGGCCTCGACGTCGGCGCGCACGCGGTCGTCGAACGCGCGCTCCTCGGCGTCGGCGACGACCCCGTCGGCGTCGACGCTCGTCTCGCTCGACAGGAACGACGCCGTCCGGTCGAGGACGTTCCCCGCGTCGAAGGCGTCCTGCTCGGCGTAGTAGTGGTCCTTCAGCGCCCAGAAGGCGTCGTCGTCGCGCGCGTAGGTCGCCTCGAGGGCCTGCGAGGCGGGCTTGCCCCACTCGAAGACGATGGGGAACACCCGGTAGACGAAGGCGACCCCCTCTCCCACGAGGTCGGACTCGATCCGCGGGAACGTCTCGGTCTCGAAGCGCCGGCAGGTCCGACAGGAGGGGTCCTCGAAGGCGACGATGGCGTCGCCGGTCTCACCGACGGCCGGTCCCAGGGTCGGGTCCTCGCCGATCCCCCGCGCGGCCGGGTGACCGCCCAGTGGTCTCTCGCCGTCGCCCGTCGCGTCTCCCGAGGCGGCGGTCGTCGCCCCGCTGTCGGACTCGGTCCTGTCGTCCCCGTCGCTCCCGTTCCCCGCCCCGGTCCCGAGACAGCCCGCGAGCGCGAGCGCGCCTGCCGCGCCCGCTCCGGCGAGAAAGGAGCGTCTGTCGGTCATATCCGGACGTGGGTCGCCACGCGGATACCGGTTCCGTCCGGAGCTGTCGGACCGGTGTGTTTTTACCCGTTAACGCCCGGGAGAGGTACGATGGGCTACAGCCGCGTCGCGCCGGAGCTATCTATGGACGACGTCCTCAGAGAGCGGCTCCTGGCGATTCTCGTCGACGCGGCGATCGTAGCCGCCGGGACCGCACTCGTCGTCGCCGTCGCCGCCGTCGCCCTCGGCGTCGGCGTCGGGGCGGCCGCCGGCCACCCGGTCGTACTGGCGACCGTGCCGGCGGGCTGGCTCGTCTACGCCGTCGTCCTCCAGGGGCGGTACGGCCAGACGGTGGGCAAGGCGGTCGCGGGGATCGTCGTCGTCTCGAAGGACGGCTCCCCCTGTGACTACCGGGCGGCGGCGCTGCGCGAACTGGTCCGGGCCGCCGATCTCGCTCTGGCGCCGCTGATCGGCGTGATGTTCGTCTTCCGGTCGCGGCGGCGCCAGCGCCTCGGCGACGTCGTCGCCGAAACCATCGTCGTCCGGGCGCGCAGCGGGGCGTCGATCTAGCATCTAGCGCGTCCGCCGCGTCGTGTCGCCCCGTGACGGCGCCCGCGGGTCAGGAGTGCGACACGGCGTGGGCGGCCCGCGCTCCGACGCCCGGACCGGGCGCTGGGCCGGCCCGGGACCCGCCGGTCGCGGGGCTACTCGAACAGCTCTCCGTGGCGCGCGGCGAGGTTGGCGTATCCGCCCGAGGAGTACGCCTCGAACACCCCCTCGGCGTTGACCCGCGACTCCTCTAAGGGGACGTACTGCGCGGGCGTCCCGAAGGCGAACGACCCGGGGGGGATCTCGGTGCCCGGGAGCACGCTCGTCCCCATCGCGACGATGCTCCCCTCGCCGACGGTCGCGTCCGAGATGGAGGCGTTGAACCCGACCAGCGACCCGTCTTCGACGGTCGCCTCGTTCAGCACGGTCCCGTGGCCGACCATCACTCGCTCGCCGAGGGCGGCGGCGTGGAGGGTGGCGTTGTCCCCGACGTGGGACTCCCGCCCGACGCTCACCGGGCCGATGTCCCCCCGCAGGACCACGCCAGGCCAGACGCTCGCGTTCGACGCGACGGTCACGTCGCCGACGAGGGTCGCCTCCCGGCTCACGTGGGCGTTCCCGTGGATCTCCGGCTCGGCGCCTTCGAAGGAGTACTTGCGACTGTCCATACCCTGTGATTCGTTGCCACGGTGTTAGTTCTATCTCCGTGACGACTCGCAAGGCCTACGGCCCGCCGCGTGGAGCCGTCGGGTATGAAACTCGCGCGCGTCCGGACCGACGACGGCGTCGTCACCGGCGAGTACGCCGACGGCACCGTGATCACCGACGAGGGGCGGAGCTACGCGGCCGACGAGGACGACCTGCTCGCGCCCTGCGAGCCGTCGGCGATGTACTGCGTCGGGCGGAACTTCGCCGCCACGCTCGACCAGATGGACTACGACGCCCCCGAGGAGCCGGACTTCTTCATCAAGCCGCCCGTCTCGGTGCTCGCGCCGGGCGCGCCGATCGAGTACCCCGAGTGGACCGAGGAACTCACCTACGCGGGCGAACTCGCCGCCGTGATGGGCGAGCGCTGCCACGACATCCGGCAGGAGGAGGTCGACGACGTCCTGCTCGGGTACACCGTGCTCAACGACCTCGACGCGCTCGATCAGCAGGGCCGGACCGCCCGGAAAGCCTTCGACTGCTCCGGTCCGCTGGGGCCCTACGTCGAGACCGACGTCGACCCCGGGAACATGGATATGGAGACGTACGTCGCCGGCGAGCGCCGCCAGTCGGCCAACACCGACCAGATGTTCTTCGGTCCCCGAGAGATCGTCGCGTACCTCTCCCGGCGGTTCACGTTCCTGCCGGGCGACGTCGTCTCCTTCGGCAGCCCCGCCAACCCCGGCCTGCTTGACCCCGGCGACGAGGTCGAGATCACCTACGAGGGCGTCGGGACGTTGCGCAACAGGGTAGCCGATTCCGGCGCGGACGCGGACGGACGCGAGGAGTAGGCGGAGGACGCACCGCCACGAGTCCGCCAGTCGAACCGAGACGAGTGCGCGGCGCGGCCCCTCGATTCTTCCTCCCGGGGACCGTGGGCCGCCCATGGTCACGCTCCCCGAAAGCGAGTTCGAGGGCCGCCTCGCGGCCGTCCGGGACCGCCTCGCGGCGACCGACGCCGACGCCGCCGTCTGGTTCGACGCGACGAGCGTCGAGTACCTCACCGGGTTCGCACACGTACAGACCGAGCGGCCGGTCGTGCTCGCGGTGACCGCCGAGCGCAGCGAACTGCTCGTCCCGCGACTGGAGGTCGAGCGGTGTACCGGCAATCCGAGGATCGACCGGGTCCGATCGTACTTCGACTATCCGGGGGGCCGGCCCGTCGAATCCGCCGCCGAGATGCTCGCCGACCTCGACGCGGCGTCGGTGCTCGCTGACGCCGACGGCGCGCCGGGAACGATGGGCTACGAGGGACCGCCGCTGTCGGCGTTCGTCGACGTCGAGATCCAGGGGTGGGTCTCCCGGATGCGCTGGGCGAAAAGCGACAGCGAGGTCGACCTGATCCGGGAGTCCGCCCGGTGGGCGAACCTCGGTCACCGGTACCTCGCGGACTACGCCGAACCCGAGGCCCACCCTGCGACGGTGAGCCAGCGCGCCTCGACGGACGCCTCGCGGGCGATGCTCGACGCGCTGGGCGACCGGTACGCCAAGCGCGTCCGCGGCGACGGTCCCGTCACCGTCGGCCTGATCAGCGCCGACGAGACGGCCCTCCCCCACGGCCACACGCCCAACCGGCGCCTGCGCGAGGGCGACGTCCTGATCACCGGCGCGACGGCGACCGTCGACGGCTACCGCGCGGAACTCGAGCGGACCATGTTCGTCGGCGAACCGGACGACGAGCAGGCTCACTACTTCGAGTTGATGTGCGAGGCCCAAGAGATCGCCATCGACGCGCTCGCCCCCGGAGTGGAGATCGCCGCCGTCGACCGGGCGGTGTGGGACTACTTCGAGGAGCAGGGCGTGACCGACCTCGCGCGCCACCACGTGGGCCACAACATCGGCCTGGGCGCCCACGAACCCCCCTATCTCGATCGCGGCTGGACCGACCACGTCGAGGGGGCCGACGCGGTGGTGCGACCGGGACACGTCTACACGATCGAACCGGGGCTGTACACCGACGACGAGGGCTACCGTCACTCCGACACCGTCGCCGTCACCGACGGGGGGACAGACGTGCTGACGTACTACCCTCGCGACCTCGATGGGAACGTCGTCAGGTACTAATCGTCCCCCGACTCAGGACCGGATATGTACGACGCGGTCGTCTTCGACAACGACGGCGTGTTGACCGAACTCACCGACCGGGCGGTGCTCCGCGGGGCGGTCCGGGAGACGTTCGCGGGGTTCGGCGTCGACCCCGACGACGGGGACGTCGAGACGATGCTCTCGGGCGTGACCGTCGACGCCCTCCGGCGGATCTGCGGGCGCTACGACCTCCACCCCGAGGAGTTCTGGTACCGTCGGGACACGAACAGTTCGGCGGCCCAGCGGCGGGCGATCCGGGCGGGCGAGAAGCCCCTCTACGACGACGTCGCCGGGGTCCGGGAACTGGACCTCCCGCTGGGGATCGTCTCCTCGAACCAGCAGGCGACCGTCGACTGCATCGTCGAGCACTTCGGACTCGGCGATCGCTTCGAGGTCTGCTACGGCCGCCAGCCGACGCTCGAGCACGTCCGCAAGAAGAAGCCCGAACCGTACTTCCTCGAGCGGGCGCTGGCCGACCTCGCCGTCGACGACGCGCTCTACGTCGGCGACAGCGAGACCGACGTGATCGCAGCCCGCGAGGCCGGCCTGGACGCGGCGTTCGTCCGCCGGCCCCACCGACGGGACTACGACCTCTCGGTCGAGCCCACCTACGAGATCGACGGGCTGGACGCCCTCGCCGACGTCGTCTGACGCGTCAGGAGCGTCCGGCCTTCAGTTCGAGCTGGTAGCCGAAGGGGTCCCGGACGTACGCCGAGGCGCCCTCGCCGATCGCGCCCGTCAGCCCCTCGTGCTCCCGCTCGACGGGGACGCCGGCCTCCTCGAGCGCCTCGTCGAGTTCCTCCATCGTGGCGTCGACGACCAGCGCGACGTGGTTGAAGTTCGGCTCGTCCGGCGGTTCGAACTCCTCGGTCGGCCAGAGGTGGAGTACGTGTTCGGGCGCGAGGTGGACCGTGAAAAACGGCTTCTCGCCGCTCTCGTAAGCGTCGACGTTGACGAGTTCCTGTCCGAGCTTCTCGACGTAGAACTCCCGAGCCGCCTCCGTGGCGTCCGGGGGCACGTGGAAGTTCACGTGGTCGATGTGAGAGATCTCCACGCTTACCGGTCGCGGGGAAACGGCAATAATCCTGGGGGCCCGGCGGGACCGCGCGACGCGCGACGCCCGACGGCGGTCCGGCCTGCACAGGGCGGCCCCACGCCTTTGTGCCGACCGGTCGTACCTCCGCTCATGAGTGATCGGGATCCCGACCCCGACCGCGTTCAGGACCGCGCCGAGCAGCGGCAGAGCCAGCGCGCCGACGACGTCGAGCGCATCCTCGACGACGTCGAGCGCGACCTCGGAAACCGAGAGTACCCCGTTCGTCCCGAGGAGCTGGCCGAGGAGTACGCCGACCAGCCCCTCGACATGGCCAACGAGACGGAGTCGCTGGGCAGCGTCTTCGATCGCATGACCGGCACGGAAGAGTTCGACTCCCCCGAGGAGGTACGGGAGGCGGTGTACGGCGAACTCACGGGGCGCGCGGCCGGCCCGGAGGAGTACAACGATCAACGGGACCTCGAGGAGGTCGCCGGGACCGAAGACGCCCCCAGGTCACGGATCCGTGACGCGTCACGGATCCGAGAGTGGAGTTATACGCCGAGCGGTCCTACGTCCGGCATGGTTCTACTGGCACCGTTCGACGGTTCGGACCTCTCCCGGCGGGCCGTCGAGCGCGCGGTGGAGTTCGGCGACCTGATCGGCGAGGAGGTAGTCGTGCTCACTGTCGTCCCGCCCGACGAGGAGTTCGCCCGCGAGCGCGGCTGGATCGACGCCGACGAGCCCTTCGACGAGAGCGCCATCGCCGACCGCCTCCGGAAGGGAGCCCGCGAGGTCGCCCCGGACGCCACGATCCGTGTCGAGCACACCGAGGAGACGAGCATGCTCGCCTCGACGACGATGGACATCGGCCGCCGGATCCGCCAGGTCGCCCACGAGGTGGGGGCGACGGTCGTCTTCGTCGGCAGCGAGAACGCGGGCCGCGTCACGACGCCGGTCACGAGCGTCGGCAAACCGGTCTCCGAGGATCCCGGCTACGACGTCCACATCGTCCGCCACCCGGAGTGAATCACTCGATCGGGAACCGCAGCACCGCGCCGGCGCCGCCGAACGTCGTCGCGAACTCCTCGCCGCGCTCGACGGCCGTCGGAACGACGAGACACTCCCCTCCGGCGTCGGTCACCCGCCGCTCGATCGCGCTCGCGGTTTCGCCGTCGAGTGCCTCCGAGACGAGCGCGGTCTCGACGGCGTCGTACTCCAGGGCCTCGTCGACGGCCTCGCCGTAGGCGACCGCCGGCACCTCGCTTTCTTCCGGGTCGTCGGCCTCTAGCCCGGCGAAGAACTGGTCGAGAGCCGCCTCGAGGGCCTCGCGCTCGGCGGTTTCGAGCTCTGCCTCGGCCTTCTCGGCGAACTGACGCAGTCCCTCCTCGGAGGCGTCTTCGACGGCGAAGGCCCCCTCGACCGTCCGATCGCGCAGCCGGTGATCGGGGTAGTCGCCGTCGAGGAACTGCTCGACGGTGACGGCCGATCCACCGACGGCCAGTGCGTCGACGGTCGGATCGGGCGCGTCCCCGGCGCGCTCGGCGGCGTCGCTCCCGTCGGTTTCCTCGCCGCCCCCCTCAGGAAGGTGTGCTCGGCGTACTCGGCGACCGCCTGAAGACGGAGTTCTTCAGGCGGTCGCGCTCGAAGCGCTCGTCGGAATCGTTCGTCGCTCGGATGTTTCTCCCGCCCTCGTTCTCGGGGGTTTCGACGCCCCGGACCCGTCCGTCGGTGAACCGGCCCTGTTCGACGGCTATTAGTCCGTAGGTCGGCGACGGGCTCGTCCGTACAGACCTGCGTCGGGAGCGCGCCGTCACGAGTTCCGTTCCCCACCGGGACGGCCACCGTTCGGTGGCATCGCTCGTGTCCGGCAGTATAAGTCGCTTCCCCTCGATGGATCGACGATGTCGCGTCGGGTCATCATCGATACTGACACCGCGGGGGACGACACACAGGCCATCCTGATGGCGGTGCTGGCGGATTCGCTGACCGTCGAGGCGCTGACGGTCGTCGCCGGCAACGTCGAGTTCGACCGCCAGGTCGAGAACGCCAAATACACCCTCGACCTGGCGGGGGTCGCCGACGAGGTGCCCGTCCACGAGGGCGCCCGCAGTCCGCTGGTCAAGGAGTTCGAACACGTCCCGCACGTCCACGGCGAGGGGGGACTGGGCGGGGACCTCTTCCCGGAGACGGGCATCGACTCGGCGCGGGCGTACGCCCCCGACGCCATCGTCGAGGCGGCCCGCGACTCGCCGGGGGAGGTGTCGCTGCTCTGTATCGGCCCGCTGACCAACGTCGCGCTCGCCCTGCGACGCGAACCCGCCCTCGGGGACCTGCTGGACTCGGTGTACGTGATGGGCGGGGCGGTCAACACGCTCGGCAACGACACGCCCGCCGCCGAGTTCAACTTCTGGGTCGATCCCGACGCCGCGACGGTCGTCGTCGACGACCTCGACGTCACGCTCGTCGACTGGGGACTCTGCGTCAGACAGGGGACGCTGGACGCCGACGACATCGCCCCCTTCGAGGCCGCGGAGACGGAGTACGCGGAGTTCTTCGCGACCATCGCCGAGGCGCCCCGGGAGTTCAGCCGGCGCCAGCAGGGCGTCGACGCCGTCACGCAGTCCGACTCCATCGCGGCCGCCTGCCTGCTCGAACCGGACCTGATCGAGGGGAGCGGGACCTACTACGTCGACGTCGACGAGCGCGAGGGGATGACCCGTGGGTACAGCCTCGTCGACGAACTCGGCGTCACCGACAACGAACCGGGGACGCGCGTCGTCGAGCGCATCGACGGCGAGCAGTTCTACCGGACGTTCTCGGACATGCTGCTCCACGGCGACCCCGAGCGGTCGCTGTAGCGGGTCGAACACGCGCGGACCCGCGGCGGATGCCGGCGGCCCTCGCTTCCGCCGCCCGCGTCCCGACGCCGGGCGGATCCCGACTCGACGCCCGGTCGGAATACCCTCTATCCTCTTGGACTGAAGTTCGCCCCGGGGTATCTCGCGGGGCGTTCCGGGAGCGCCGCCTCACCACGTCCGGACCCCGAGACTACTCGCCGCCGTCCGGGGCAGTCCCGCCTGCCCCCTCGCCGGGCCCCTCGACGCGGACGGTCCGCGGGTCGCTCCCCGTCAGCCAGAGGACGTACTCCTGGTCCTCGTCGCTGGGGTTGACGTCCCGGTGGACCAGTCCCGCCGGCACGGGGAAGAACTCGCCGGCCCGCGCGAGGGCGCGCTCGACGCCGCCGTCGGAGACCCGCTCCACGTACCCCTCGCCGGCCAGTACGCGGCCGAACACGTCGTTGTCGCCGTGGTGGTGCCACTCGGAGCCGACCCGGCCCTCGGCGTGGCCCCGGACCTGCTGGACCGGCGCGTCCGGGAACGGCGTCAGGCGGGTCAGGTTCGCGAGCGGCGACGTCCCGACGAGGTCGGCCCGACCCGCCCGGCGGGGGACCGGGCCCCCCGCCGCCGGACCGCTGGCGTCGACGACTCGCTCGCCGGGGCCCACGAGGGCGACCAGCGCGTGGACGTCGCCCTCCGCGGCGGTCGGGTAGGCGGTGCCCACCGGGACGCGGAAGAACTCCTCGCTCCCGACGGTGAGACGCTCGTCCCGGTCGTACTGGACCGACAGCGTCCCGGCGAGGACGACGCCGTAGGCCGCGCGCTCGCCGTGGTGGCGCCACGCCGACCGGTCGCCGTGCTTGATCCGGACGTCGACGAGCGTCGTCGCGCCGACGTCGAAGGCCCGGCGCCAGCGCTCGCCGTCCGGTGCCGCCGTCGATTCCGGGTCGCCGCCGACCACTCGCGGTCGTCGGTGCTCGGCCATGGCCGGCCTTCGCTCGCGGCCCGGAAAACCCCGCGGGCGTCGCTCCACTCGCAAGCGCCGGACCTATCACCGACCTCGCGCTAGCGGCGTCCGATGACAGGGACTGACGGCGGAAACGGGAGCGACGGCGGGAACGGACCCCTCGACGACGTCGAGAGCGGCCTGGACGCCCTGGTGGTGATCGACGTCGCCCGCGAACTGCTCGAGGCCGTCGACGTCGAGGCGCTCCAGTCGGGCGCGCCCGTCGAGGAGGCCGTCGACGACGAGCGCCTCCGGCAGGCCATCGGCGGCCCCGTGGGCCGACTCGCCGCCCGGCGGATCGCCGACCGGGCGACCGGAGGCGGCCTCGCGGGCCTGGTCGGCCGAGAGGTCGCCGGCCGGATCGGCTCGGCCGCCGTCCGGCGGGCCGTCGAGCGCGTCGATCCGGAAGCGCTGGCCGCGGCGCTCGACGCCGGGACCGCAGAGCCTCTCGACGCGGCGGCCGGCGACGACCCGGTCAGCATCGACGTCGAGGACGGCTCCGAGGAGGACTGAGGCGAGACGGACCCGACCGCGGCAGTCCTCCCCTAATTCTCCAGTACTTTTAAGTCGTCTTTGGCGTAGTGATCCGAGGATGGGACAGTCAGTGGGGAAGGAGTGGACGCCGGCGGCCGCCGCGCTCGCTGCGATCGGCGGCCTACTGCTGACTGTCTTCGCGTACGATATCGTCGAGGACGTCTTCGTTCAGGGGACTCCACGCTACCTTCCCTTCCTGGAGAACACGCTCCCGATAGTTCTCGCGATCGGCGTCGCCCTGACCGCGGGCTATCTCGTCCGGTCGGAGTTGGGCGCTCCGTCCCACCGCCGCGTGGTGATGTGGGTGATCGTGAGCGTCGGCGCGGTCGCACTGGGCGCTCGAGGGCCGGATCAAGCCGTGGGTGATCCTCGCGCAGCTCGCGGTCGTCGGCGCGGTCGGCGGCATCGCGGTCGGCGTCTACGACAGCCAGCAACGCCGGCAGCGCCGGCGGATCGTGGCCGAGAAGACCCGCATCGAGGCGCTGTTCGAGAACGGCACCGACTGCATCGCCGCGGTGACCTTCGACGGCGACACGCCCGTCGTCCGGGACGTCAACCCGGCCTTCGAGGCGACGTTCGGCTACCCGGTCGAGGAGATCAGGGGACGGTCGCTCGACGAGGTAATCGTCCCTCCGAAGGCGGACGACGAGGCGACCGCGATCAACGACCGCGCCCGCTCGGGCGATCGGTTCGCCGAGACGGTCCGGCGGCGGACCGCAGACGGCGACCACCGGACGTTCAGGCTCCGCGCGATCCCGCTGTCCGAGGAGGGGCTGGCGATCGACGGCTACGCCGTCTACACCGATGTGACCGAGCGCCAGCGGTACGCCCAGCGGCTCGCCGACCTCCACGACGCGACCCGGCGGCTGATGGCGGCCGACGCCCCCGACGAGGTCGCCTCCGAGGGGGTCCGCGCGGCCGACGAGGTCCTGGGCCTCGACCTCACGGGGGCGTTTCTCGCCACCGAGGACGAGTCGGCGCTCGAACCGGCCGCCGTCA
>PXRR01000013.1:897-8558 GCA_003021975.1 Halobacteriales archaeon QS_5_70_17 | reverse complement strand
GCCGGTCTCGGTCCCGGAGCGCCAGTCGGCCTCCCCGACCGCGCCGGCCCGCGGCGGGCGGAGCATCGCCGCCGAGTGCTCGCCGCTGGCGTCGTTGCGGGTCGCCGAGAGGTGGATCGCGCGGTAGCCGTTCGACCGCCAGAACCGCAGCAATCGGGGCGTGGCGCCGTAGCTCGTTCCGAACCAGTCGACGTCGTCGGCGAACTCGGCGTGGACCTCCCCGAGCAGCCGCGATCCCAGTCCCCGCGACCGGACGCTGGGGTGGGTGGCGATCCGGACGACGCGGCGACCGACGGGCGCCGCGCCCCGCGGGTCGCGCAACTGGCCGGTCATCAGGTCCGGGAGCATGTTG
This sequence comes from Halobacteriales archaeon QS_5_70_17, assembly GCA_003021975.1. GTDB lineage: Archaea > Halobacteriota > Halobacteria > Halobacteriales > Haloarculaceae > Halomarina. Next base: position 8,206 of record PXRR01000013.1, on the reverse strand, counting down.
CCCCGGACCCGGCCCTCGCGGTAGACGGCCTCGCAGGTCCCGGGGCCGAGGCCCCCCTCGCGGGCGAGCAGGGCGACGGCGACGACGTGGCCGTCGTGGAGCAGGCACCGCGCCGAGAGGTTCGGCGCGTCGAGCAGGCGCGCCAGGTCGTCGGGCTCTGTCCGGTAGTGCGCGAGCACGAGCAGGCCGAACAGCTCCCGCAGGCGGTGCTCGTCGGCCAGCAGGTCCGCCGGCGTCGGCCGGGCGTACTCGACGGTCTCGGGGGTGGCGTCGGCGACCAGCGGCTCGACCGGGGGGTCGGCGTCGAGCAACAGCGCCCGGAAGGCCCACGGCTCGACGGGGTCGGTCGCGGCGTACCGGATCGGCGCCGCCATCGTCCGCTCGATCACCTCGACGCCGCTATCGGCGAGGCGCTCGCGGAACCGCACCGCGAACCCCCGGCCGGCGCCCTCGTACCCGTGGACCGTCGTGGCGTAGCCGACCGGAACGCGCCCGAGGAAGCCCGCGAGCAGGTCCACCGGCAGGCCCGCGGCCTCGTCGACGAGGACGGCGTCGGGGTCGCCGGGGAGGGTGGCGGCCTCGGCCGGCGGCGCGAACCGCACTCGCCCCCCGTCGGCGGCCGCCGGCCCCACTCCCGCGCCGTCCTCGAGGATTCCCAGCGCGTCGAGCAGTTCCCGGGCGCGGGCGAACAGTTCGCCGGCGCCCCGCCGGTCGGGCGCCGTCACGAGGACGTCCCGCCCGGCGGCCGCGAGCGCGCCCGCCGCGAGGCCCGCGGCGCTCGACTTCCCGCGGCCGCGGTCGGCCTCGAGTACGACGGCCGCGTTCGGCTCGCGGAGGCGTTCGAAGGCCCGCACGGCCGCGACCTGGTCGTCGGTGCGGCAGGCGTCGTAGGCCGCCCGCGGGAAGGCGTGCTCCTCGGGCCGGGTCGGCCGGTCGCGGGCGGGCCGGCGCCGCGGCGCGGGGTCGGTCAGCCCGTCGCGCTCGACGCGTCCCTCGTCGGCGTCGACGACGGCGATTCCGGGGTGAGCGCGCAGCAGGGCGACCAGCCGCCGGCGGAAGTTGCCCGCGACGTCCGCTAGCTCCGCGGGCGGAACCGCCAGCGTCTCGTCGAAGCGGTCCCGCCGGTTGGGCCACGCCTCCAGCGGCGGCGCGAGGACGACCAGCAGGCCGCCGCCGTCGACGGCGCCGACGGCCCGCCCGAGCGCGTTCGGGCGGCACTCCTCGTGGAGGTCGACGGCGACGCAGTCCCGCGTCGTCCCGAGCAGCGCGTTCGCGCGGCGCGGCTCGTGGCGCTCGATCCCCAGATCCCGGTGGCCGACTGCGACCGGGTCGTCGGCGTCGGCGGCCGCGAGCGCGGCCGGCAGGGCGTCCGCGCAGGCGTCGTGACTCCCCGCGACGACGAGCAGGCGGCGCTCGTCGGTCCGGCGCGCCTCCGCGCGAAGCCGCTCGACGAGGTCGCCCGGAATCGGCATACCTCCGCTCGGAGACGCGGGACAATGCCTCCTGCGGTCGCCGCCCCGCGTCCCCCGGTCGGTGATCTCGATCCAGTCGGGTTCGGTACCATGACGGTCCCGGGGGGCGTCGGCGGGGACATGGCAGACGCCGACGCCGAGACCAACCGGACGTGGATCCTCGCCGAGCGCCCCGACGGACGACCGGACGCCGACTGCTTCGAACTGGAGGAGCGACCGGTGCCCGAGCCCGGACCCCGAGAGGTACTGGTGCGGACGCTGTACGTGTCCGTCGACCCGTACATGCGCGGGCGGATGCGCGACGCGGAGTCCTACGCCGAGCCGTGGGACGTCGGCGAGCCGATGCGGGCGGGCGTCGTCGGCGAGGTCGTCGCCTCCGAGCACGGCGACTGGTCCGAGGGCGACGTCGTCAACGGCAATCTCCTGTGGGCCGAGTACGCGGTCGCGGACGGGGACGACCTCGTGGCCGTCGACCCGGACCTGGCGCCGGTGTCGACCGCGCTCGGCGTGCTCGGGATGCCCGGCCGGACGGCGTACTTCGGACTGCTCGACGTGGGCGCCCCGACGCCCGGCGACACCGTCGTCGTCTCCGGGGCCGCCGGGGCGGTCGGGTCGGTCGTCGGACAGATCGCCGGGGAGGCGGGCTGTCGCGTCGTCGGGGTCGCCGGCGCCGAGGAGAAAGTCGACTGGCTCACCGACGACCTGGGGTTCGACGCCGCGATCAACTACGAGACCGACGACGTGAGCGCCGCTCTCTCGGAGGCCTGTCCGGAGGGGGTCGACCTCTACTACGACAACGTCGGGGGGCCGATCACCGACGCCGTCTTCGGGGAACTGAACGTCCGGGCCACGGTGGTCGTCTGCGGTCAGATCGCGCTGTACAACGCGACGGAGGTGCCGACCGGTCCCCGGAAGCTGGGGAAGCTGATCGAGACGCGCGCCCGGGTCGAGGGCGTGCTCGTCCGGGACTACGCCGACCGCTACCGCGAGGCCAACGAGCGCCTCGCGCGCTGGGTCGACGACGGGACGGTCCAGTACCGCGAGACCGTCACCGAGGGCATCGAGAGCGCCCCGGAGGCGTTCCTGGGGCTGTTCGAGGGCGTGAACATCGGCAAGCAGCTGGTGAGGGTCGCCGACCGCCGGTACGACGGGGCCTGAACGCGGCGGTCGACGCTCGAGGGAAGCGGGATCGGATCAGGACCGTCAGCGCCGGTCCTCGGTCGGGCCGTCTCCTCCCGTCCGGGGCCGTGTGCCGGGGACACACGCCCGCGAGCGTTCGGAAGCCCTTTTATGGAGGGCCGGAATAGGGAAGGGTACGACCCGTGCGGGGTTGATGATGCCCCCAGCCAGGGACTCTCGCCGGCCGCTCGGTCGGTAGCGGCGACGGGTCCGGCGCGCAGGCCGGTTCGGCCCGCGTACTGACCTGTCGTCGCGAGGCGGAGGGGGCGCGAGCCACCGCGCGGGGTCGAGATATAATCATGCCAGTGTACGTTGACTTCGACGTTCCGGCCGACCTCGAGGAGGACGCCATCGAGGCCCTCGAGGTAGCCCGGGACACCGGTTCGGTGAAGAAAGGAACGAACGAAACCACGAAGGCCGTCGAGCGCGGCAACGCCCGGCTCGTCTACGTGGCCGAGGACGTCCAGCCCGAGGAGGTGGTCATGCACCTCCCCGAACTGAGCGAGGAGAAGGACATCGCCTACCTGTTCGTCGAGACGCAGGACGACATCGGGCACGCCGCCGGCCTCGAGGTCGGCAGCGCCGCAGCGGCCATCGTCGACGCGGGCGAGGCCAGCGCCGACGTCGACGACATCACCGAGAAGCTCTCGGAACTCAGGTAAAATGAGCGCAGAAGAGGAAGAGGATGCGACGTCCGCCGAGGTCGTCGAGATCGTCGGCAAGACCGGCATGCACGGCGAGGCCATGCAGGTCAAGTGTCGCATCCGCGAGGGCGAAAACCAGGGACGCATCATCGCGCGAAACGTCCTCGGGCCGGTCCGGGTTGGGGACGTCCTCCAGCTCCGGGAGACCGCCCGAGAGGCCGACGCCATCGGTGGTCAGTAATGCCCAAGACACGCACCTGCGACTTCAGCGGCGAGGAGATCGAGCCCGGGACGGGCATCATGTACGTCCGCAACGACGGCACCGTGCTCCACTTCAAGAACTCGAAGGCGGAGAAGAACTACTTCATGGGCCGCGAGGCCCGCGACCTCGAGTGGACCGAGGCCGGGCAGGCCGCCGGCGGCGAGCAGACGACCGGCAGCCAGGACGAGGTCCAGGAGGTCCCCGAGGAGGGGGCGACCGACCTCGACGAGCCCGAACCGGAATCGGACGTCGCCACCCCCGACGAGGAGGAGGTCGGCGCCGCGGAGGCCGAGCCGGGAGACGCGGGCGCCGAGGCCGAGCCCTCCGACGACGAGGCCCGCGGCGACGAGGACGAGGAACCGGTCGTCGACGCCGGCGGCGGCACGGAGACCGGTGGCGTCGAGGACGCCGACGAGCCGAGTCCCGACCTCGCGGACGCGGAGGCCGAAGCTGAGGTCGAGGAGGACGAGCAGTGACCGAGCGCACCTTCGTGATGGTCAAGCCCGACGGGGTCCAGCGCGGCCTGATCGGCGAGATCGTCGGTCGCTTCGAGGACCGCGGGCTGAAGCTCGTCGGCGCGAAGTTCGTCGAGATCGACCGCGACCTCGCCGAGGAGCACTACGGCGAGCACGAGGACGAGCCCTTCTTCGAGGACCTCGTGGACTTCATCACCTCCGGGCCGGTCATGGCGATGGTCTGGGAGGGCCAGGACGCGGTCGCTCAGGTCCGGGCGATGATGGGCGAGACCGACCCCGCCGAGTCCGCCCCCGGAACCGTCCGGGGCGACCTCGGCCTGGACCTCGGCCGGAACGTCATCCACGGCTCCGACACGGAGGAGGGGTCCGCCGAGCGCGAGATCGACCTCTTCTTCGACGACGACGAACTCGTCGACTACGAGCGGATCGACGAGCAGTGGCTCTACGAGTAGCCTGACGCCTCCAGTCGGTCTTCACGCGACGACCGGCCCCCCGATTGCGGTCCGCACCGGCACCCGAGTTCCAGACGGCGTTCTCCCGGCAGCAACGACCACCGGCAACATCTTCCGGTACGCACTCAGTGAGATGTGTTGGCTCGAAACACCCGCTGGTAATGAGCGACGCAGAATCCCCAGACGCCGACGTTCGGGGCGACGACTACGACCACGACCACCGGGGACCGGGGTACTCGACGCCGCAGGCGGCCATCGAGGAGTCCGACCCCGAGAGGCTGGCGTACGTGATGGGCCTGTACGTCGGCACCGACGTCGACGCGCCGGACTTCCTGGCGGTGGTCGACGTCGATCCCGACTCGGAGTCCTACGGCGAAGTGGTAGACCGCGTCGAGATGCCCGACCGGGGCGACGAACTCCACCACTTCGGCTGGAACGCCTGCTCGTCGTCGTGTCACATGGACGGCCTCGAGCGCCGGCACCTGATCGTCCCCGGCCAGCGCTCCTCGCGGATCCACGTGATCGACGCCGAGGACCGCCGTGATCCCGAGCTGACGGAGGTCGTCGAACCCGAGGAGGTCTTCGACTACGACCTCTCGGCGCCCCACACCGTCCACTGCATCCCCGACGGCGAGATCATGATCTCGATGCTCGGGGACGCCGACGGCGAACTCCCCGGCGGATTCCTCCTGTTGAACGACGACTTCGAGATCGAGGGCCGCTGGGACCCCCCCGGCGAGATCGACATGAACTACGACTTCTGGTACCAGCCCCGCCAGAACGTGATGGTCTCGACGGAGTGGGCCGCCCCCGAGACGTACTACCCCGGCTTCGACCTCGAGGACGTCGAGGCGGGCAAGTACGGCCGTCGGCTCCACTTCTGGGACTGGACGGAGAAGGAGGTCGAGCAGACCATCGACCTCGGCGAGGAAGGAATGATCCCGCTCGAGGTCCGCTTTCTCCACTCGCCGGTGTCGACTCACGGGTTCGTCGGCGCGGCGCTGTCCTCGAACGTCTTCCACTTCTACGAGGACAGCGCGGACGGCGGCCGGTACCGCGCCGAGAAGGTCATCGACGTCGAGGACCGCGAGCACGAGGACTGGGACATGCCCGTTCCGGGGCTGGTGACCGACCTGCTGGTGTCGATGGACGACCGCTACCTCTTCTTCTCGAACTGGCTGCACGGCGACGTCCGGATGTACGACGTCTCGGATCCGGCCAACCCCCGGCTGGCCGACCGGATCTGGGCCGGCGGCCACTTCGGCCCGAGCCATCCGATCGACGGCAAGCGGGAGGTGGTCGGCGGGCCGCAGATGCTCCAGTTGAGCCTCGACGGCGAGCGCCTCTACTGGACCACCTCGCTGTTCTCCTCGTGGGACGAGCAGTTCTACCCCGGGGAGGGCGAGAAGGGGTCGGTGATGCTGAAGGCCGACGTCGACCCCCGGCGGGGGACGATGGAACTCGACGGGGACTTCCTCGTGGACTTCGGCGAGATGCCCGCGGGGCCGGCCCGCGCCCACGAGATCCGCTGGCCCGACGGCGACTGTACCAGCGACGTCTGGCAGTGACCGCCCTCCGATCGGCCGACCGACCCGGGCGGCGCCGTCGCCGTCCGCCCGTCGGCGGGCGCCGCGGGGGGTGACTGACGCCCCGTGACGGACGCCCACCGCGTCGTCCTCGCGTGGGACGAGGGCCGCGTCGAGGCGCTGTCGGTCCCGGCCGACGAGACCGTCCTCGAGGCCGCCGGGCGGGCCGGCGTCGCCCTCCCGGTCGGCTGTCGGACCGGCGCCTGCGGCACCTGCACCGGGCGGGTGCTCGCCGGGAGCGTCGAGCACCGCCGTCCGCCGCGCGCGCTCAAGGGGCGCCACCTCGCGGCCGGGTACGCGCTGCTCTGCATCGCGGAGCCGCGGGCGGACTGCCGGATCAGGGTCGGCGGCGTCCTCTCGGACCTCGTCGAGAACCCCTGGAAGTGACGCTCGCGCTCGCCGTTCGCGTCTCGCACGCGAACGGCTACCAAAGGGTTAAGCGCCGCCCGTCCGATCTCCCGGCGTCCCATGACGGACTATCTCATCCTGCGCGAACTCGACGACACGATCACGGAAGACGACCTCCAGGACGCCGGCGAGAAGTCGGGCGAGGTGCTCGAACAGCTCCGCGAGGAGGGCACCGACATCCGCTGGGTCGAGTCGGAGGTGCTGACCAACGACGATGGGCTGATCGAGGGGACGTTCTGTCACTACCGGGCCGAAAGCGAGAACGCGGTGCGGGAGCACGCCGACCGGGCGGGACTGCCCGCGACTCGGATCTACCGGCAGGGGGACGATCGTCGACGAACTGCTCGATGCGGTCGCGGGTCAGCATCGCCCGCGCGCCCACTCGCCGGGAAGCCAGCGCGCCGCAGGCGTTGGCGACCGCGAGCGCCCGATCGTAGCGCCGGCGGTCCGTCCCGCCCTCGCCCGACAGCGGGCCCTCGAGCGCGGCGAGAAACCCCGCCGCGAACGCGTCGCCGGCGCCGGTCGTGTCCAGCGGTTCGATCGGGTAGCCGCCGTGCTCGACGGTCCCCCCGTCGGCGTGGGCGGTGGCCCCCGATTCCCCGCGCTTGACGACCACCGTCGTCCCCTCCAGGGGCGGGGTCGCGCCGTCGGCGTTCAGCAGGGCCTCGGCCTCGCGCTCGTTGAGAAAGAGGAGGTCGGCGTTCCGGATGGTCGCCGCGTAGTCGCGGCTCTCGATGCGGCGGCCGGGGTCGAAACTGACGGCCGCGCCCGCGACGCGTGCGAGATCGGTCAGCGCGGCCGCCGTCGCCGGTTGCTGGCTCGTCAGGTGG